>JALYSE010000124.1 GCA_030854955.1 Fibrobacterota bacterium | reverse complement strand
GATGGGCGTCCGGGTTGGCGGGATTGTCGAACTGCTGGGGCATGAAATAATCCTTATGCGCGCGGGCCATCTCCTTGGCCTTTTCGATGGCGCCGGCCATGCCCTGGGGAGAAGGCGTCAGCACCAGTTCCGCTCCGTAGGCCTGCAGCAGGTTGCGCCGTTCGATGCTCATCGCTTCCGGCATCACCAAAATCGACTTGTATCCCTTGACCGCGGCGATCCACGCCAGCGCAATGCCGGTGTTGCCGCTCGTGGGTTCGATGATGGTCATGCCCGCTTTGAGCTTGCCGGACTTCTCCGCTTCCTGGATCATATGGAGGGCGATGCGGTCCTTGACCGAGCCGCCGGGATTGCGCTGATCGAACTTCACCAGGAAGACGGCGCCGTTGTCCGGGATGATCTTGTTCAGCCGGACCAGGGGGGTCTTCCCGATTAGTTCGGTTAGGTCGCGATGGTATTTCATGCCGTCTTTGATGCGGTCGTCCATGCTGTTGGAGGGTTTCAGGGTTCGTAGTCCAGATGCAATCCGCATTCGGTCTTGGCGTCCCCGACCCAGCGTCCCGAGCGGGGATCGCCCGGGTCGAGCGGCATGCTCGTGCACGTGACCGGGCTGCAGCCTATGCTGGAATAGCCTGCCTTGGCTAAGGGATGCTCGGGCACTTCCCGCAATTGCAGGTACAGTTCCACGTCGTTGGCGGGCCAGTCGGCGAAGGGACAGATCTTGAGCTTGCCCTTCTGGACGTGGACGAAAGGGGTATGGGCGCGCGTTTCGCTCTGGTCGCGGCGCAATCCCGTCAGGAAAGCCTTCACGTCCGAGCGGCCCAGGAAGGCAGCCTGCACGCGCACCTTGTTGATGCCGCAACAGGCCTTCGTGTCCGAGATGGCGAGGTTGCCATCCTTCTCCACCGCATAGCGGCGGATATCAGGCTCAAGCGAGCGTACCTCGCGCAGGTCCAGCTTGTAGGCCGAGGTCAGCGTATCCCGATAGTCCAGGGTCTGCCGGAAATGGAAGGACGTGTCGATGAAAAAAACGCGAATGCCGATACCCAGGCGGTTGATGTGATGGAGCAAGAGGCCGGCGTCGCGCCCGAAGGAGGTGGTGGCGGTCAGTTCGCTACCGAAGAGACTGAACGCCTTGCGGATGCGGTCGTCCGCGCTGAGTCGGGCGAATTCGCGATCCAGGTCCTGGGCAAGCGCTTCCAGGGAACCGGGAAGCGCAGGTGTCGTTTCGATGGGCGCATCGAGCGCGCCGTGGGGGCCGGAAGTCCCCTTTGGACCGGGAGCCGGTGATCCGGCGGGAGTATCATTCGTGGTCATCAGTGTTCCATCGTCACAGGTAATACATAGGCACGGGTTCCAATTGCTGTTTCGCCTTTTCGGCGATTTGGGCCAAGGTGACCGATGCGAGTTTCTTATCCACCAGATCCCGACCTTCCTGAAAAAGGACGTGCAATAGGGAGGTGACGGCTTCCGTACCCCCTTCAATCTCGGCGCAAGGGAGTATCTCCCCTTCCGTGGCCTTGATGACCCGGGCCAGGGTGATATTTTCCGGCAATTCGGCCAATTGGTAGCCGCCCAATTTTCCGCGCGTACCCCGGACCAGTCCCACGCTTTTCATGAGGATGGCGATCTGTTCCAGGAACTTAAAAGGGATGTTGTATTCCCTGGCGATTTCGCGCAAATGGATGGGCTTGGCGGGCCAATCCTTGCTCTTGATGGCCAAAGCGGTCAGAAAGTGCAGGGTGTACATGGTTTTGGACGTCACCTTCATATTTGAAATATAACATATGAAACTGATAGGATCGGTATGGATACCTTGCGCATTGGTCTGAATTAGAGGAAAAAGGCAAAAACGGGAGCATTTAGGAACGGGGATACTGAATGGGGGAATTCTATTTTCCAGGTTTCTTTCCATCTTTTTGCACCTTAGGTTTTTATGGCAACGGTCATCAATCAACTATCTCCGGCCACCATTCATAAAATCGCCGCGGGCGAGGTCATCGAACGGCCCGCCAACGTGGTCAAGGAATTGGTGGAGAACGCCCTCGACGCGGGCGCGACCAAGGTCGTCATATCCCTCGAAGAGGGGGGCCTGGACCTGATCAAGGTCAGCGACAACGGAAAAGGGATGGTCCGCGAAGACGCCATGACGGCCTGGTTGCCCCACACCACCAGCAAGATCCGCGAAGTCGAGGATCTCCAATTCGTGGTGACTTACGGCTTTCGGGGCGAGGCCCTTTGCAGCATGGCCGCCGTGGCCGAGCTCACCATCGAGACCCGGCATGCTTCCGAGCCGACCGGCCTCTCGGTCACGATTTTGGATTCTATCGAGACCGGCAACCGGGAGATCTCGCGGAATCCCGGCACCACCATCACGGTGCGGAACCTGTTCCTCCACAACCCTGCGCGGCGCAAGTTCATGGGTTCGGGAAAGAACGAAGCCGGCCGAATTATGAACATGCTGAGCCGGGTGGCCTTGGCCCATCCCGGCACCAGTTTCCGGGTCGTCGAAAAGGGGCGGGAGGCCTTGTCCCTGGCCGAGGGAACGCTCAAGCATAGGGTGGGCGAGGTCCTGGGCTTCAACATCACCAATGAACTGGTCCCGGTGGATTGGTCGGACGATCAGAACGGAGGACGCGGTTCCATCCACGTGGAAGGATACGTATGCACACCCCAGCAGGCCCGCCTGCGCTCGACCCATCAGTATTTCTTCATCAACCGCCGCGTGATCCAGAGCGGCCTCATCTCCAGGGCGCTTTCCCAGAGCTATGACGTGTTGCCTCCGGGGAGATTTCCAATGGCGGTACTCTACCTGACCATGCCCACCGAGGAAGTGGACGTCAACGTCCATCCCACCAAGAAGGAAGTGCGCTTCCTCAACGAGAGCCGCATCTATTGGGCCATCAGCCAGGCCGTAAAGAACGCGTTGCGCAAGATGGTGGATGCTCCCATGCTGGACCTCCACGGGCCATTGGACGGGCCGCAAGCGTTGGCGGTTTCCTTTCCGGAAGCGGAAAGCAACCGGCCCGGAATGCCGCAGCCCTTCGTTTACTCCCCGTTCACCCCCTCAGCTTCCCGCATCGCCGAAGCGGAGGGTGATTCCCGCTCTGCGTCCGCAGCCTCTGCGTCCGCAGCCTCTGCGTCCGCAGCCTCTGCGTCCGCAGCCTCTGCGTCCGCAGCTCCCGCGCCCCCGGCTTCCGCAGCCTTCCCAGGAGCGCTTGGGGTAACTGATTCGTTACTGGTGCGTCCCGGCCATCCCTCCGTATCGAACCAAATCCGCCTGTTCCCGGCGGATGCCCGCCCCGCGCCGCCGGTCTCGCGCTTTTTTCCGGACTCGGGAATCCCGTCAGAAGCTGCCGGATCCAAGCCGAGGCTTCCGGAAGTCCCTTACCTGCAATTGCATAATGGGTTCATCCTTTTCGGCGTGGAAAGCGGACTCATGATGGTGAACCAGCAGGCCGCCCATGAGCGGATCATGTACGAGAAGGCCTTGGAGGAATTGCGCCAGCCAGGCAGATTCTCATCCCAGCAATTGCTCTTCCCCGAAGTCCTGGAACTGCCTCCCGCCGACAGCCTCTTTCTGGAAGAACATCTCGATCGCCTCCAGGCCCTGGGCTTCGATCTCGAATCCTTCGGCGGCAATACTTTTCAATTGCGGGGCTTGCCCATTGAAGTGAAGCCCGACCAGGCCCGCCGAGTGGTCCATGAAATGGTGGAAGGCATGCTGCGCCCTGAGCGTGGCGCCATTCCCAACCGCAGTGAAGACTTCCAGCAACGTCTGGCCAAGGTCTATTCCCGGGTAACTTCAGTGAAACTGGGTGAACACCTCGACTATCCCCAGGTTTCGGCCCTGATCGACGGCCTGTTCGCCACCCAGAACCCCTATGTTTCCCCTTCCGGAGCCCCCATCGTGGTTCGCTATTCCATGGAGGAAATCCACCGAAAATTCGGGTTGAAGACTTAAATCCCTTTGGTCCGGCCCAAGCGACCCTAAGCCCCGGCCGGGTCGATTGTCGGTATTCCCCGAAAAACGCATCTGGCACTTCCCGATTAAAGTATGATCGAAGTGCTGACGATAACCCAAAGGATGCAATCCGTGATTAAAACCGTACTGGCCGTCGCCTTGGGTCTCGGATTCCTCATCCTGGATTCCTATGCCAAACCGTCCATCGCCTTTCTGGGTTTGAGTAGGGACTCGGATCCCCAGGTCTGCGACGCCATCTCCAAACGCATCCAATGGGAACTCAGCGCCGATACCGGCGTGACCGTATTCACACGGGAAGACGTGGACATGCTTTACGCCAAGGGGGTGCTGCGGGGACCGGAAGCCGGTCCTCGGGATATGCCAGGTCTGTCCAAGGGATTGGGCGCCCAGTATTACGCTTTCGGCCGGCTCGAACCCATAGCCATGGAAAGCAAACGCACCTGGTGGAAGCCTTGGTCCGTGAACGTGAAGTGGACCCAGGGGCTGCGCCTGCGTATCCTGAACGGCGCCGACGGCGAAATAGTTTTCGACGGAGTGGTAAACGGCGAGGTAGCCGATAAGTCCTTCCTGACGGGTCCTGAAAGCCGGTGGGGACGGATGTCACCCTTGGAGCGGGAAACCTGGCTCCGCAAGATGGCCTTGGCAGTGTCGTTGGAATCGGCGAAGATGATCTCGAAGGCTTTGAAAGAAAAGGAAGTCACCGCCGGTGGCACCGAAGCCAAGACCGAAGGCGGCTAAGTTCGGTTCCCATTGCGGCCATGAGGCCTTCGGACAATCAAGGCGGGCAAGGGGCACACCCTAAAAAAAAGCGGGCCCAGAGCCCGCTTTTTCCATTCATGTACGCCTTTTTTTAATCCTCTTTCCAGAGCAGGATGCTTCCGCAGCTTTCGCAGGTGAGCAGGGCGCTCTTCTTGCTGATTTCGATGATCCGCTGGGGAGTCTGGGTGCGATTGCAGACAAGGCAGGCCTTCTGATTCCGGTTGATGGCCGCGATCACGTTGGGGTTGCCCCGGCGTTTGACCACGCGGTCGTATACAGCGAGAGCCTTCTTGTTGATCATATTGCGGGGCGCGTCGGCCTTCGAGGTTTCCGAAGCCATCTTGTCTTCGATCCCGTTGAGCTCTTCGGTCAGCTTATTCAGCTCGGGACCGTTGGCGTCGAGCACCACCTTGTAGGCGACATCTGCCGCTTCCTTTTCCTTGAGCAGGTTCTCGAGAATCTGCTGGAAGTGGATCACGTTGGCTTGGGCGTTGTCGATATTGCGTTTGTGGGTCGCGATTTCCAGATGCACGGCGTCATATTCGCGATTGGTGCTGATGGCTTCCAGACGGCGGTTGCTGTCAATGAGGGACGTCTGCTCCTGGATCGCAATGTCCTGGTTTTCGGTGATCTTCGTTTTGGTCTCGTCAATGGCCGCATTGGTCTTTTCGGCGTTGACCTTCTCCCGCTCGATATCGTCCTTGAGGGTTTGAATCCGGACGGGAAGATCCTTCTTCGTGAGCTTGAGTTCGTAGACCTTCTTGTCCACCGTCGAGAGCTCTAAAAGGTACTGTAAATCCTCTTGCATCCTGGACACCTGACTTTTAAGTAGTGAGGCTCCTTGCTATGGAGTTTGCTACGCAAACTCCACGCAAGTCGCTTTTGAGTCACTTAGTGAAACTCCCTGCTCCAAAGTTTGCTACGCAAACTCCACGCAAGTCGCTTCGAAAATCCTACCTGTAAACTAGAAAAAAAAGCACAATTGAACCGTGGTGCGACTTCCCAACCGGAGTCGAATCCTTCCCATCGCCTCTCCCTATTAAGTAAGAATGCCGATGGCGGGAGAATCCGTGTCGCCACTGATGGATCCCGACCATTTGGGAGCGTGAGGTGACGTTTCAAAAAAAGATAAAATAACGGGATGATTGCTTCAACGGCGAATCATGTTGTGCTACCGCCGGACGGACCGGATACACCAGGACTGCCGGATTGACCTGGTAAACCTGATCGACGGTTGAAATTGGACCCGGCGCGCTCCCAACCCAGGGAAAGCCCGGTTTCGACAATGCTTTGCGCTTGCGTCAAAACGCTATCCAGAACCTTGGACTCTTCGGCCCCATACTTCCGAAGCACGAAGTCCGCCTTGTCCTGGTCAGGGGGGAGGGGACCCACTCCGATGCGGACGCGCGTGAACTCGTCCCCGCAATGTTCCATCAGGTTGCGCAGGCCATTGTGGCCGCCGTGGCTGCCTTGGGTCCTGATGCGCAGCGCACCCAGTTCAAGGTAGATGTCGTCCACCACGACGATGAGGTTACGCGGAGAAATCTTGTAAAACTGAAGTAGTTGTTGGGCGGCTTCACCGCTGAGGTTCATGTAGGTCTGAGGCTTGACGATGAGCAGGGAAAGGCCGGCCAGGGTAATCTTACGGGTGAGGCTTTTGGCCTCCAACTTCCACGCGCCGACGTGGCCTGGCAGGGCTCGGTTGGAATCACCCGCCACCCGATCCGCGAAATCGAATCCGATGTTGTGGCGGGTGCGGTCATACTTAGGGCCCGGATTCCCCAGGCCCATGAGAATGTGCACGAAAGGCTACTTCTTGTCCTTGCCGCCCTTTTCGTCCTTCTTGTCATCTTTTTTATCATCCTTCTTGTCGCCGGCTTTGCCTGCGGCGGGAGCGGCCGCAGCTACGACCGGCTTGACTTCCTCAACCTCGGCCTTGCCGGTGGTGACGCCGTAGAGGGCCGTCTTGCCGGGGGTGACGAAGGTGCCCTTCTCGAACTTCAGGTCACGCACGTAGATGATGGTGCCGGACTGGATCTCCGTGACGTCCATGTCGAACTTGTCCGGAATGTCCTGCACCTTGGCGCGCAGCTTGACGAACTTCTTCATGGTGGAGAACACACCGCCCTGGGTCTTGACGCCGAACGGGATGCCGTAGGTGGTGACCGGGACATTGACGACAACGGGATGTTCGTTGTCGACGCGCAGGAAATCGATGTGCATGAGGAAGGTTTTGATGGGATCCCGTTCAATGGCTTTGATCATGACCTTCTCGGTAACGCCGCCGTCCAGGGACAGCTCAATCACATGGTTACGCTGGGTAAGGTGGGCGCGCATGTCCACGGCGGACACTTCGACCATCAAAGGTTCGCGATCAAGTCCGTATACTACGGCGGGAACGCGTCCTTCTTGGCGCATGTTCTTCAATGCGGCTTTGGTGGTATGGTCTCTTTTTTTGGCGGCGAGGCCCAACAATGTAGTTGCCATTTCGAATTCCTTTGCTCGGTACACGCACACGACCTTGGCGCGCCTTCCCGATATGTTATTGTGACTGAGACAAGGTCGAGTTTTCCTGGTTGGGGCGGTAGGATTCGAACCTACGGTAAACGGCTCCAAAGGCCGTTGTCTTACCACTTGACGACGCCCCACCGGGAATGGGGGTGTAAAGTAGGAAGAATCAGGGGGGCGTGCAACCTTGTAAACGCCCAAATCTTGGGGATTTAGGGCGAAATTGGCATTTAAGTCGCGAATTCAGCCAGGCAGGAGAATCGGCAGTTTACGCCGATCTCTTCCAAACAGCGTTCCGCGGCGGCCTTCTCCCGGAACAGGCTGAAGACGCTGGCGCCGCTGCCGCTAAGCAAGGTCTTGATCGGCCCGAAGTCCCCCATCCGGTTAGACAGGGTTTCGATCTCGGGGAAATGCCGTCGCATGGGGGCGTCGAAATCGTTACGCAGGACCTGGTAGAATTCCCAATCCTCGAAGTAGGTGAAGTAAAGGGCCTTGAAGCGGGCCCATTCCTTTTTACGCGCGGGATCCAATTGGTCGTATGCCCAGCCGGTCTCGACCCGGCACGGCGGGGTGCCGACGACGATGTGGAAAGGGTACGGGCTGGGAGCGGGGTGGAGGATTTCGCCTTTGCCTTCGCCGAAATAGCAGCCGCCGAAGAGGAAGAAGGGCACGTCCGCTCCCAGGCGAGCGGCCACCGGCAGGAGTTCGCTGTCGGTAAGGCCCATGCGCCAGATCCGGTTGCACAATTGCAGGGCGGCGGCGGCGTTGGAACTCCCTCCGCCCAGTCCCGCACCGGTGGGAAGGATTTTGACGAGAGAGAAGCGCATTCCGGCATCCGCCTTCACCCGATCAGGAAAGGTCTCGCGCAGTAGCTTGGCGGCTTTGATAATGAGATTGTCATCTGTCGAGGCGGTGATGCCTTCCGCCCCTTCCAAGGTTAGGGTCGGCGCGGGCTCGGCGCTGAGGCGATCCCCGCAATCGATGGTATGGAATAGGGTGCCCAGATTGTGGAAGCCGTCGGGACGACGGTCCTGGATTTCCAGGAACAGGTTTATTTTACCGAAGCACGGGACGGTTTCGGCCGCGTCGGAGGGTTCGGGCTTGGGATTTTCGGCCTGGAACATTTCGACCACTGAAAATAGCATTTATCGGAGGTCCCGGACCTTGTTGGCCACAGGCATTGGAAACAATTATTTATAAGTTTTATCCATGGCGGAACATGGATATCGCTTTAACCGGATAAAATCTCAGGCAAAATGACCACTTCCAAGCTTCAGCATCTGAATACCCTGCTGGATTTGGACCGGAGCCAGTTGGAGGGAATCCTCGATTTGGCCGCCGCCATCAAGCGGGAATACAAGGCTTCTGGGCCGAGCGATAAGCTCAAGGGCCGGACCGTCGCCATGATTTTCGAAAAGCCCAGCCTGCGGACCCGAGTCACCTTCGAAGCCGGCATGGTCCAGCTCGGAGGCGCGGCCATCAATCTTGATCCGTCACAAATTTCCCTGGGCAACCGGGAGTCGGCCAAGGACGCGGCCCTATGCCTTTCCCGCTGGGTCGACGGCATCGTCGCCCGCACCTTCAGCCACAAACTCGTGACTGACCTGACGAAGTACGCTACCGTACCGGTCATCAACGCCCTCACGGACCTGCATCATCCCTGCCAAGCCTTGGCCTTGGGACAAACCTTAATGGAAAAGCGCGGTAAGCTCGGGGGCCTCAAGCTCGCTTTCGTCGGGGACGGCAACAATGTCGCGAACTCCCTGGCCGAACTGGCAGCCCATATGGGAATGCACTTCATCCTTGCCTGTCCGAAGGGTTACGAACAACAGCCGGAGGTCCTCAAAACCCTGGAACCGCTCTTCAAGAAGTCCGGGGGCAGCTACACCATGACCCATAGCGCCGCCGAAGGCGTGGCCAAAGCCGATTGCATGTATACGGACGTTTGGGTGAGCATGGGCGAAGAGGCTCAGGCCGAACAAAAGAAGAAGCAATTCGAAGGTTTCCAGGTAAATGCGCAACTTTTGGCCCAGGCCCCGGCAGAATGCATGGTGACCCATTGTCTTCCCGCCCATGTGGAGGAAGAGATAACCCAGGAAGTGATGGACTCTCCGCGCTGCGTATGCTTTGATGAAGCTGAGAACCGTTTGCATGCCCAGAAGGCCGTACTCTTGACATTGATTAAGGGTATCGGCCGCTGATAAGTTCCGGTTCCATGATGCGATTCGGATAATCGAGGAGAACTATGCTGGAAAGAGCGCCATTCGGGATTGAGGCTTTGGACAAGATGATCGGCGGCGGCGTGGTCAAAGGCAGCGCCACCGTCGTGGAAGGCGCGCCCGGCACGGGAAAGACCACCCTGGGCATGCAGTTCATCGTCAACGGCATCGAGAAGTTCCAGGAGCCGGGGCTCATCCTTACCTTCGAGGAGTTCCCCAGCCAGTACTATCATGACGCCCTCAACTTCGGTTGGGACCTGAAGAAGTACGAAGAGCAGGGAATGCTCAAGATCATCTTTTCCGATCCGTCCACCGTGGCCAGCGAGGTCGAAGAGCTGGGCGGCGGCCTGGAAACCCTCATCGACGAGATGGGCATCAAGCGCTGCCTGGTCGACTCCCTGACCCACTTCGAATACGCGGCGGAGGAATCGGATTCCCTGCGCGAGATGGAATACGACTTCATCACCAGCCTCAAGCGCGAAGGCATCACCTCTATCCTCTTGAGGGAAAACAACAACCTCCTCGGCGACACCAGCAGCCTTTCCCAGGCACCGTTCATCGCGGATAATTACTTCATTTTGCGCTACGTGGAAATCGATAGCGCCATCTCCAAAGCCATTCTTGTGCTCAAGATGCGCGGCAGCCAGCATGCCAAAGACATCCGCCAGTTCCACATCGCCAAGGGCGGCATCGAGATCATGGAGAAGTTCTTGGGCCGCCAGGGAGTGATGAGCGGTTCGCCCGTCAAGACCGACGCGGACACCTTCGTCGAAGCCTTTTCCGCCTTCGGCAAACGCAAGGGCAAATAGGCTTTGTCGACGGTCCAGGCCATAGGTATGTTACTGACTTCCCTCCTGTTCGGAGTGGTCGGTTTCTATCTGACCCTGATCGCCAAGTTCTACCGCCAGAAATTCTCCAAGGGTCCGGGACACCATTTCATGCAAATTGCCCTGGTGGTACTGATGGCGGGGCTGTTTCTCAAGCTCCATTTCTTCGCCTTCATCCCGGCCTATTTTTCCTATGGCCTGGTCTGCCTAGGCGGCTTGGCCTTTTCCGGCCTGGGTTACGCCCTGTACCGTACCATGATGAGCGTGGACTAGCGCCATGGTTTCGTTTACCGCCATTACCATCATCATCCTTCACCTGACGTTCATCGTCACCTTTCTGGTGGTGGCTTCCCTGAGCCGCATTTTCGGCGCAGCTCGCAAGAAAAAGCCCTTGTACAAACTGTTCTATGTGGCAAGTTTTCTGATGTCGTTGTCCATGTTCCTCAGCCTTCTCGGTTTAGACCTACCGTATTTGGCCTTGGCGGCCGTGGGCCTGGATTTGATCGGCTTGATCCTGGGATGCGCGGTAACTTACTTTTACTGGGACTGGCTGCCACGCGAACTGGCAAAGGGGTAATTCATGGCGAAGATACTTTGCGTCGATGACGAGAGGGATATCGCGGACCTGGTCAAACTGGTCCTTGAGTTGGGGCAGCATCAGGTAACGATTGTGACCGAACCGGAATCGGCCGTCGCGACCGCCCTGGAGTTGAATCCCGATCTGATCCTGCTCGACGTGGTGATGCCCAATGTGGACGGCTTCGATATTTTCCGGGAGCTTCGCGAACAGCCTTCTCTGGCCAAGATCCCCATCGCTTTCCTGACGAGCAACAACAAATCGGTGGATTTGATGGTCGGCCTGCACGTGATGAAAGCGGAGGATTACATTACCAAGCCCTTCGGAAAACAGGAACTACTCGACCGGGTTAACGTATTGCTGAAAAAGCACGGCACGGCCTGAAGCTTATCCCGTCGCAATCATGAACACGAAAAGGCCCGCTTGCGCGGGCCTTTTCGTGTTCATGATTGCAGAGCGGCCCCCACCGTTCCCCGGATTCGGGACCGAACGGGGCCTACCACTTGTCTTCCGAGCTCCCCGCCGATAGCGCCCTCGCGGCCGCCACTTCTTCTTCCAATCCCTTTGCCGCAGCGATGTAGTCCGCGTTCTTGTGGGTCTTTGTTTTGAAATGCTCCAGGATCACGGAAAGCTTTTCCTCGGTGAAGGTCAGCTTCATCTGCTTGGTAACCTTACCCTTGTAGCCCCACTTCTTCATCAGCTCTTCGCTGAGTTCGAAGGAGTCCTCAGGAGCGTAGAAGTTCATCTCTTCGGATTGAAAGGAATGGCATTCGTCCATGTCCATGCATTCAGGGGCGGCGGCTCCCGATTCCTTGGTTTCCATCCATTTATGCACGTGGCGCTTGCGGACCTCGAGGATCTTGTCCAAACGCATGTAGCCGATAATCAGGAACTTCCCGCGAAATGCCTCCACCAGGCCCTGGTAACGGGTCCCGAAAAGGAAATAGCGGCGGCGGTTCTTCATGGTAGCGAGGCGGGTTTTCGCGTTGGTGCATTGCAGAAAGCCATAGGTACCGGTTTCGTAATTCGGTTCCACTACCGGATGGCTCTTGTCGTCCAAGGGTTCCCGGACGGCCAACGCATGATGTTTGGAAGCGTCCAAATGGATAAGCACACCCTCGCCCTTGCCTCGATAATCCTGCCAATTTCCCGTGCTCAACATATGACTTGGACCTTTCGGCTGTAGGGGACCGGCCCGCAGTTAAAGGTCAATATAGGGAAAACCTGTAATCCGCGTCAATCGAAATGGCCCAAAACGCGTTAAATCCCGACTTTTTCAGATATTACGGGATGCCCCAGAAAGACTCCGGAGAGCCGATCGAAACCATCGGTTTGGTCGGTGGTGAGAAACCGTTGGGAGCCATTGCGGCTCAGCATGGATTCCACCTCGGGATGGCGCGTCAAATAGTCGGCCAGGCTCGGAGCCACGATGTCCCCCTGCACCAGGATATCCACATGGGCGGGCACGATGGCGCGGATCCGGGGAAGTAGAAGCGGGTAATGGGTGCAGGCCAAAAGCAATGCTCCGATGCCTTTGCCGGAGTCGGAAGCGTCGGCCAAGGCCACGGTTTCGCTCCAATACTTTCCGAGGTAATACTCGATGCCCGGACCGTCGAGTTCGCCCGCTTCCACCATGGGAACCAGCAAGGGACAAGCTTTCTGGATAAGGTTGAGGCCCGGCGCCAACTTGTCCAGTTCCAGGGAGAAGCTCAGGGACTTCACTGTTCCTTCCGTGGCCCACAAGGCTACGCTGCGTGAGCGGGTATAATCGGTAAGGGCTTCCGCGGAAGGCCTAATGATGCCCAGAAGCCGACGGTCCGGATGCTCGGTAGGAAGGACTTTCTGCTGGAGGGTGCGCAAGGCTTTGGCCGATGCCGTGTTGCAGGCGATGATAACCAGTTTGCAGCCCCGGGCGAAGAGTTCATCGATGCATTCCCTGCTGAACCGGAAAATGGCATCGAAGGACCGGCTTCCATAGGGGGTGCGCGCGTTGTCGCCCAAGTAGAGGTAGTCATATTGGGGCAGACGGGCCCGGATACTCTTGAAAATAGTAAGGCCGCCGAAACCGGAATCGAAAATACCGATGTGCATCTCTGTTCCGTTTGGTCCGAGGCCGGCCCGTTTAGTTAAATTATCGGGAAAGGGCCTTTGATTGGCTTCCCGGCATGGATGCAAGCAAGTTAAGAAATTCCTGCATTTGCGGAAATACCCGGCCGTACCTTGAATGTTGCGGGCGCTTCGCCGATCCCCTCCCCGCCGAGGCTGAAACGGGTTTCGCGGCGAAAGGGGGGGATGCCGAAATCGCCCTTTACCACGCCTTCCGCCACGGTCACCACGAACTTTCCATGGCCCTTTTCCCCTTGCGCGCCTTGTATCAGACCTACTGGGAAAGGCTGACCAAGGAAGAGTATCCTCATGACGTGCTCATGGAGGATCCCGAATACGGCCGCGCCATCGTCGAGAATTTCTTCTGGGACCACTTCGTCCAATATTCCGATGCGCGGCCCATATTGCGTACCGCGCGCGAATTGGAAGCCAAGGACCTGCGTCTCGCCCATGACCTGATGCAATGGTCCTATTCGC
>JALYSE010000123.1 GCA_030854955.1 Fibrobacterota bacterium | reverse complement strand
CCTTCGAACTTCACGCCATTGAATACCGCGTTCGTCAAATCGGCTTTGGAGAAATCTGATCCTTCCAAGCTGTTGTTCTTGAAATTGGCGCCGGCCAGATTGGCCTTTGCGAAAACGGCCTTCTCATTGAACTTGGCCTCGAGGAAGTTCGCCTTGGTCAGGATGGCGCCTTCGAAAATCGCTTCCAACAGAACCGTGTTTTGGAAATTGGCTCCGTCCAGGCCTGCCCGCTTGAAATTGCTGTTGCGCAGATCGGCATTGCGGAAATCGGCCTGAGGAAATTGGGTATTCCGGAAATCAGCCTCTGATACCTGCATGGACGAGAAATTCACGCCCTTTCCGTTCGAGCCTTCGAAGCTGAGCTTAGAGCCTACGGTCTGTGTGAAACGGGCATTCTCAAGATTGCAACCTTTGAATTCCGCGTCCGTAAGGTCCCTGTTGCTGAAGGAACGGTTCGCGAGATCTTCCCCCTTATGGGCTTCGGCGGCCATGACCGAAGCCGAAAAGGAGGCAATCCCAACCAGCAGACACAGGGAATTAAAACTGCGCATATTCCTACTTTCACAAATGTTCGAAAAGTCGGGCCGGCCTATAAAGTCCGAGGCGTAAGCCCAGGTTAAATTTAATGCTAAATTTGATTTTCGCCATGATGCCTCTGTCTCATTTTCACCATTATCTACCCTTTAGACATGAATCGGACTAAGGTTACTTTCCCTTCTAGGGTCCAATTGGAGGTGGATCTTGAGTCCATCAGGCTGAATTTCCGCCAAATCCAAAAAACCGTCCTCCCGGCACAAGTCATGGCTGTCCTCAAAGCCAATGCCTATGGTTTGGGATCTGTACCCGTAGCCGAGGTCCTGGTGGATGCCGGAGCCAATCGACTGGGTGTGGCCGAGCTCAAAGAAGCCGCCCGATTAGTGAAGAGATTCAGCGTCCCGGTTCAGATCATCGGGGGAGTATTGGCCTCGGAAATCTCCGAGTGCGTGCGTCGGGGGGTGGTTTGCCCAATTCTTGACTTGGCAATGGCCAAGATCCTGTCCAAGGAAGCCAAAAAGCAGGGACGTAAAACGAAAGTCCATATCAAAGTTGATACCGGGATGGGAAGATTGGGGATACCCTATTTTCAGGCATACCAGGAAATCCGGAAAATCCTGGAACTGCCTGGGCTGGTTTTCGAAGGAATTTACTCTCATTTTCCCAATGCCAATAACCCCATGAGCGACAAATCAATGGAACAGGTGACCCTGTTCAGGGCCCTTTTGAAGGAATTGGAAGGAGCCGGCATCTCCTTTCCCCTGGTTCACATGGCGAACTCAGATGGGATCAACAATTTTCAGGAATCCTATTTCAACTTGGTCCGAACGGGTATCAATCTTTACGGGGTTTTCGACCTGAGCGGTTTGAGAAGCTACCGGCTTTCCCCGTCCCTGACCTTGAAGACCACCCTGATTTCCAAGCGCCGCCTCCCTGCCGGTTTTACCATCGGTTACGGTGGGACCCACGTCCTATTACGGGATACCTGGGTCGGAACGGTGCCTTCGGGCTATGCGGACGGAGTCCCCCTGGCGGCCAGCAATTCAGGCCAGATTCTAATCCGGGGCAAAGCATGTCCAATCATCGGACGGGTTTCCATGGATTACCTTACCGTGGATCTGAACGAATGTCCGGCATCCAAGGTGGGGGACGCGGTCATTCTGGTGGGCAAATCGGGGAAACGGGAAATCACCATTGAGGATTGGGCCCGGATCAAGCAAACCCATCCTTACGACATCATCTGTTCCCTAGGCAACCGGGTGGAAAGAGTTTATCGGTAATGGTATCATGGTTGGGAGGAGCCTCCACATGAACAAACCTCCATTCCGTTGTTTCAACAGGTCGCTTTCCATTGGGACTTCGCTTGTCGCCCTTTCCTTTATTGGCTGGGCGGGCCTTTCCGGATGCAAGACCGTGGACATCGACGCACCCCTCAAGGATTCGACTTCCTTCACAGATAGCGCCACAATCCGAATTTCGAACCGGATCAAACTGAATCCCGATTCCCTGACGTTCTTCCTGTTCCGCGCCGATGCGGTCGATTTCACCAATGCGACCAGTGCCAAACGATTGGGCGGAGTCGACACCGGCTCGACCGGGGTTTTCAGGGTACCTGTAAGCTCCTGGAAGCTTGCCTACGAAGACAAGGCGAAGGTGCTGACGCCCATGCGCGATGAGAATTCCGGCGGCCTGGAGTGGTTGCGATCCATTTTCGAGAAGAATGGGGACTATTCGCTCATCATTTCAACCGACGGTAACCGCAACGTTTGGCAGCCGACCTTCAAGACCGATCCTTCCATCGAATAACGGCAACGCTTCCAGGCCTTACCGGCCTTGGCTGATTCGCGTCATTTCCAGGATAATATCTGAACTTTGACCAAGGTGTCGATCACCAGGGTTGTGTCGTAGGTGGTCATGTCGGTCACGGTGACGACGGTATCGACATGCGTCGACATGGTGATGACATCGGAGGTAACGGGATCGTAAAGGTCGCAGGTGCCGTCTGTTGTCACGTAGTCGCCATGATGGTTGACGTGGGTTTTGATTGCGGACTTGGAGATATTGATGACATGGGCCTTCGACAGGTCGCCGCCAGGAAGATGGCAAACATCGCATTTCTTTCCACCTGACGACATGCAGGCGGTATAGGCGGGTGTGTTATCGACATCGGGCATGGAACTGGGATCGAGGACCACGGTGGTTGTGGTGGTTTCCGGGACGGTCACAGTCACATAGGAATAGGTTGTATCCGGTTCGACAAACATGATGGGGGTCAGGGTTGTATCAAGGTATTTTTTCAGCTTCAACCGGGCCCGCACCGTCTGGGTCGCCTTGCCCACCGAACCTTTGGATACCAAATCGATAGTGTCCGCCGCAGCACCGATGGACACGGTGGTAAGGGTGGATGTATAGAAACCACCTTCGAGCGCCTTGTTGTCATAAGTTACGGTATCGATGAGGCCGCTGCGGAGCCTGAGGGTCCGGGCCCCGATATCGGCTATGTTCTCCTCCACGCCCGCTTCCGCCATCTGCTGGGCAAGCACCTTGGTTTTTTCCGAACCCAGAAATCTGGCGCTGCTTTTGGCCCGGTGGTACATGGTGCCCTGGACCAGCAGGAGTACCATTCCCAGTACAGCGACCACGCTCAACATGCCGCCTCCGGCTTGGCTGTTTCGATTTCCGCTGGTGTTCATAGGGAGTTCCTGGGAATCGCGGTGGATGAAAAAGAGACCGAATTCAAGGCGCCTGCTTCCGAAGGGAAGATGCCTGCGAAGGAGAATTGCACCGTCCGGATCTCGGAAGCGGTTTCCGTCGATTCTCCCCGCCTATCCTTGAAAGAAACCTGGAAATTCCGCAGGTTCCTTCCGACCACTCTGGGCTCGCCATCCTCCTCCAGGACCATGTGACTGCTGTCCTGATCGGAGTAATACCGCTCAAGCGAGGCGGGATAGGCTACCGAGGATGCTGTGGCATGCGGACTTGAAAATGGGGAATCCAAATGCAGCACGGATCCGGATTGTCCCGTGATCATCCGGATTTCGCCGATTCCATCCGAAAACACGGCGACATAGATCGCATTCAGGAAAAGGGACGGCTCCTGGACTATGAGGATGGGCGTCGAAGTGTTCGCGTCGGAAATGAGCGGAGAATTCGCTTCGGCTTCGTTCATGAAGATGACGAGGGTATCGCTTCCTACGGCATCGTTCTTCAGCAGAGTCGCGGATCCGTTTAAGCCTATTCCTGCCATGGTTATGGCCCTTTGGATTCGCTTGGCGGTCAGGGTCATTTGCCCTCGCAACTCGATTTTTCTCTCAGTCTGGTAGCTTTGCCGGCTATGGATGTGCATCAGGCTATAAGCTGCCGACAGAAGGATGGCGCCAGCCACCATGCCGACCATCAATTCTATGAGGGTCAGGCCGGAACTTCCAGATAATTGGCCGCGAGGCGGTAAATCGGCATTGGTTCCGGACGTTTGGAATGGCTCGTTCATGGCCAACCTTCCTTGTACCGATCATCGCTTCGCAGGGTAACCAAAATCAAGGTTTGTTCTCCGGAAAGGGGCCAGAAAATGTTAAGTTCGATTTTCTTCCTCCCGTTGAGGAGTCCCGTTCCATCCCGCATCGGCGTAACGTGCCAGGAACGGATGTATCGTTCCGAAACCGTATCCGATCCGGACACCAATTCGTCATAGACGGATACCTTCAGGGAGTCCATCTTCAGTTTGCCGATGTTCACGCTTTTCACCTGATCATTCCCCATGGCGCCCAAGCCGTTCTGCGCGCTCAGGAAATAGAAGGCCGCGGTAGTGAGAAATCCGGTCACAACGGCGGAAACCATGATCTCTACGAGGCCAAAGCCATCCTGGCCGCGCGCTAGATGTGCGCCTGTGGCCCTTGAGGGAGTATTCAAGATTTCCTCCTGTCGTTGGTCATATACCCGTCGATGATGAAGCGGGTGCGCGCGTCGACCTTGGGACGCAAAACGCGGAGCTTTCCGGCAGCCAGTTCCGCGTCGATGATGACATGCTTGGGAACCCCGTAGCTGACCTTCAGGCGGTCGAAATCATAGAGTGCGTAGGTCCAAAAAAGGGCCTGGTCGTTGATGCCGAATTTTTCCGAGGGGGCCGTAAGAACCAAGGCAGGCTTGGCCTTTGCCGGAGAGGCTGCGGGCCCAATACCGGCGTTACGAGGAAGCCAGGCCATCGCAGCAGCGAGGACGACTGCAGCGAAGGCGATTCTCCATCCCCATGCGGAAGCCAGGCCGTGGGAAGATGCTCGCTTCTTTTCGGCCGCCGGTGGGTCGGACGGGGAACGGCCGGCCAGCTTTCCCCGCATCTTTTGGACAATCGCCCTCCTCTGTTCCTGCTGCTGAATCAGGGAAAAGTTGACTTCGTTTGGATTCGCGTTTGCCATGTTCCGGTCCGTACAGAGTACCAAATGGTGCGTCCGCAAAATGATTATAAGGGGAAAGAACCGTTCGGTGCAAAGCCAATCGTGTCATTGATTCGTAAAAACCCAAGCGTGTTTGGGGGGCTGGTAACATTTGGGGTACCCATGGGGGGCGCTTCGGAACCGGCATTGAAGGCCTCATATAAAAAAACCGGCGTGCGGGTTCGCGCGCCGGTAGAGCTTGTTTGAAGCGGGGTACGGCTAAGGAGTCGCAGCCATCTCCCCCGACATCTCCTCCCAGGAAATGATCTTCAGTTGGATGGTGGTGTCGCTGATGGTGGTGACTGAAAGCCCCATGGAGCAATATCCCGGGGTATCCTTGGCGCAAGCGGATGCGCCCCCGTGACCTAAATGGCCGGACAGCGCGCTGCTATCAATCTGGATGGTATGGAAGTTGGCGCAGTTTCCGGGCGGATAGTGGCAGATATTGATTTTATGCTTGATTGGCTTGCCCGTGAACTTCAAATCCTCGCGCTCGAAATGGAACCCCATGCCTTTCAGATTGGAACTGTCCGCGAAAATCTTGGTGGTCCGCTTGCTGACCGGCATGGAGAATGGGGAAATCTTGTACCAATGTTCGTCGTCGGCCGCATAAAGAAAACCGTTAGGATGCCCAGCAATAGCTCGGGTCTTGTCCTTGATGCCGGAAATTTCCGCGACATAGGAAGCGGAATCCTTGCGCGCCCCGGGACCCTCGACGAATTCATCGAACCGCCACAATTCCGATTTGGCGTTGTTCCGGACGATATAGATTGTCCCGACAAGGTCCTGAGTCATGGCGTCGCACCAGAACGCGGTGCCTGCGCCGATTCCCTTTGGTACGATGTTCGATACCAGGGATGCTATCCCGTTTTCGAGACTCAGTTCATAAACCTCCTTTGATTTCCAGGTTACGGCATAAAGCACGCCGTTCTTCCCCGTGGTATCGAGGGCGATGAAGGTCAGTCCCCGGATTTCGCTATCGCTTCCGGCAATCAGTCCGGTAGGACCCACCAGGCGGGCGGTGACCGGCGTGGACGGGTTGTTGTCCAGATCAGTCGGCCTGATTTTATACAGGGAGCTGTTCAATCCCGGGACGTTGTTGATGAAATACATCGTCCCGTTGGGGGCTACCGTGAAATCGTCGATGCTGAGCGCCCCGCCGCCGGGCACAATCACTTCGCCTTCGGGATGGATCCATGCCCATCCGGAATCTCGTTCCTCCAGCGAGTGGTAATACAAGGTGGGAGGGGACCCGCGGATGCCCCAAAGCGATAGGCGCGGGGTATCGTATGGGATGGTGGTCAGTGTTTTGACCAGTTCCATCTTGGCCTTGATGGTCTGGGTAGAGTTTCCGACCTTGCCTGTGGAAAGGACCTCCACCCGGTCGGGGTTCGTCTGGTAGGCCCGGACGCTGGTCGTATAGGTTCCCCGGCCAAGTCCAACGTCTTCGTAGGGCGTGGTATCGGTAGCCGCCGTGACGACCATGGATTTCTGGCCAATGTCCGAAATGACTTCGTCGATTCCGGCCTCCGCGAGGCTCTTCGCGGAAATGTTGGATTTCTGTATTCCCGAGAATTTGTTGCCGGATTTGGTCTTGTACAGCAACGGAACCTGAAGCAAAGTGATTGCCACCGCCACGGTGATGATGATGGGCAAGGCGGCGGCCCCGCGTTCCCGGCGAAACCCGCCGGAGGAGGTATGGAAATGACCTTGAGGGAAGGTATTTGTCATAGGATATTCCTTGGGATCACGGTGGAAGAAAAACGCATCTGATTGGGCGTCCCGGCGGGAGCCTTATAGGTGCCCATCAGCGAAAAGGTCACCACCCGAATGCTTTGGCAGGATGTGGCGGGCAAACCGGATCCGTCACGCAAATCGATTCTGAAATCCTTCATTCCCGTGGCCAGGACGACGCGGTCGTCATCCACTTTCTTGATCAAAGCCTGCTCGGTTCCATCTATGAAGAAGATTTCCCTCTTCACGGGATAGATATTAGGTACGCCAGCCGCATAGGTGTATCTGAGCGCGGGCGAAAATTCCAGCCGGAAGCCGGCGCTTGAATCGCCGGACATAGAAGATACGCGCACATACTCATGGCGCAGACTGTCCGTGATGCCGATGAGGCAGCCTTCCACGAACCCGGAATCCTTGAAGACGAGCATCGAGCTGTGTCCAGCGAGCGCCGTGTCGCGCAGGGTGGTACGCCTTTCCGATTCATTCGAATACAGGGTCAAGGTATCCGTGAAGCTGCCGGTCGCCTTGACAATAACGTTCATCTTAGACATTCCGAATCCCGCCATGGTGATGGATCGGTTGACGGCCGTGGTCGCGATGGTGAAGCGGTCCCGGTAGTCCACCTTGGACTGTATCCGGTTAGTCTCGCTCTGGTTGGTCTGCCAGAGTTTGAACAACGAGGTAATCAGCATGCTGCCGATCACCAGGGATACCAGCAATTCAATCAGGGTGAATCCGGCCGCGCCGGCCTTGGGGCCCATTCTCATCAGTACACCTTGTATTGGTCGTCGCCGACGACGGTATTGAAGGTTATCGTATGCTGGGCCGAAAGCGGCCAGGAAATTAGGAGTTCGACGGTCTTACGATCGGCGATCAAATCGGTGGAAATGTACCATCGCCTGATATAACGATGGTTCACCGTATCGCAGCCGGCGGAAACCGAACCGTACGTTATCACCCTGAGAGAGTCGAGCTTTCGCTTGCCCAGGAACATCCCCTTGCTCAGGTCGGTTCCGACATTGGAACTCGCGTTCTGGCCGCGGAGGAAATAGAATGTAGAAGAGCCGACAAGCCCGAGGAGCAGCACCGAGATGATGACCTCAAGCAGGCCGAAACCCGCCTGGCCGGATTCGATAGGGGTGCGAGAAAACATCAGAGGAGCCCGCCTTTCACTTCTTTGAACGCCACGGGGGCATAGGCGGAAATCTCGCCCAGAACCTGGGGGCTTACCTCGGGAATAAGGGCTTCCAGATTCCGCCGAGCGTTCTTCTGGTCGATGGCGTAGAAGCCCTTCACGCCGAACTGGCGGCGGAATTTGACGATATCATACATGGCATAGGTCCAATACAGGGCTTGTTCATCGGAGCTGAGTTCCTTGGCTGGTTTGGGCAGGGAAGGGACGGCCTCGAAGCCGAGTTTCGCCACTATGCTATCCTTTTGGCCGATAAAGAGGTAATTGGCTCCAACCAGCACCAGGACGATCCCCACCCGGATGATCCAGGAACGCGTGTTCTTCCTGCGGACATTGAGCCTGGGCTGCTTCAGTCCCACGGCAGGGGCGGGAGTGCTGGCAAGTTTGGTCCGCATCTTCTCGAGGAGAAGTTGACGGGATGGATCCCTCTGTAATAAGGCCAGTCCATCATTGTTGGAATGATTCGCCATTTTTTATCTCCCGGTGAACGGGTACCAGAACCCGTGAAGCGGTCATTTGATTATAGGGGGAACCCTCAGGGCATTCCATTTATTCTTGAGGTAAAACTTCAAGCTTTTGTGGAAGTTTTGTACGCGGAGTTCGGGCTTTTGGGGAAGTCTTAGGGCGGAACCAAAGTTATGTCAAAGGGGGTTAAATATAATGGCGGCGGAGGAGGGGCACCTTTTTGGCGTTGATGTCGTACTGCCAGCAAATTTTACGGCTGAGACGTTGGGGTTCGTATTTGTCTTCGTCGCCCTCAGGCCCGTTGAGGAACTTCATCCCGGCCTTGGTATCCTTGGCGTTACGGCCCGTGCGCTCCTTCAGCTTTTCCCTGAGAAGGCTGATGATATCCTCGTCGCGATCCTTGTATGCGCCACCGGGAGTGCCTTCCAGCTTTTCGACTCCGCCCACCATGGGGAGTTTTTCGGGGGCGGGTCTTTCGAGGTCGGGTCTCATATCCCTAAGTTAAATCTTTCCGCGATTGGGTGTACGCCGATTCTACTTTCGCCGGCTAGGGCTTTGGGTTTGTTTGCGGAAAAGTTGAAGCTTCAGGCTTCCGCCAACTTCAACACTATCTCAAACTCCTCCGGCTTCACGGGCTGGATGGAAAGCCGCATGCCGCGTTTGATGACCATCATGCCTTCAAGGCCCGGAGCCGAGCGCAGTTCGTCGAGAGTTATCAGCCTGGGGAACTCTCGGTCAAATTTGACGTCCACCATCACCCACGGGTTTTTCACGGGCGTGGCCTTCGGGTCGTGATACTTGGATTTGGGATCCAAGGCGGATGGATCCGGAAGAGCGGCGCTCGCGATGGTGGCGAGGCCTGCGATGCCGGCGGGAGTCACGCTCGAGTGGTAGAAAAGCACCTTGTCTCCGACGGACATTCCGTCGCGCATATGGTTGCGCGCAAGGTAATTGCGCACGCCGTCCCAATGTTCCTTCTTCCCGGGCCGGCTCTTCAGATCATGAATCGAAAATACCTCGGGTTCGGTTTTCATCAGCCAGAATTTCTTGGACATGGTCGCCTCCGCAGCGCATGTAACTTAGCAAAAATGGGGTTTTCCGAGCTGGGAGGGTCGGCCGGTTTTACTTATTTTCGAGTGGGGTGAAACATGATCGATACCGGAACCGAATCCACCGCATCTCCCGCTTCAGCGGGTAAACGTCTACGCCAGGCTCTCAAGGCCGAGAGACCGCTACAAGTGGTCGGCACCATCAATGCCTACGTCGCCATGCTTGCGGAGTGCGCCGGTTACCGCGCCATCTACCTGAGCGGCGCCGGGGTCGCCAATTCCTCCTACGGACTTCCCGATTTGGGCATGACAACCCTGGACAATGTTCTCGAGGATGTCAGGCGCATCACCGCCGCTTGCTCCCTTCCGCTGCTCGTCGATGCCGATACCGGCTTCGGCCCGGCGTTCGTGATAGCCCGATCCGTACGGGAATTCATCAAGGCCGGCGCGGCCGGCATCCATATCGAGGATCAAGTGGCGGCCAAACGCTGCGGCCACCGCCCCGGCAAGGCCATCGTTTCCAAGGCCGAAATGGTCGACCGCATCAAGGCTGCCGTTGACGCCAAAACCGACCCTTCCTTCGTCATCATGGCCAGGACGGACGCCCTCGCGGTCGAAGGTCTGGAGGCCGCCCTGGAGCGCGCTGAAGCCTACCGGGCCGCCGGTGCCGACATGCTTTTCCCTGAGGCGTTGACTGAACTTGGCCATTACCGGGCTTTCCGCCAAACCGTGGACATCCCCATTTTGGCCAACATGACCGAGTTCGGAAAGACACCGCTGTTCGATTTGCCGGAACTGGCGAAGGCGGGCGTCGATATGGTGCTCTATCCCCTCACAATCAACCGGATCATGAACCAGGCTGCGGTATCGGCTCTTGCGACCTTGCGCGAGGACGGACACCAGATGGGCTTGGTAGGCCGCATGCAGACCCGCGAAGAGTTGTACCGGGTATTGGGTTATCACGCATACGAGGCCAAATTAGACCAGTTGTTCGGACAAGGCGGGGAAGTTGTATCCCAACCGCGCAAGTCTTCCGCCCCGGCCGGACGCAAAATCGCGCCTGTGAAGGCCTCCGTCGGAACGAAACGCGCTTCCGGTACCGCAGGCAAGCCAGCGGCCAAATCCGGAAAAACGTCTCTATCCAAGAATCGTTCGCGGAGCGTATCCGTGAAAGGCAAAGGAAAAGGCAAAGGCAAGAACCGGAAGGCGGGATGAACCATGGCTGAAGCGGCAAAAGGCAAAACAGGCGGACTGGCGGGAATCGTAGCGGGAGATTCCGCCATCTGCACCTGCGGTCTGGAAGGCAAAGGCTTGAATTACCGGGGCTATTCCATCGAGGATCTGGCCGCCAACTCCACCTTCGAAGAGGTGGCTTGGCTACTCACCAGAGGCGAATTGCCGAAAGCCAGGGAGCTTGAGGCCTATCGGGCCTCCCTCGCCTCCCAGCGGGATGTCCCGGCCGCGCTCAAGGAAACTCTGGAGCGGATACCCAAGGAATCCCATCCCATGGATCTGCTGCGAACCGCCGTTTCCATGCTCGGAAACCTGGAACCAGAAGGCCCGGGTCGCACGGCATTGGCGGCCGCCGATCGCCTACTGGCCTGCCTGGGGTCCATTCTTGCGTATTGGTGGGTATTCCACCGGGACGGAATCCGCCTCGACCTGAGTACTCCGGAGGCTACTGTAGCGGGGCATTTCCTGCGGTTACTGGGCGGACGCTCTCCCGGCGAAACGGAACGCCGCTGCCTGGACGTATCCCTCATCTTGTACGCGGAACACGAATTTAACGCATCCACCTTTACGGCCCGGACCATCGCCAGCACGCTTTCGGATTTCCATTCCGCCATCACCGGCGGCATCGGCGCTTTGCGCGGCCCGCTGCACGGGGGCGCCAACGAAGCGGCCATGGAATTGTTGGAAAAATTCCCCGATCCGGAAACGGCCGAGGCCGGAGTCCGGAAAATGCTGGCGGAAAAGAATTTGATCATGGGATTCGGTCATCGAGTCTATTCCATTTCCGATCCCCGTTCGGACATCATCAAGCCCTGGGCCAAGCGCCTTTCGGAACGCCCTGGGGTCAAGGCCGGATTGTATCCCCTCGCGGAAAAAGTCGAGAAGGTCATGTGGGACGAACGCAAGCTGTTTCCCAACCTGGATTTCTACAGCGCCTTGGCTTACCACTTTTGCGGCATTCCCACGCCCCTGTTCACGCCTCTCTTCGTGGTCTCGCGCACGTCGGGATGGTCGGCCCATATCCTGGAACAACGCGCCCATAACAGACTCATCAGGCCTTCCAGTAATTACATCGGACCGGAAACCCGTCCCTACCTACCTTTGGTCCAGCGATAACCTGCGCGGAGACAAACCATGTCCATGACAATCAGTAACGAGAGGCGGCCTCCGGATCCGGTAATGGTCGACATCGCCGATTACGTTTTCGGATACGAGATAGGGGAGGGCGATGCCCTGGAGACGGCGGCCTTGTGCCTGGCGGACAGCTTGGGCTGCGCGATGCTCGCCCTGAATTTTCCCGAATGCGTGCGCATGCTGGGTCCGGTGGTGCCGGGAATCCGGGTTGAAAATGGGTCGCGTGTTCCCGGCACCGCCTATGAACTGGATCCCGTCGCGGCTGCCTTCAATCTGGGGACCCTAATCCGTTGGCTGGACTTCAATGATACTTGGCTGGCCCAGGAGTGGGGGCATCCTTCCGATAACCTGGGCGGCATTCTTTCTGTAGCGGATTGGCTCGGCCGCGCGAATCAGGCTGCAGGGAAGGCTCCGCCCCTGATCGGGGACGTGCTCCGGGCAATGACCAAGGCCCATGAAATCCAGGGTGTGATCGCCTTAGAAAATAGCTTCAACCGAGTCGGCCTGGACCATGTCCTTTCCGTGCGCGTGGCTTCGGCTGCGGTCCTTTCGGGAATGCTGGGCGGCACCCGGGACCAGATCCTCGATACCGTGTCCCATGCCTTCGTGGATGGCGGTGCGCTGAGGGCTTATCGCCATTCGCCCAATACCGGTTCGCGTAAATCCTGGGCGGCGGGTGACGCCACCGCCCGCGCCACATGGCTGGCCTTCATGGTCTTGCGGGGTGAAATGGGCTATCCGGCCGCCTTGGCTGCGCCCCAATGGGGCTTCCAAGACGTGATCCTCAAAGGCAAGCCCCTTACACTTGCACGGCCATTGGGCAGTTACGTGATGGAAAATGTGTTGTTCAAAGTTTCCTTTCCCGCCGAATTCCATGCTCAGACGGCGGTGGAAGCGGCGATCCGATTGCATCCGCTGGTGAAGGATCGCCTCGGGGAAATCGAACGGGTGGAGATCACCACCCAGGAGCCCGCCCTCCGCATCATCGACAAGACCGGTCCCCTCCATAATCCTGCGGATCGGGATCATTGCATCCAATACATGGTGGCCATCGGCCTGATCCATGGCGCGCTCACGGCGGAACATTATTCCGAAAGCTCCGCCCTGGAGCCGCGCATCGACGATTTGCGCGCTAAGATGACGACACAAGAAGATAAGGCCTACAGCCACGATTACCTGGACCCGGAAAAGCGCTCCATCGGCAATGCCCTCCAGATATTCTTTATGGACGGGTCGCATACGGAAAAAATCGCCGTGGAATATCCTCTGGGTCACAAGCGCAGGCGCAAGGAATCCATTCCCCACTTGTTGGCGAAACTTGAGGCCAACCTGGCGACCCGGTTTCCGCCCGATCGCGTGAAGGTCCTTTCCGCCCTGTTCCAGGACCAATCGAGGCTGGCCGCCATGCCGGTACCTGTCTTCATGGAACTCTTCAAACCCTGATCTCGGACCTTTTCCGGCCCTGAAGCGGCCTCCGATTTGAGCGGCCCTCCCGGGATGAGTACATTACCGGGAATGGAAAACAGGTTCGAGGTGGTCGTCATCGGCGGGGGGCATGCCGGCATCGAAGCCGCCCATGCTTCCGCGCGTATGGGAATGCGCACCGCCATGGTCTCGATGGAAACCGCCGCCATCGGTCGTATGTCCTGCAATCCCGCCATCGGAGGAGTGGCCAAAGGCCAGTTGGTGCGGGACCTGGATGCCCTGGGTGGTCTC
>JALYSE010000122.1 GCA_030854955.1 Fibrobacterota bacterium | reverse complement strand
CCCTTATTGCCACCAACCGCCCCGTCGAAGACTGGGGGAAGATCCTCGGCGATACGGCGGCCACCTCCGCCATCCTGGACCGCTTCCTGGACAAGGCACGAATCCTCCCCTTCAAAGGCAAAAGCTACCGCCTAAACCGGCCCAAGTAGCCTATATTTCACCACGCTGGGGTGGCCTATTTTGAAGTGCCCACACCTGGCTTAATTTGAAGTGCCCGCCGACACCTTGACCACCTGCCCGCCCCGGCTGACCAGGTAGGCGGCGCGGAATACGTCTCCGGTTTCCACTTCATCGGCCATGGCCGGCCCCCCTTTTTTAAGACCCCGTCAAGGGGTGAAATCGCTTTTTTTACGTGCGAAGGTTTCACACATATATTGCGTATATGAGATAACATAGTATTTATGTATTCGTCAAGGGGGTCCGTAAAACCATGCTTATCCTTACTACCATGTTCATCGGAAAGAACCTCCGCCATTTGCGGACTCAGGCGGGCTTAACCCAAGCCGATCTCGCCAAAGCCCTAAAGGTCCGGCAGCAGGTGATCGCGAGCTACGAAAAGTGTCTGGCCAACCCCGAGGTGGCCAAGCTGCCGGCCATGGCGGCGGCCCTCAAGGTGGAAGTGGCGGAGCTATTCCAGGAAGGCGAGCGGAAGGAGGGTCCCGCCGTGAAGGTGCGCCGGGCCAACAGCCGCGAGGTACGCGCGCAGGAGGCCTTCCGGAACTTGAAGCCGGAGGAGCAGCGCGTCATTATCAGCCATATGAATGCCCTGCTTCGGGCGACCAAGCAAAAGCACGCGGCGGCGGGTTAACGCGTGCTGGCAAAGAAGAAGAAGGCGGCCAAGGAGCCTCGGCAGTTTATCGGGAAGCTTCAGCTAAAGGCATTGCTCGCCAACCCCAAGCTATCTATCGAGGACATTGCGAAAAAGCTAAAGACCGTGCCGGAGATCGTGCGGCGGTATATTCAGAGGTACGGGTTATAAAAGGGGATCATCTAAGGGCACGACATTTTAAGCAAGTCATTCATATAAGAGTAAAATACCCCTCGCACCGTTTGATCCTCGGTAAATATCGTGCATAAAGCTTTCTTCAAATGCTTGTTTCGCTTCTTACTACTCAAGAAATATCTCTTTCTTTTTCCTAAGCTCTCCAATTCGAAGTAAATGCCAGGAAGGCTCAAATCTTTTAGAGGGCATGCAGCTTTTTTCTCTAACGCATCAAAAGCCTTGTCAATTTGGAGCACATCTTCTTTTGAAAGAAAAGTGGAGTCCAGCCGCCTGCTGAACCTCTGGCGCCTAATGTATTGGGTATCCCCGAGATGGGCAAATGATGATTCTGGGAGGATTTCATTTTGATAAAAAAAGATTGCATTTGCTTTGCCGAGGCTATCAATCTCGAATTTCAATGGTGGATAGATCGGAGTATTAACAGTAACAATGAGCCGATGAAATCCCATTACGGAAGGTGTAACCATAAGGGAAAAGAGCAAAAACAAGCGGACCATTACTAATAATCCCCCAGATACATATTAGATAGTGAAAGCAGATCGTTTCCATAAAGATTTATTAAACGAGGATTTGAATAGTACAGCCTATGGTTCGAGGTCTCATAAGCATAAAGGCCAATATTTTTATTACGCACCCACCCCATATCACCTGGACTTAAGCCGCCGAAACCCATGCTTGCCTTGCCTTTGCTATATGGATGGCTATGAGCAACAATATTACCCATCCCAACACGGCCCTGAAAGTCTGCCCCCATAGTTTTTACACCATTCTTATGCGTTGTTCCAAGTGCAGGGCCAAACTTCAAATTTCCAGATCGATTGTAAATCAAACCGATTTCGTCTGAAGTCCCGTACTTCGCAATAGCGGCATGCATGTCTGAATTAATGTTTCTTTCCCAAAAATCTTGGGCTGCGCCTTTGATGACATTATACTCAACTAACGCAGCACCCGAGGGTTCTCTTGGAATAAAAGTTAAACCCTTAGAATCATCAATACTCCCGCCACCTGCGGATCCTGTATTGAAAGCACCGAGTGGAATCGTCACATCATCATATTGAATTGCCGGAGCCGCCATTCCACCACCCATCGAAATATTAATCCCAATTTTGTGGCTTCCACCCTTAAAGATTAAGACAGCAAGCCTACGCTCCGCATCGGTATGATCTGCTTGAGACAGGTTGTTCTGGTATTGACTCAGCCCAATTTGTGAAAGCACCGTGCAGGCAGATCCATCTCCACGATTGCAACTCGCCTCAAGCTGCCCGATTCCATCCGAAGCAGCGACTTTATCCTGAATATTTCCTCTGCAGCTTGAGTTTGTCTCATAATGGCATTCATCATTGAAAGCTTTGTTGTACGCCTTTTCCGTGTATTCGTTTACTTCTCTACCAGCAGCAGCCCATTTGCTCGGTCTGAAAATATCCCACACCATGCCCGTAGGATCGGTTCCGTTCATCGGGTCATTCGGACCATAGGAGTATGGGTTCGCAAATTGCCTGACGGGATCCGGGCTCATGAACGACCCCAATTCCGGGTCATACCACCTAGCCCCAAACGCATACAAACCAGTAACCACTTCGAGTTCTTTCCCAGTAAAGGTTGGATTAACATCTGTCCCCCCCACCTTTAGCTTCTTTTGAGATCCATACGAAAGATAATCCAGCACATTCCCTTCCGCATCCAGAAATTCCCCATTGTCCCCAACCGACCTCATCGTAGACCCAAGATGATTTTTTATAAAAAACCGATATGACCCATTAGGTGCTATTTCTCCGGTTTGGCCTGTAATTCCGAAGACGCCATAACTCGCCGAAGACGAAGCAATTGCCCCAGTCTCACCGTAGTTCTCCACCCATCGTCTATCCCCTGCGGAAAGGATATTCACATCCGTGATGGTCGAGATCACCTTTGCGGAAAGATCCGCCGTATTTTTGAACCCTTTAACAAAAAAGGTGATGTCCCCCAGCATTATAGGCACCCATAGCCTTGTTTCGGTTTTCACTATCAGCCGAGTAACCCGGATGCCCTGGGCATCATAAAAGTTAAAATCGGAAACCAGGGAATCGCCCGTGTCCACGGCGAACTCCACCGGCATATCATCCCACCCATATCGGATGTTCATTTTCATGGATTTATCCTCAATCATGCGCCCGCGACTGTCATATGCGAAGGTTCCCGGAACCGATGCGTTTCGCCCGCTTTCGGCGCTCAATTTGCCGGTTACGTTATCCAATCTGTAGGAGTTTCCTTGGTAATTGTATACCGCCTTTTCCGTGCGATGGAAAGTGGTTTGAGCGAGGGCGCCCGGAACTTTTAGGAGGTACGCCAATCCTGCGGCGGTCGAATCCTCAACCGGTCCGCTTCGGCTGTAATAATAGCGCCGGCTTGCAGTTCCTGCCCATAACGTTCAAGAATATGCAAGCAGGTTGCGGCTTGCTGCCTTGCCGCAATGTTCACTAGGCGGAGAATGCCGCTATGGGCCTGGCCCCTCACAAATGACATCATGTCCGGCGGAGGAAAGTTCATCACGAGCCCCGCCCCAGACACAACTGTCCAAAAGAAGATTCAAAGAGGACGGCCCAGAACCAGTGGTTCGACACGCTCATGGCCGACCAATCTCCGGGCATACACCAAGCAGGCGCGTATATCCTCCGGCTCAAGCCAGTCATATCCCGAAAGAATCGTTTCGGGAGAATCCCCTGCGGCCAGCATCACCAACAAATTTTCCACGGCCAAGCGATGGCCACGGATCAGAGGCTTGCCTCCGAAGATGGCCGGGTTGATGGTGATTCTGTCCAAAAGCTTTTGTTCATTCATAATGAATTTCCTCATTGTCAAATATCCGATAGGGAATGGCTAATGGCCTGCGCCAAGAACCAGGTTAGATCCGCAAAGTATTGCCTTAGGATGCTTTTATGGGTTCGAAAGGGGGCCTTTGGACCCTAAAATCAGGCTCGGAAAAAAATCCGCACAGGAACCGCGCCGCTTCATCCAGGTGGTTGCAGAACCACCCCAAGTGGGTAAAACCACCTTGGTGGGGCAGCAGGTGCTGGAACGGTTGGAGGGCAGCAGCGTGTGGAATGAAGGATTTTCAAGTTCAAGGTTGATTGGGTTGGCATCACCACATGGCCTTGGTGTGTTACTAGCGGTTTAAAGTTGACCCACTTGAGAGTCGGTAATTTTCAGGTCCCCGCTGTCCCCGCCTTCGCGTAAAAGGCATTATGCCAACTGGCCGGCTTCGGATACGTCCGCCTGCGGCGGCCTATCCCGGGCCCTTCCGTGCGCCATCCCACCCGGGAGAATTCAATCAGAGGAAACGGAGATATTCACACTTCAAGGCTTTGCCCAATTTCTGGGCTGTCACTTTGCCGATGCCGCGCTTCCCGTTTTCCATGGCGGAAAGGTGGGATTCCGCGATGCCCGTCTTTTCGGAAAGCTGAGCCAAGGTCATCCGCGCGTTGTCCCGGTAGACATGCAATGCCTTACCGGGAGTCAGCTTCGAAGAAATCTTCTTATACCATTCGGTTCCCGTGATCTCAACGGACTCAGCAGCATCCGGCTCAATGCGAACATTCTTGTAGGTCCGCAGAAGCAGGTTAGCGACCTGGCGGGCACCGCGGCCGCTGATGCGAACGTCAATACGGGGCGCTTTGGCGTGAACCAACATAATACACCTCAATGGTTATCGTTTCTTTCTGATAGGTCCAGCACGCCACATAGCTGTAGTTCAAGTGGCAATGGTATTGGTCCTTTCCAAGCTTGGAATAATTCGGCCAAGCAGCTTGAACAGGACCTTTTTCCTTAAGGTCTCGGGTCAGGAACGCGAACTTTTCTTGCACCAGGCTGGGCAGCTTAGGCAGTTTTTTGAGTGCTTGTTTCTTGACTCGGACTTCAAAGGCCATTGATATAACTTACCACTTATGGTAAGTCCCGTCCAGGCATTTCCACCCTCCTTTTGCTTTTGCTTCAAAAAACAAAAGGCCACGCGCGGGCGAGGCAGTAGTTACTGGGTACACGGTCTACGAGACGTAGACGGTCTACGGGGCGTAGACGGTCTACGGGGCGTAGACTTTGAGCAAGTCCCGGACTTTGCTCTGCCAGGGCGTGGGCTCGGTTTCCATCGTGAAGGTCAAGCCTGGGCTCCCGGGAGCCTGGGTTCAATATTAAAGTGCAGCACCTAGACGGTAAACTCTCCAAGGAGCTAGTCTGTGCGAATGAAAAAAGGATATCTGTATTTGGGCCGCATCATTTGTTTATCCTTTTTTTATAGTGCCTCAAAGAATTTGGTGCGATCGCCCGCTCGAGCCGGCGCTTGTGGCATACAGAGAAGTAGGATGAAAATTATGGACATGGGGAGGGGGAAACAGGTTTGCAAACATAGAGTTTTCCCCATTCCAGTCGGCCATTTTTGAATTTGCAGATAATGCGACAAATATGAGCGGATTCCAATAGAAGGTTTCAAAGTAATTAGAAATACTGACACTACCAAGCATCATTTCTGATGGTGCTTTCCGACTCCAAGGTTACGGTTAAAGCGAATCCGGCTAATGAACCCATTTATAGGGCCTACCCACTGAAAACTTCCTTTTCGGAGCCTCAATTCAAAGGGGGTAGAAACCGGCTGTGGAACGCGACGCCTAAACCTCGCCCTTGAACCGCCCCAACAGATAATCCTTGTACGGCGACTTCGGCATCCTATCCACCGTATCCTTGAACTTATCCAAGGTGATGAACTGCCGCAGGTAGGCGATCTCTTCCAGACACGCGATCTTCAGGCCCTGGCGGGCCTCCAAGGTATAGATGAAGGTGCTGGCCTCCAGCATGCTCGCATGGGTTCCCGTATCCAGCCAGGCGATGCCGCGGCCGAGCAATTGCACGGATAGCTTGCCTTGCTTGAGGTAGGCGATGTTGAGATCCGTGATTTCCAATTCGCCGCGCGGCGAGGGCTTGAGCGCCTTGGTGATGGCCACCACATCGTTGTCGTAGATGTAGAGACCCGGAACCGCATAGTTGGATTTCGGGACCTGGGGTTTTTCTTCGAGGCCGACCACCTTGCGGTCCGCGTCGAATTCCACCACGCCATAACGCTCCGGATCCTTCACGTAATAGCCGAACACCTTGGCGCCGGTGGTGAAAGCCTTGACCGTATCGTCCAGCTTCATGGAACCGTAGAACAGGTTGTCGCCGAGGATGAGGGTGACCGGGTCCTTGCCGATGAACTTTTCGCCGATGATGAAGGCGTTGGCGATACCGTCCGGCTTCTCCTGCACGGCGTATTCGATGCTGATGCCCCAGGGGCTGCCGTCCCCGAGCAATTGCTTGAAGCGGGGGGTGTCCTCAGGGGTTGAGATGAGCAGGAATTCCTTGATGCCGCCCAGCATGAGCGTCGCCAGAGGATAGAAGATAAGGGGCTTGTCGTAGATGGGCAGCAATTGCTTGCTGGCTACCGAAGTCAGAGGGTAGAGGCGGGAGCCCGCGCCCCCGGCCAGGATGATGCCCTTCAAGTCAGGGCTTCCGTGCTCAGGGCGTTCGAGTTCATCGGCCTCGGTTGGGCGGGAAGGCTTAGGGATTTGCGGATGGATTCGAAGACTTCCGGAATGGATTTGGTCGCGTCCACGCTGTGCAGGATATTGATGCGGCGGAAGAAGGTGAGCATGGGTTCGGTCTTGGCGTGGTAATCCTCGATGCGCTTCTCGATGGCTTCGGGATGATCGTCCGAGCGCTGCAGGAGCTTGCCGCCACAGACGTCGCAGATGCCCTCCACCTTGGGCCGATGGCCGATGAGGTTGTAATCCAGCCCGCATTTTGAGCAGACGCGGCGGGCCATCACGCGTGTCGTGACCAGGCTGTCGGGCGCGTCCATATGGATCACGGCATTGATGTTATAACTTTCGAAGAGGAATTCCGCCTGGGCGAAATTGCGCGGAAAGCCATCTAGGACGAAACCGTGGTTCCAATTGTGCCAGGTCATCCGTTCGGAAACGACCTTGGCCACCAGATCATCCCCCACCATCTGGCCTTTGGAGATGATGCGCTGCACCTTGGCGGCGAGCTTGGTGTGGTTCGCGATATGCCAACGGAAGATATCCCCGATGGAAATATGCACGAAGTCGTATTTGTCGCAGAGCAGCTTGGCCTGGGTGCCTTTGCCGCAGCCCTGAATGCCCATGATGATGTATTTATACATGTGTTAAGGTCGTTCCTTTTCGCGGAACAAAGTTAAAAATCCTGGCAAATATTGGATGAAATACCCAAGATTCGAGGAATTTCAACCGTATGACGCCGAACCGGCCGTCGGGGAATCGGGAAACCGGGGGAATCCTAACGGATCACGCCGAAGCGCTGCCACTTCTTCTGCTTGCCGCCGGGAAACCAGACTTCCACCTGAGCGGAATAGACGTCCGGACCCAAACGGCTCAGATCCAGGACCTGGGTGAAGGCCTGGAGGCCTTCCGTGAGGTTATCCCATTTCTGGTCCTTCACCACCACCCCGGCGATGTCGTATATGCGGATGCGTGCCTTTTGGGCTGCGCTGCCTAGGCGCAGATGGACCGTGGCGGTGGGACCGCGCACCGGACTCGGGAAGAGATGGAATTCCTGGATGGTTTCCGCCGTGCCCGCGGCGGAGGCGGCCGGCCAGGCGCTCACGTCCAGGAAGTTTCGGCGTCCGGCGTCGCCGCCGGGCAGGGTCCAGGTCCGGCCCTGGGCGGTGCCACCCTTTTTGAGGGTCCAGGCGTTCAAGCTACCGGTGCCGGATTGGGCCAGCAATTCCAGGTCGCCGTCCCCGTCCAGATCCGAGGCGGACAAATGGATATAGGGATTGTCGTTCGAGTCCAGGGTGAGGCCGCCCATGGTGAGCGGCCAATCCGCCACGTCCGAGGCTAGGATGCCGCCGCGACGGTTCGCGGCCGATTCGAAGGACGAGGCGCGCAGCCTTTTGCCCACGCTGTCCACGGCCAGGATAAGCCCGTCTGGGGATCCAATCAGGACGGCGGCACGGCCATCGAGGGAAAGGACCAGGGGCGAACTGCGCACCGAAGTCTCCGGATGGCGCCGGCTGCCATAGGCGAAGCCCACGTTCTGACGGTTCTCGAGCAGGAAGGGCCAGCCCTTCAGGAGCGCGCCGCGATGGTCGATGGCGAAGACGGAGTTGGAGGCGGAGAAGAGGATGTCCGGATACCGATCCCCGTTCAGGTCCGCCAGGGCCGGGGCGCTGGCGTCGTCGCTACGGTAATCATTGGCCGTATCCTGGAATCGCACGCTGCGTTGGAAGCGCTGGGGGAATCCGGCGAAGACCCGGGCTTTCTGCGCTTTGTCCAGACCGAACAATGTGGCGGCGCCTTTCGATCCCAATAGGAACAGATCTGCGCTGCCATCCCGATCGAAATCCGAAGCGCTGACCGTGAAGCCTTCATCCGCTTCCGGTTGTTGATCGCCCCAGGCCTTTTCTATCCTCACCGACCGACCCGCCTCCGCATCGATCCAAACCGCATGACCGCCCTTGGCCGCGGCCGCCACGTTCATGGGTTTACCCGCTTCGCCGGGAAGGGCCGCCAGGGACTGGTATTCCAGGTCTGGCAGGTCGACGCTTGCCACTTGGATTCCATCCGAGCCATAGGCCAGGGCCCGGTGGTCCCGGGTGATGATCCAGATCCGATCTCCCGCGACCATCGGCCCCGCCTGTCCGGGCACGGCGACCGAGACGGAAACGGCGGAGGAATCCTTGGACCGCGTTAGCAGCCCCGCGGGCCGCAAGCTCAGGAAGGTGATCTTGTCCGCGGTGAGAATGGCGAGGATCGAATCTCCGGAAACTGCACTGCCCAGAGGCGCGCCCAATCTGCCGGCCAGGGACGTGACGGGAATGGTCGACGTGTCCCGCGTCAGGCCGCTGGGAAGCAAGGTGAATACCGAATCGTAACCGGGCTCGCCCTTGAGGGTCGTATCCGCTTCGAGGGCCGTGGTGCCGGCGGGCGTGAAGGTCTGGGCATAACCCCGATCCGAAACCGCCACCACGTATTTGCCGCCGCCCTGGCTTTTCAGGATGCTCACGGATTGGGGATGGCCGCCGGGGTCGAGCTTGACCGGCCAAGTCCAGGCCGGATCCCGGCTCACGGTCTTGTTGTCGGGCCAATGCACCCTCAAGGTCAGCGCCGAATCCCGCACGTTGAACACCGAGTCTCCCGAGAACGAGCTCACGCTCCGCTCCAGGCGCGGGTTCGCGGGGATCAAGGCTTCCAAGCGGATATGGGTCCGCCCATCGTTCCAGGCGTTGGTGTTGGCCGCTCCGTAAGGACCGATCAGATCCAAGGTGTCGGCCGTCTTGGAGTAGGTCGTATCCTTGGGGGGATTGACCCGCTTCTTGCGCAGATGCGGAAGCATGTCCGAACCTGATCCGTAGTCGAAGGCGGGCTGGCCCAATTGATCCTTGAACTCTTTTCCGATGCTCAGGGATCCATCCGCCTCCACGAGCTCCAGGCCCTTGTACTGGCTCTTCAGGGTGTCGCCCAAGTAGGCATTCACGGCCCCGGCCTTGAGGAACTGGGAAATGAACCATTCGTTCACGTGCCATACCAGCATGCCCGAGGAGGGGAGGCCGAGATCGTAGCTGCTGGCGCCGGTGATAACACCCTTGGGCTTCAGGGGATTCACGATCAGCTTGCGGGGCTTGGAATCGGGCTTGGCGGGATCGGGGATGGAGTCGAGGAAGATGGAGTCGACCTTGGAGTAGGGCACCACCACGGAGTCGGCAATACTGAAAGCCAGATCCCCGCTATTGGCCTGGTAACTGTAATGGATCTTGACCAAAGTATCTGCCGCCGCGCGCTGGCGGTTCTCCACCAGGAAGTATTCGCGGTCGTTGATGGGCACCTTCACCGTTGTCGTCCGTCCCGCCTCCTGCCGCGCGGTGGGGCTCCAGATTTTGTACTCGCTGAATGGCCCGGTGCCGGCCCTGGCCGTGACGGGTTCGTCCCATCCCATGAAGGCCCGGACCCAGGCGGAAGGGTAGACGGGCAGGAATCCGTTTAGGGTATTGTAGCCCGCGAAATCCATCAGGTCGAAAAACCCCAGTTGGGAAATGCCCTTCACCACATCGAACATGTCCGGCATGCCCATCTGGCGGGCCAATTGGTTGACGAGGATGCCGTTGATGCCCCAGTTCACCTTGTCCTGGCTGGCGGCCTCGGAGAGCATCATGATATTGTCGACAGTGTCGCCCGAGCTGACCCTGACGCCTTTGGCGGCGGCGCGCAGGTCCAGATTGGGCTTGCCCCCTTTCTTGGCGGTCTCGGTGGCGCTGTCCAGCAGGCTGAAATCGCCCTTGGTCACGTAGAAGTCCGTGAAGTCGTTGGGTGTATTGGCCCCGAAGGATCCGAGCTGGCCCCCGTCCAAAAGCCGCGAATGACCGGCATGGAAGATGAGGTAACAGCGGTGTTTCTTCTTGTTCAGGGAATCCGCCTTGGCCTCCCGGAAGGCGGTCTTGAAGGGATTGCGCAGGGAATCTTCCGTATCCGCTTTTTTCACGGCATCCACCACGAAGGTCATCAGGCGCTGGCCCCGCTCTTGGTTGAAGTCGCTGATCTTCTGCTTGGAATCTCGATCGAGTTCGGAAGGGTTATACGCCTTCATGCGCTTGGGAAGCTGATAAGGGGAGATCTTTCCGTCCGACTCGGGCGGGGGGAAAATCCTGGGGACCACGGTCACGCGGCCGTTGGACACCTTTTCGAAGTAGTTATTCGCGAACTCGAAATGCTTTTCCAGGTAATACTGGTACCTGCGAACGCTTCCGCCAGGATCCAAGGTATAACTGCTCTTGTTTTTCGATTCGGGATCGAGCTTCGAGATTCCGGCTGTTCCAAAGGTGCCCAAGCCGGTAGTGGAGGGATCGTCATCGGCATCGGTCTCGCTCAGGAAATCGACGTATATGCAGAAGACTTCCAGGGTGTCCGGGGATTCGGTGGCCAATCGAGCCGCGGAGGCTTTGAACAGGGGCGCACTTTGGGGCCTGGCGAAAGCCGGGGACATCAGTCCTAGGACGGCGCCTAAGCCCAGTCCCAGGCCCACTCTCAAGCAAATGTCCCTAGACGCCATGTTCACGCTTTCCGTTGGGAAGACAAAAGTACAAACTAGCCGGAATCCGGGGTAGGCGCGGTTTTTAGGGAATGGATCCGCCGTGAGCGGCCTGTTCGAGCCTGCGGAACCCCTTGGGGATCTTGATGAAGAACGGATCCCGACGCCACTTGGGGTGGTCTTCGAGGGTCTTGACCTTGATCTCCAGGACCTGTTCCCGGTAACGGTAAAGGCGCACTTTGCGCGGCACCGGCCGGCCCTGGTCCATGGAGCCCGAACCTCCGCGCTTATAGTCGTCGTACCCGATGCGGAACGCCGAATCCTCCCGCACAGCCTCACGGACTAGGCCCGTGCCTGGATCGAGGGTCACGCGCCAGCGCATGCCCCCAGCCGGATAGGAGAAGGCGTTCCCGCCCAGGGGGGTAAGGCCTTCGGGCGGAACCTGGGCGGCGCTGCCCGCGGCCGTCGCGGCCGTTGCAGCCGTTGCGGCCGTCGCGGCCGTCGCCCCCGGAAGATCCCCCGGGAAGAAGTCCCCCCACAGGAAGCAGAACACGTCATGCACGGAAACCTCCTTAAGCCCCAAGTTGCCGATCTCGACATGGTCCCCCGAGCCTTCCACGGCCTCTTCACGATCGAAAAGAACCAGGGTCCACTTCTCCCGGGTCCACAGGAAGCTTCCCGCCACCATGCCCGGCAGGCCGAAGAGATCCAGTTTGTAATTCTCCCGCGGCTTGGCCGAAAACGCGGCCGAAACCGAGGACTTGCGCCCGCCCCCGAAAGCGGTCAGTTCCAGTTCGGTGCGCAGGGAATCCGGCGACGGGGGAAACACAGGGGCTTCCCCCTTGAGGATGGCCTGGCCGGCGGGATAATGCGGGGCGACGGCGCAGCCGGCCAGCAACAGAGCCGCGGCGAACAGCAACCGCATCTTTGCGGATAGGATGGGCATCATGTCAATGCATCGATTTCAGGAATTCTTCCGGAGTGAAAAGAGATCCGGGTACGCCCTTGTAGTCCCTGCCGTTCCGGGTGATGATCGTATCCACCCCGGCTTTCGCGGAGCAATGATATTGCAACGCGTCTTCGAAATCCTGCATTGGGGATGCCAAGGCGGAATCCAGGACCTTATCGTCCATGGGAAGCACTTTGAGAAGGATCCTGAGCTTTTTCAGCAACGATTTCGCTTTTGCGGATCCTTCCTGTTTTCTGAGCAGGTAGAAAAGATTCGAAAAAACCGATGGAGACGTGAAGCCATCCACCTCTCCTTTATCAACCCTGCCGAAGAGCTTCTTGGCGTGGGTATTGAACGGCTCCCGATCGGCCAGTAGATCCAGGATCACGTCCGAGTCAATGAAAACCCTCCGCCTCACTTATGCCTGTCCTCAAGATGACGCAAAAAGTCCTTTTTCAAATCGAAATCAGGTTTCAGTTTCAATACCCCGGACAACTCCTTGACCAATGGCGTCACGTCTTCATCATCGGCCTTAGGTCTATCGGTCAGGTTTTTGAAATAGTTTTCCACCAACCCCGAGAGGCTTTTCCGATGTCGCTTGGCGTAGACTTTGGCTTGATCGATGATCCGCTTATTGAGCATCAAGGTGAGCTTGGTGTCCATCAAGACCTCCACGTATGATTATAGAAAATCCGTACGTATAAATAAACAGATAAAATCATTCTTTTCGTCGAACTTTGGGGGGTTTCGGATTCCAATCGGGAACTTCAGTTCAGCTTGCGATGCGCCATCTCATTGGCCGGATCCAATTTGAGGATTTGGCGCCACTTCTCCATGGCCTGATCGGAAAGGCCGAGCTTTTCCAGGATCAGGGCATAGTGTTCCAGGATGGTCGTGTCCTGGGGCATACGCGCGACGGCCATCTCGATGAGCTTGCGGGCCTTGACGAAATCCTGCTTTCGGTAGAGCAGCCAGCCCTTGGAATCCAGGAAGGCGCCGTTCTCCGGTTCGAAGGTCAGGGCCCGTTCGATGAGGGTGCCCGCATAGTCCAGCTCCCGGTTCTCTTCCACCAACATGTAGCCCAGGTAGTTGAGGATGGTAGCGTCGCTGGAGTCCAGTTTCACCAGCTTCTTCATTACGTCGATGGACTCTCCGCGTTTACCGATTTGTTCCAGGGCCACGCCCAGCTCGAACAGCACGCGGCGGTTGTTGGCTTCCAGCTCCAGGGCCTTGCGGAAGTAGTCCACGCCCTGTTCGCGGAAGCGCCGGGTCTGGGTGGTCATGGCGGCATCGCGGGAGGTGAGGGGCTTGCCGTCGGATTCCAGCTTCTTGGCCACCTGGGTGAACACGATGCCCTGGATGTAGCAGGCGTACCAATCCTTGCCTTCACCCATCTTCTCCAGCAGATCCAGGGCCTTCTGCTCTTGGCCGTCCCTGATATAGAAGGTGGCGAGCTTGGCCCAGTACTCTGGAAC
>JALYSE010000320.1 GCA_030854955.1 Fibrobacterota bacterium | reverse complement strand
ATGCTCACGTTGCCGCCGGCGATCACGGTGCCGGTCTTCTCATTCAGCACTACCCTGGCCACCGTGGACACCAGGAAGTCCAGGTTCTCCACCTCGGCGATGAATTCCATCCGCTTGCCCTTGAACTCATCCGGAACCTTGACGCTGACCGTGACCGGATCCTTGGCCTCGGCCACCGGCTTCTTGTAATTGTCGTTGATGGCCTTGGCCATCGCCACGGCCGAGCTGAAGTCCGGATTGGAAAGGGAAATGCGCAACTCCTCGGTACTCATCGCCATTCCGGGCGCCTCCTTCTGGATGATGGCCCCATTGGGGATTTCACCGACCATGGTATGATTCTTGGAGTAGGACGCCTTGCCCTGGGGCCCTTCTTTGTTGAGTCCGCCCACACTCAGTGCGCCTTGGGCCAAAGCGTAGATCTCTCCGTCGGTTCCCTGTAGGGGCGACATCAGCAAGGTACCGCCTTCCAGGCTCTTGGCGTCGCCGATGCTGGAAACGGTCACGTCGAGATTGGAACCGCGTTTCATAAAAGGCAACAGCTTGGAGGTGACCATCACCGCCGCCACGTTGCGGACCTGGATACGTTCCCGTGGCACCTCGATGCCGGTATTGCGCAGCATGTTCACGACGCTCTGGGTGGTGAATTGGGTGCGCGGTCCGTCGCCGGTCCCCTTGAGGCCCACCACCAAACCGTACCCGATAAGCTGGGTTTCGGTGAGGCCTTCCAGCCTGGCCACGTCCTTGATGCGCGACGCTTCCGCAGTGGCCGCGAAAGCCAGGCCGGCCGCGCAGATAAGTCTCAAGCCGATGTTAGCGTTATGCATGATGCCTCTTGCTCAGAAAATCCAGTTGAAGAATCGGGCCAGGAGTCCGGGGCGGGCGGCCTGATGATTGTCGCCCTGCCCGGTATACTGGATGCGCGCGTCCGCGATCTTTTCGGAGAGTACGGTATTGTCCGCGGAGATGTCTTCGGGACGGACGATTCCGGAAACCCTCAGGATTTCCTTCTCGTTGTTCACTTCCACTTCCTTGTTGCCTTCAATCAGCAGGTTTCCGTTGTCGTAGACCGCGACTATGCGGGCAGACAAAGTGGCCTTGACCTCGCCTTCGCGGGAAGTCGCTCCCTTACCGCGGTATTTCTGGTTCACTCCCCCGCTGAAACCGACCTTCGGGGAATACCCGGTCCCGGCAGCTCCGCCCCAGGCCACGTTGAAGGGCTGGATATCGATGCCGGCATCCTGTTCCTTGTCGGTATTGGTCTTCGTATCGTTGCTGGCCTTGGCATTCTCCATGATCAACACCGTGATCACATCTTCGGCCCTTTTCGCCTTCTTGTCGGTGTACAAGGAGTAATTGTGAGGCATGGCCTGTGCACCCGCCATGGAGACGAAGGCGCCCAAGATTCCGATCGTCAATGAATTCCTGATTTCCATTATCGCTCCTTGATTCTTAGCCGCCGAAGCGGATTCTTATCCGCCGGGGACCGGCTCCAGCCATCCCTCTTCGGTCACGCGTACCCGCACCAGGCGCTGGCTGACCAGGCTCTTGGCGGTAATGATCTGTCCCGGCATTCCATCTTGGCGGCAGACCGCATCCGCGGTGACGCTGACGCCGCCGTTGCGGTAAATAATTTTGGCCTCCTGGCCGCGCTTCACCGCAGGGGGCATGGCCACCACGCGGGGAGTGATGATGCGGCCGGGATTGAGGGACACCTTGGCCAGAAAACCCAGAAGTTTCCTGGGGTTTCCGATCGCGATTTCATTCATCTGGGTGGTTTCGCGCATCTCAACGGCAACATTCTGGGCGTCCAGGGGGGTTCCGCGTTCGATTTGCGTTTTGACGACGAGGACGGGCTCTTCCACGCGCAGGTTGATGACGATGGGAATGTTGCGCAGCACGCGCGCTTCGGTGCGGATGGAAAGGGTCATGTCCACCTTGCCTTTTCGCTTGGCTCCCGAAAAGGCGAGTTCCAGGCGATGCGGGCCTGCGGGCACGCGGATTTCCGCGGGGGCGCGCACCAGCTCCCAGCGGCGGACCTCACCTGAGCGGTCGGGCAGCCCTGCCACGAAGGCTTCCACCAGACGGGAGAGGGAATCCAAGGGGAACTTTTCCGAGCGGGTGGTAATGCGGATGGTCTTACTGTCGGAGTCGATGGTGTAGCGATCCGAAAAAGAGTGGAGAAGTCGGGCCGACAAGGTTTCCGTATCGAGCATGCGGGTGAGACCGAAGGCTGCGCTTTTGGCGACCACCAGGGTTTCCAGTTCGGCGACGGCGTGTTGCCCTCCGGTAAGAATGCGCGCGATGTCCCCGAGCCTTATCTTGTCCCCATCCACAGTCGAGTGATCCCGGAAGCGGATGGACACCTGGGAAGGCGCGTTTTTGCCGTCGGCGGCAGCGGGCGCAGCCGAGGCAAAGGACGGCAATCCCAACAACAATAGGTAGCATGCGCGTAACAAGTTCATTATCCCTTCAACTGGTTAGCCAATTGCAGCATGCTGTCCGAGGTCTGGATGGCTTTGGCGGAGACTTCGTAGGCGCGCTGGGCCACGATCATGTTCACCATCTCCTCGACCAGTTCCACATTGGAGGCTTCCAGGTATCCTTGCGCCAAGGTGCCCAATCCATTGGTTCCGGGAGTGCCCGCTTCCGGATCGCCGCTCGCGGGCGAAATCTGGTAAAGATTGTTGCCCAGAGATTTGAGACCCCCTTCGTTCAGGAATTTCGCCAGCTCGATTTGGCCTATCTCTTCGGAAGTTCCCGAGTCGCTGAGGAAAACCATCACGCGTCCCTGCGCATCAATTTGGATGTCGCTTGCTCCGTCGGGGACGCTGATCTGCGGTTCCAGGGGAAAGCCGGAAGAGGTCACCAAGGTTCCGTCATTGGAAATCTTGAAGGAACCGTCGCGGGTATAGCCTACCTCACCGCTGGGGAGCTGGACTTGCAGGAAGCCGGTACCTGTGATGGCCATATCAAAGGAATTCTTGGTCTCCTGAAGATTGCCTTGGCCGAAAATCCGCTGATTGGCCGCGCTGCGCACGCCCAGGCCCAATTGCAAGCCGGCTGGGGATTTGGCGCCGTCCAGGGCTCCGGATCCCGGCTCCACGATAGTCTGGTACAGGAGTTCCTGGAACTCGAGTTTCGATTTCTTGAAACCCGTGGTATTCACGTTGGCCAGATTGTTGGAAATGTTGTCGATGTAAAGCTGGTTGGCCTTCATCCCTGTCGCTGATGTATAAAGACTGCGTATCATTGTTTGCCTCGCTGGCCGCCTATGGGCCCCTGGACGATCCTAATCCCGTTCAATGCTAGACCCTGCCTACATCCGAAACGGCCTGCCGTAGGGTTCCATCTATCGCTTGCATGGTTTTCTGGTCCGCTTCATAGCTCCGGAAATCCGCGATCATGTTCACCATGGTCGTGATCGGGTCGGCATTGGAGCCTTCCAGGAATCCGCTTTTCACGCCGATGGTCACGGGGGGCATGGGAGGGTTTTTGACCGGATCGGTATTCCCGAAAAGTCCATCCTGGCCGTACTGGAGTTTCCTGGTATCGTTGAAATCGAAGATTCCCAGGGTGGCGGTCTTCTTGCCGTCCACGCTGATGCCGCCGTCTTCCATGAACTGGACCGATTCGCCTTTAAGATTGATGGGAGCACCGGCGTCGTCCAGAACGCGTTTGCCGGAAAGGGTCACCAGTTCACCCAGGGAGTTCAAGCTTAACCCGCCATTGCGCGTGAATCGGATGCCATCCTCGGCTTCCACGGAAAAGAATCCCGAAGAGGAGAGGCCCAGGTCGAAGTTGTTTCCGGTGCGGATCATGGGGCCCTGGGCGAAGCTCGTGTAAACCTCGCTCATCTTCTGCATTTCCTTCTGCTTCAATTCGCCGTCGTCGTTGCGGGCCACGGTCACCTCGGCGGTGTTTACGAGCTTGGCCATCTTGAAACCG
>JALYSE010000003.1:29838-51512 GCA_030854955.1 Fibrobacterota bacterium | reverse complement strand
CGTCCGGGCCGACCAAGGCCGAGGGGACCTGCAATTGAGGGCCCAGGGGGGATGCGGCTTCGGGAAAAGGCATCCTTCTTATATATCAAATTCCGCCGCGAATCGGGAATCCCGGCCGGCGGCGGGCGCGCGTAATCCTCAGGTTTTCAGGGAAAAGGGCGTGAAGTCGGTATTCCGGTCGAAGTAATCCTCGTTCTCCGCGCGCTTCAGGGCCATGACCACCCGATAGGTGACCGGAGTCATGACGATCTCCCAACCCGTCTTGAGAACGTATTGCGCCACGGCCACCTTGAGCACGTCTCCCGTGGCCCAGATGCCCGCGAAGGCGATGAAATAGAACAAGGAGGAATCGACGGCCTCCCCCACCAGGGTGGATCCGATGGTGCGCATCCACAACCAGCGGCCGTTGGTCCGGATCTTCATCTTGGCGAGGACGAAGCTGTTAGCGAAGCTGCCCGCCCAGAAGGCGATCATGGAGCCGGCGGCGATGCGCCAGGCGTTCCCGAAAACCCCTTCCAGGTGCCCCTGGTAGGAATGCATCCATTCGCTGTCGGCGGCGGGGAGATTCACCACCACCCACGCCATTCCGGAGGCGAAGGCCAAGGCCCCGAAGCCGGCCCAGACCACCCTCCGGTCCCGGGCATAGCCGTACACCTCGGTGAGGATGTCTCCGAAAATGTAGGAGATGGGAAAGAACAGCACTCCCGCTCCGAAGGTCACGGTCCCCAACAGGGGCAAGGTCATCGTCGCCTGCTTCGCGGCCCCGATGAAGTTCGAGCACACCAGCACGGTTACGAAGGCCGCCATCACCAAGTCATAAAATCTGTATTGCTTCCGGTCCATCGCGGCGCCTTTCCTTCAGAGGTATCCCGGATCCGGTGGCAGATCCTTTTTCACGGCCGCCTGGTTGGCGAGCACATCGCACCTTTCATTCTCCACGATGCCGCTATGGCCGCGCACCCGCCATCGGTATAGGGCTGATGTTCGCCCGATCGGCCATGCCTGCTCCGTCCGGATCGATCAGGGCCAGCAAACATAATCATGGGATGCGGTTTTAGGCTACCCGGCCGCAAACGCGGAGCGCAGGCGCCTTGCGGCTTGCCGGACCGGAAGGGGCTTCAGTCCCATTTGACGCGGAGGACGCCGGGGCAGACGGTGAGGCCTTCCACGACCAGGCGGGATAGGGTGTAGACATCGTTCCGTCTCATCTTGACCTCGCAATTCATGGTGCGTATCTCCGCGCCGAGGTCGTAATCAAAGGCGATCCGCTGCACGCGCACGCCGGCTTGCTCCAGCTTCTTGCGGATCTCCTCGTCGGTGATGCCCATGAGCTCCAAGGTCACGGTGATGGTGGCGTAGAAGTCCTTCTTCACGTGCTGTTCAATGTGCGGCAACGCGAATAGCGCCACAATGGCGATGCCGGTACCGATGGCGCCCAGAACGATATGCCCGCTTCCGAATGCCAGGCCGAGGATGGTGATGTACCAGAGCACCGCCGCCGTGGTTACTCCGCGCACCAGGGCTCCCTGGCGCATGATGGCTCCGGCGCCCAGGAAGCCGATGCCGGTCAAGATGCCCGCGGCCAGGCGGGCGCGGTCGGGTCGCAGCATTCCGGCCGCCTGATTGAAGCTTTCCCGATAGAAGTCTTCGGACAGGATCATGGCTAGGCAGGAGGCTACGCAGGCCAGGATGGTGGTTTTCAGGCCTGCCGCGCGGCCATGGCTTTCCCGTTCCAGCCCCAGGATCAGGCCTGCCGCCATGGCGCACCCGATGCGAATCATTACCTGCTTGAGATCCAATGCCGCTGCTGGGTCCAAAAAAAACCATCCTTTCCCGAGGTAACCTTGATTTTATGCCACTGAAGCCGGGAAAGCAACCTCTCACCGCCCAGGCCCGAAACGGCGTCTGACCAATAAAAATAAGTGAAATGGGGGTTGCCATGCAAAAATGGAGTTATGGTACAATGTTGGCGTAGGAGAACTCTCCCATGAAGATGCCAGCTCATATTTCCCCGTGGTTGACCGACGATGAACTCGCCACTTGGGTGCGCGAGGCTCCAACCCTGGATGCCTATAAGAAGCGGGAGGCCATCTGGCTCACCCGGCGCGGCCCGTTCCATGCCCACAAGGTATCGGAACTGCTCCAGGTCTCCAAGCAGGCGGTTTGGCTATGGATCAAACAATACAACCAGGGTGGTCCCGACAGCCTTGACCGCAAGGGTCGCGGAGGCAGGCGACGCGCCTACCTATCCCTGGACCAGGAAAGGGCACTGGTGGAGCGCCTCCAATCCCAGGTTTCCAGGGGTCAGGCCCGCAAGGCCAAGGAACTCCTCCCGGAGGTGCTCGAAGCGGTGGGACAGAATGTCTCCGTCGCCTACGTGTACCGGCTGATGCAACGGCACGAACGCCGTCGCGGTCCGGCCGGGGCCAAGACATTGCGCAAACTGGAAGGCGAGGACGAACTCGACCACCCTCAGGCCCCCGACTCGGGCGGCATGCCGGCGCAAAACAAAGCCCTGGGTTAACTTCGCGGTAACCGCATTACAGATGTTCCCTCTGGCGCCCGGGCCCCATGCCCGTGCGCTTCCGTGCGTTCTGGATTTACCATTCTTTGCCCCATGTCTGACGCAACACCCATTGGGAATGCTGCTATTGAGCCTCCCCTAGTACCGGCCAAAGGTTTCAGCCGATCAGCTGGTGCTGCCGTTCCTTCATGCGACCGCGTGGCACTTGGCGGCGCAACATGCGCGATACCACGTACTCCTCGGAGAACACCTCGGGCCGGGTGCCGCGTCCATGATCCAGGATATACTGGTTGCGTTCATGGTTGGAGACGAGGCATATCTGGGGGTAGGCCGCCAGCTTGGTGAAGTTCGCGGCCATGGCCTTGGCGCTTACCAGCACCGTTACCGTATCGTACGGGTATTCCGCCTCGTCGAGGTCGTTCACCCTGAGCACGATGTTGGGATTGACGCGCAGGTTCTGGAAAACCCGGATGATAACGGGCAAGTTTTCCATGCCTTCCTTCACGACCACTATCGGGTGCTTGCGTTGGGACTCTTCTGCCATCTTTTCGGCATACATGGGGAAGGTGATGATGAGCTTCAAGCCCTGCTCGCCCCGCTTGGCCAGGTTCTTGGAATAGGCGCTGATGCGTCCTCCATGGCTTTCCACAATGGTGCGGGAGATGGACAAGCCAAGGCCCGTTCCGCCCTGCATCTTCTTGGTGGTGTAGAATGCCTTGAAGATATTCTCGAGCTGCTTTTCATCGCAACCCGCGCCATTGTCCTCGATGCCCACCAAAAGCAGGGTGTCGGTGGCGGTGATCTTGATCTTCACCTCAACGGGTTTCCCGTCGGCGGCTTCGAAGCTGTTGTTGAAGATGTTCACGAACACCTGTTCCAGCTTGCCCCAGTCTCCGTATATGAATTGGTCCCGCTCCAGGCCGATCATGGTGAAGGAGGCACGCATCCCGGGATAATGCTTTTCGATGGAGCCCTTGATGATCTCGGTCAGGTTCACGGGGTGCTTTTCGCGGATGACTTCGGTCCGGGAAAGCCTGAGGATATCGTCGCTGAAATCCGTAAGCCGCTCGACCGAGGTCACTATGTTTTTCACGATCTCCTTGCCTTTGGCGGAAAGGGACTCCATTTCCTGAAGGATTTGCGCGTTACCTGCGATCATGAACATGTAATTCTTGATTTCGTGGTTGATGATCGCGGTCGATTCTCCCAATTGCTTGAGGGCGGTGACTTGTTCCAGATCCCGGTAGGCCGATTCCAGTTTGTCGAAAGTGGTCTCCCGGTCCCGGAGGAGCATCAGGAAGCGTTCCGCGAAGATGAGAGAAGCCATGATGCCGAAAGCGAGCACGCCCAGAACGGTGAAGCTGGTGATGACCTGGGTGACCATGCCCAACATGATTCCGATGTCGAGCAGCACCCCCGCCACCAGAACGACGAATCCCGCCAGATGGAAACGCAGGATGCGCTTTTCCGGGGCCGCGCATTTATTTATCCGCTTGAGGATGACGTAATGGGCGGTGATGACGTACGAGGCGACGTAGGGAAGAAACGCCAGGTAATAACCCAGGGTCATATGCATCTGACCGTCGCGGCCGAGTATCATCAGGCCCCCCAGGAAGGAGGCGGCCATCATGCAACTGGCCATGATGATTGAGGGGATGATCTTGAGGATGGGGGAATTGGTCAGGATGCACAGGTACCAAAGGGAAAAAGGGATGAAGATGCAGGCGATCCCATGGTAGGCGCGTTGCCAGAAGATTAGTTGTGTAAGATTGGTGGCATTGGGAATCAACCAGAAATCAATCGCGGTCATGACGCAAAGCAGGATCAGGGACACTCCAAAAAAACGGAAACTACGGTCGAATCGAGTTCGGAGTTCCAAAAGGATGAAAAGCAGGCCTACTGCGAACAGGAAGGAGCAAATAACCTGAAGAACAACATTCGCCATGTGACCTTTTATCCGAAGGCGGGATAATAGCCTGTTGATAACTAGCGAATAGTACACTCCCCGTTGTTGATATGTCAACGAACAAAATGTTGACAGACATTGACAAGTATCAAACAACTCCAGCATCGGCAACTAGTGGAATGGGCTGATCTCTCTCCAGTAGAGTTTTCAATGTTGAGAAACTCCGGCGCATCTGGGATCGGAAATTCCATGCCGACCTTGTTTTCATATACGCAAACACGCCTCCAAGCTCGATATCGGCGCGATATCGCAATCGCGTTCCCGCTCCATCCGGCATGAGCAAAAACTCTTCCTGATAGGCCGTTTTTTCCACCAACCCCCGATTGGAAATCTTGCGATCGGTTTCTCTATCCGTTATTTCGGAATGATCCTGCAAGTCGTTCCAGAAGAGAAAGCGCTGTGGATCGTTTTGATGCGCGTGCGCGTGCGCCAAGAACCGGCATCTATCTGTTCCACGCTTACGATGCCCTCTTGTCATTTCTTGAAATTGCCGATATCGGTCAAGAAGGAAAAGTCCACGTCCCGCGTCAGTTCGGGAAAGAATTTTATTGGCGGATGTTCGCAGACAAAAGTAGGTATTTACCGCCGTCGACTTCCGACTTGGGCGGGCCTGCGGGGTAAGGAGTCCATTCCGATGAAAGGATGCCCTAATTGTCAAAGGTGGATTTTTTTACCTTTCCCTGAATGGCAATGCGGGATTCTAAATGAGCGAAGCCACTCGTTTTACCCTGGTCATGGTCGAGGACAATACCGACTTGGCCCAGACCGTCCTGGATTTCCTGGCGATGGATCCCGCCATTGAAGTTCTTGGAGCCGCCAAGGATGTCAAGGGATTCAAAAGCCTCATCCAGAACCATCTCCCCGACCTCGCCTTGATTGATATCGGCTTGGATACCCCTAGGTCCGGCCTGGACCTGCTTTCCTGGCTCAGAGTGGAATTTCCCGTGGTACGACCCGTCATCATGACCGTGAACCAGGGGGACGTTTTGGAAGCCTATAACCTGGGCGCCCGGGGTTATGTTCTCAAAACCAACCTGGAAAGCCTGGCCTCCACCCTCCTGAAGGTCAATGGAGGCAACCTCATCATTCCTCCGGATGTGGGCGAGCTGTTCCTGACCCAGGTGGCGGCCTCCAATGCACTATGGAGGAAATCCATTGAATTGGAGCGTTTTTCCGGCCGTGAAAAGGAAATCTTGCGGCACTTGCAGGCTGGGATGCGGCGTGAGGATATCGGAGTCCTTTTGGGGATCTCTTTTTTTACCGTACGCCGGCATATCCAGAACATGCTGGAAAAAACAGGTGAACCGTCGATCCGGTCCATCTTGGATAAGTTCGGAGAAGTACTGGGCACCTAGATTCCCCTTCGCGGGTAATTGGCTCCATTGAGGAAATCTTTGGCCGTCCCTACGGGAGCCCAAAGGGAAGCGTGTCGCTTTTCCCTCTCCATATTTAAAGCTAATGCCGGAAATGTGCTGGGTAAACACCACGCCGCGTGGTGCATTTGCCTGGTAAGGGGTCCAAACCGGGTTCCAGACTCCTGGATGATTGGATTTTGAGGCGAATTCAATTAAGTATTGGATGCCGACGCCTCTTTGGTGGCCCCCCCGCTAGGCGGGCCGGAACCCGGGGATTTTCAAAGCCAACCCTTGCAGGAATGTCCGAATGATCGTGAACGTTGTGAGGGTGCATGTGAAACCGGAGCCTATCCCGGAATTCCTGGCCGCCACCCGGTGCAACCATAAGGGGTCGCGGGTGGGACGCTCCCAGCATGTGATCGCTCAGACGGATCCCGCCGCATGGTGAATTCCGCGTTCTCCTTTTCCCGCATTCCCCCCGTGCATTTCGGAGCGGGAAAGCTATCCGATCTTTCCAAGGTTGCCGCCGGTTTCGGCACGGAGGCCCTGCTCATCACGGGGGCTTCTTCCCTCAAGACCGCCGGCCGCATGGATGCCATCTACGAGGACCTCCGCAAGGCCGGCCTACATTTCCACTCCCTGGTCATCGATGCCGAGCCTTCCACGGACTTCATCGACTCCACCTGCGCGCTCCTCAAGGGCCGGGGCTTCCAGGTCGTCATCGGCATCGGAGGCGGAAGCGTCATCGACGGGGCCAAGGCCATCTCCGCGATGCTGCCGCATGCGAATTCGGTGCTGGACCACCTGGAGGACGTTGGCTGCAACGTCCTCCATTCAGGTGTCAAAATCCCCTACGTGGCCGTCCCCACCACTTCCGGCACCGGCGGGGAGATGACCAAGAATGCCGTCATCAGCATGGTGGGCCCGGAAGGCTACAAGAAATCCCTGCGTCATGATAATCTCATTCCCGATGCCGTCATCGTGGATCCGGAGCTCATGGTTACTTGTCCTCCGCACATAACCGCTGCATGCGGGATGGACGCCTTTACGCAGTTACTCGAGCCCTACCTCTCGCCCATCGCCTCTCCCCTGACCGACGCCCTCGCCCTCAGCGGGTTGGAGCGTGTCCGCGACAATCTCATCCCCGCCTGCACCGACCGCGGCGGCGACCTCGGGGTGCGCGGGGGAATGGCCTACGCGTCTATGCTCTCAGGCGTGGTCCTTGCCAACGCCGGACTGGGTATCGTGCATGGTCTCGCCTCGCCCATCGGCGGCTTCTTCCCCATTCCCCACGGGGTGGTGTGCGGCACCCTGGTGGCTTCGGCCACGGAATCCAACATCGCCGGCCTGCGCAAGCGCCGCGGAATTTCCGGAGCGGATGGAAGCGCCGCCGCCGCATTGGCAAAGTTCGCCAAGGTGGGCGTCCTCTTCGGCGGCAGCGCGGAAAAAGGCGTAGCCTGGAATTGCGATTTCCTGGTGGACCGGCTGCGCGAATGGACCGTCGCGCTGGACCTCCCCCGCCTGGGCCATTACGGGATCAAGGCATCGGACCTGGAGCGCATCATCGACAAGACCAGCAACCGCCACAATCCGGTCAAACTCGAAAGGGACGAACTCGCTGAGCTTTTGTCCAGGCGTTTGTGAGCAAGCGTCCAGGCTCGCGTCGCAAGCCCGGCCCGGAGAAGCCGCATTTCGCGAAGCCGCGGCCCAAACCGCCTCCAGCCTTCCCCACGGCGCCTCCCCGCCTCCGCTATCTCCTTTTCCATAAACCCTACGGGGTGCTTTGCCAGTTCACGCCCGAAGGCGACAAGGCCTGTCTCAAGGATTACATCAACGTGACCGGCATCTATCCATGCGGCAGGCTGGACTGGGACAGCGAAGGGTTGGTCCTTTTGACGAATGACGGGCCGCTCATCGAAAGCCTGCTGGCCCCTCGTTCCAAGTTGCCCAAGACCTATTGGGCGCAGGTGGAAGGGACACCCGATGACAAGGCGTTGGAAGCGCTTCGCCAGGGTGTGGTCATCGAAGGCAAACGCACCTTTCCCGCTGGAGCCGCGCGCTGCCGGGAGGCCGCCTCCCTGCCGCCGCGCAGCGTTCCCATCCGGGTCCGCAAGAATGTTCCGGATTCCTGGATCCGTCTCACCCTGATTGAAGGCCGCAACCGGCAGGTCCGCAAGATGACCGCGGCGGTGGGGCATCCGACGCTACGCCTCATCCGGCGCGCCATCGGTCCTTTCAATCTGGAAGGATTGGAGCCGGGGAAATGGATAGAGATCGACGCGCGCGAGTTACAGCGCAAATTGTCTACTTTTCCCACTCATTCCACTCATTCCTGATAATACCGAGGAGATCTTTCCATGCGGATTACCCTGTCCATGCTTTCATTCCTGATCTGGGCTTCCCTACCCTCGGCGGCCCAAGCTCCCGCTCCGCAAAAGGAAGTGATGGAGGCGAACGATTCCATTCCCCCATCAGCCAACCCCGGAGCGGCAACCGCTCCCAGAGCGGCCGTTCCCGGTGCGGCCGTTCCCGAAGACGTCCGCCCCGGCCGACTCACTCCTGAGGCCATGGCCTCCATGGCTGCGCGTGATTCCACCGACTCCGCCGCGGCCGCCACCGTTTCCCAGTCCGGGGACCTGACCCTCCGCAATCCCCATCTGGCGCACCTGGATTTCTCCGGAACCATCCAGCTTAAGGGTCTTTACCATAACTTCGCCGGTGACCGGGACGCGGACAAGCGCCTGAGTCTTCAACTACGCCGTTTCAAGATGGGTTTCGAGGGTGGATTCGATCCCCATTTCGGATTCCGGGGGGAGCTTAAGGTGGACGGCAACGGCCGGGACTTTGGCGTGGATAACGCGTACCTGTACTACACGGCGAATAACAGGGTGGGTTTAAAGGGCGGAAAGATGAAGCGCCCCTTTTCCCAGGAGGCGTTGCAGTCCTCGAATTCCCTCTATACCATTGAGCGCGGCGCGCTCTACCATGATTTCTTGGAGAAGACCACGGGCTATTCCTTTTTCGACCTGGGTTTAATGGCGTACGGCGGTTTCGAGGAAGACGGCCGCTCGTTGAGCTATGAGGTCGGCGTCTTTAACGGCAAGCAGAACCGCGACGGGTCCGGAAATTACGGCAACCAGCAGGACGAGGCCCTCGACCAAGGTTTCAAGGCCAAGGACGTGGTGCTCCGCCTATCCGCGTCGCCCATGAACATCCTGAAAGTGGAGGCCGCAATCTCCACCAAGGCGGCCGAAGACACCCGCGATCCTTTCTTTTTCGACTACGCTGTCAATACCGCCTATCAAGTGGGCGCGAACCTGGTGCTGTCCCATTTGAGCCTCTTGGCCGAAGCAGCCTGGGGCGACAACCACAAGCGGCAGGATGCCTTGATCATCGACGGCAAGGTCCGTTTCTTTGCCTTCTATGCGATGGGCGTGTGGCGCGAGGATTATCGCCGGGGCCGCGCCAGCGAGCTGGTGGCCAAGTTGGAAGGCCTCGATCCCGATTTCGAGCCCGGGAAGGGCGAGGGGACGCCCAACGACGGCCTGCTGAAATACACCCTGGGGATGAATTATTTCTTCACGCCGCGCGTCAGCGTTTTGGTGGATTACGGCGTGTTGCAGCCCATCACCCTAGTCGCGGGGGATGATGAATTGTCCCATGACTTCGAGGTGATGTGGCGCATGAGTTGGTAGTCTAGGTCTCGCTCTCCAGAGTATTTTTTTTGCCAACATGGGCCCAATATCTCTTTATGACATCCTCCAAGACATTACTCGTGGTCTTTCCGAGACCCATTCCTTCATTCGCCCCCTCCCTACGGTGCTTGAATCAAAGGCCCGGATTGTCGATTTAGGGCTCAACGCCGATTCCTTACCCCTTATTTTACAGGAGCTCCGAATTCGTTTGGCGGGTCGTGAGATTAATATTTTGGCAAGCTTGGGAAAGGAGACGGTTTATTCCCTGAGTCTGAAACCCTTTTTGAAAGCGCTGCAAGAAAGCGTGGATGCGGCCGCGCACACTCCCATCGTGGTTTATGTGGATGATGAAGAAGAGAATATTTTCATTTTTAAAAGGTATTTCGGCAAGCATATACGCTTGGAAACTTTCACCGACCCCGAAAAAGCATTTGAATATATTCGGGGTGAGTCGGCCGTTCGCTTAGTGATAACCGATGAAGTAATGCCGGCTCTGACGGGAACGGCTCTCTGCAATGCTATTCGTAGAACTAAACCTCACCTTAAGTTCATAATGCTGACTGGAAATCCGAGTGGTGAAAAGGATCTAATGATCAACTCCCTTAAAGCCGGGAAGTTCCATGATTTTATTAATAAGCCCATTGATCTTGAAAGACGCGGAGGGGAATATGTGGCGATGATTCTGGCGCTCCTCCATGCAGAGACTTTAGGGTAGGCTTGGTCGGGTCCCACCGTCTGGGAAGAATGCGCGTTCACGAATCTATCCTTGTGGATCCCTATCAAAGGCGCGGTCCGCTTCCAGGCCCAATTGATATTTTCACGCCTTGCCTAACCCGCCCCGACTCACTCTCAGATGCGCACATGGGTAAGGCGGGTTGATGGAAACCCTGTGAAGGAGACGGGTTGGGTTGGAGTACGGTTGGGAGAGCCGCTTTACTGGGCTTTGCGGGCGCAGCCCAGGTAGGAGATGGCGAGGGACGGGGTGAAGGTGAAGCTGAAGTCCGGGGGGACGCGGCGGGTGGCGAGCATTTTCCAGAAGGGGGCGCCCAGGCGGGGACGCATGCCGGTGATGACTTCCGTTTTCATTCCGGCATTTTCGCAGTAGGCTTCGAGCTCCTGCGGTTTGATGAAAAGGGGCAGGACGTGCATGCGTTCGGGGGTGTTGCGAACAAACCATTCCAGGCCTTTGATGACGATAAGCCATGCGAGGCGGTTGCGGTTGAAGGTATGGAAGAAGAAGAGGCCGCCGGGGCGGAGGACGCGGGCGGCTTCGGCGACGATCCGTTCCGGGTCGGTTACGTGTTCGAGGAAGTCGAGGGCGGAAACGGCGTCGAAGGTCGCGTCGCGATAAGGGAGTCGGTAGGCGTCGGCGACGCGGTAGGCCGGGCTTCGGGGGACGGAGCCGGATGCGGCGGAACGGGCGCGGGCGATTTTGAGGCTACCCTGGGACATGTCCACGCCGGTGACGCGATGTCCCTGGGAGGCGAGCAGGTTGGCCAGGAAGCCGGCGCCGCAGCCTATGTCCAGGACGCGGCCGGGTTTACCGCCCAGGTGCGCGGAGAGGCGTTGCGAGACCCAGGGGTTCTTCAATTCCCCTTCGGCGCGGAGAAGGGCTACGGGATTGTCATGGGCATCGTACCAGCCATCGCCCAAATGGTCGTAGAAGGAATTGTTGACCGCGGCCAGGTCGGCGGCGGCGGATGCCGCTTTGGGGGCGATCACCGTCCGAGTTGCAGCGTAGGTTTCCATGGTCCATTCCAGTAAAAAAGTTGATAGCCCAGAAAGAGCGCGGTGAGCAGGGTCTGGCCCGCGAGAAAGGTTCCGAAAAAGGCATGGCCCGTGTCTTGGGTCGCGGCGGTGAGGAAGACCGGGGCGAAGCGCCAGGCTCCGGCCAGGCCGAGCAGGATGGGATGGAGTACGAAGAGGAAGGCGTGCAGCCACATCTCCCCACCGGTGCAATGCTTCGCGTGGATCCATTCGTCCTTGGTGACGAAGAGGCTGGAGAAGAGCGCCGCGGACACGAAGGCGATGACGCCGCCCCGGGTGGCCGGGAGGATGAAGATCAGAGCGTAACATCCAAGTACCGTCAGGGTGTCCAGGGGATGGCCCCAACGCTCCCATGCGGGAAGACCGCGGCGGCGATGGAACCACGCTTCATCGACGAGCATGCCCAGGGAATGGATGACAAAGGGCAGGGGGGCCAGTTGCCACATGCTGTTCAAGCCTTGCGGAGCAGAGCGCCATACACGGTGAGGCCGGGTCCGAAGGCTAAGCTGGTGATGAGGGTGCCGGGAGCCACATCGTCGTCTTTGAGCATCGCGGCCCAGACATGGGGAAGGGTGGCTGAGGACATATTACCGTAGGCTTTGAGGGTGGCCCGGCTGGCGGCCACTTGGCGAGGCTGCAGCTCGAGCAGCTCCGCGACCTTGTCGATGATGCGTGGACCGCCTGGATGCACGGCGAAAACGCCTTTGCCGAAGGCTTCCGCCGGATCGGCCCCCACCCTTACGAACAGGCGCCGGAGGAAATCCTTGATGGCGCCTGAAATCAACTCCGGCACTTCCCTCGCCAGGATCATTTTCATGCCATTGTCCCCCAGGACCCAGCCCATGGCTCCCAGGGAGCCGGGAATGATCTCCTCATGGACACCCAGGAATCGCAGACCTTTGCCGCCGTCGTCCGGACGTGCGCTGTAGCGGATATGGCCGTCCGAGAAAAGGCTTTGCACCACCAATTGTTCCGGGCTGTGTTGGCTGGGGTCGAGATGCAAGGTGCAGGCTTCCGAATGCACGATGTCTACCCGGCCCTCGGCGGGGGTCCGGCCGGTCTGGGAGCGGGCAATCGGGGATCGCGGCGATGCCAGGAAGGCCGACGCCATGCGCAAGGCGGGCATGGACGCATAGCAGCCCATGTGATAGGCATGCATGACGCCGACCCGGGACTGCCATCCACGCCGCTCCACCAGTTTCTGGGCAGCGCTGGGGGCCACGTAGCCGGTGCAGGTCACATGGATGAGTTCGTCCGGGGGAGCGTCTTCGGATACGGGGTAGAATTCCTCAAGGGCACGATCGGCGATCTCCGAAAATACTTCCATGCGCACGCTCATCCCGGCGCCGCGCGGTTCCTTGTCCAGGTTGAAGATGCGCATGCGTTCCCAATCCAGGTGCAGGAAATCCTCGAGATCGTGGCCGCGCGCCGCTAGGCTATCGGGACCGCATCCGAAGCGGGCCACATGCCTCTCCATGGATCGCAGGAAGGCGCCCCCGTCAAAGCCAGGGCCGCGCAGGACGGTTTCCGATTTGGCATGGGCGGAGGAAAGCCAGCGCACCGAAGCCGCGTGGTCAACCTGGAACCTGGGCCGCTGGATGCGGAAATCTCCGATTAGGCATTGGTCCGCCATGAGGGTCCCCGATCAGGATTACGGCGCCGCGCATATCGGCCCGAAGGGCCGTAGGGAGGCTTAATGGCACTGAAGATAAAAGAAAAGCCAGGTGGGAGCCAGGCTTTAATCAAGAATACCTCGAACCTGTCCGGTCACAATAAAATGCTAAGGGAAGAAAACGGAATTGAAGGATGGAACGGAATTCCAACCAATCGTAGTTTCAGAATTGTAGCCGCCATAGGTAACGATATTGGTCGTAACAGTCCAGCTATCGCCGCCATCTACGGTTTTTAAAACCGTTCCATGCATCCCCCCTAAATACCCGGTTTTGACATCGACAAAATAAATGGAAAGCAGTTGTTCAGATGTTCCACTCATTAATTCCGTCCAATTCACTCCGCCATTGATGGTTTTCAGTATGATGCCGCCGTCACCTACTGCATACCCGATCTCACTATTGATGAAATTGATGGAAAGCAGCCACCGATTGGTACCGCTCAACAGAATTTTCCATGTAGAACCACCATTGCTGGTTTTGATAATTGTACCATCCGCCCCCGTCGCGTATCCCGTATTCGCATCGGTGAAGCAAATCGAAACCAGGTTGGATCTGGTTGGGACAGGAATAGAATCCCATGAAACACCCCCATCGCTGGTTTTAACAATGACCCCATTAGCGCCTACGGCATATCCATTTTCGGCATCAACAAAGAAAATGTCTGCCAAGTATTGGTTTGTACGGCTGGCTACAAAATCCCAGGAGGCGCCGCCATTGTTTGTTTTGATTATACCGCCGCTTTCGCTCACGGAGTAGCCCGTTTTGGCGTCCACAAAGTAAACGGAGGTGAGGGAGGCGGAAGTGCCGCTGTTAAGGCGACTCCAAGTTACGCCTCCGTTGCCGGTTTTTATGATGATGCCCTTCGATCCTACTGCATATCCGGTGTTGGCGTCGGTAAAGAAAACCGAATTCAGGTTCTCCGAATTCTTCTCATGGGCGATACTACTGTGAACTGTATCCCAAGTCGCGCCGCCATTGTTTGTTTTGATTAAAGCACCCAGAAATCCAACCGCAAATCCGATTTGTCCATGAATTTGAATTCTGAAAGACCCTGGATGAGACCAATTTCCGGCTGAATCGCGCTCTTGCACATAAAGGGTATGGCGAGAACCCGGAATCAAATCAATGGAAGACGTGAATTTGATTTCGGATGAGAGCACCCCGCCAACCTGCATGACTGAATCATTCAATTTGTATCTGTAATTGCCACTTCCACCTTTTCCGCCGCTTGACCAAAGCCATGTCGGTTTTGAATTGGTCGTATGAAACGAGGTTGTGGATACTATCGGAGCGGCAGCGCCAGGGCCTTGGGGAGGGCAGAAAATCGAAGAGGTTTCAAAAAAGCCATCGCATCACTCGGGAAAGGGTAAGGTGTACAAGCCGTTGTCGCAGGTCCGGATCGCGCTCGGTCATTCCCAGGGTGGAACATACCGACCTGGAAAGGTAAAAAGGAAACCGCCCTTCCCCCAATCGGCCAAGCAGGGGAATGGCGAATCAGTCCAATAGGTCATCTTTCGGAGGATCTTCCAAAGCCACGGGGGGCTCCTTGGGAAACTGCGTGAGGGGATCCGCCACATATTCAAATTCCCCCAAAGGCTCGCGGCCATTTTTCCAGCGTTCGTCTTCCTCAATAAGCTGCCAGACCGTGGGAAATTCGGCCATGTCGAAGTCGGAATGCGCCGCACGCTGTTTGACACCCAACCCTTCCCCCAGATTTTCCACCCAGGCGGCGGTGTCGATGCGGAGGATGGGGATTTTGGCCTTTGGCGCCTTTTCTCCACGCAAGAGGAAATTGGGACATCCCCCCTTCAGGCTGATGGGCTGCCAGATTCCGGTGAAAGGGATATCATCCCCACTTTTAATGAAGATTTCCTTGGACAGGGGATAGCCGCCGATTTGCGCGGGGAAGGCATACTTGGAAACATCGAACAAGGGATAGGACAGTCTGCCACACAAGCCGCCCCCGATTTTGAGGCTCATGGCCATCGCCCCTTCCATCCACAGCCAAAGACCCCGGCTGGGCTTGGCGCTACCATAGAACCCCAAGGGTTCGAAATTATACTCCCACATGGCCCGGTCGAAGGTATCCCGAAAGGACAACCCTAGCCGAATCAGCCTGAATCCCGTGGGGTCGGCCTTCCGCAACTTGGCCATTCCCCTATTCAGTTCATCAAGGCAGGCGTAGCAACCCGACAAGTAGTCTCCCAGGATATCGGGATCGTCATCCTTGGCCAGGTAGGCATTGAACCCTTTGGCAAACCCGGCCAACATCTCCGTCATCCGGGCGATATAGGTGACCGAAGTATGGCGATACAAAAGCCAGGCGGTTTTCCGGAGGGTTTCGTAATCCGGGGTATAGTCTCCATCCTTCAAGGGTACCCGAGTTTTCTTTCCACGCATGATTTTCCTTACTCCTTCCGATTACTCTTCTTCGTCCGTCTTGAGGTGCAGTAACCGGGCCCCGGCCTTGGCCAGTCCCCGGTTTTTGCTTTCGAGTTCAAAGGGACCCAAAACCTCCACATCGACGCTTTTACCGGGCACGTTCAAGTTTTTATGGCCCCGCCAATGGGTGCCCTTCGGCTTACTGATCTTCCCGGCGGCTTGAGCGTTCTTTTGGAAGGAGAAGTCCACAAAGATTTGGATGTGTCCCCCGGGTAGGTATTGGCCCACTGTTTTCCATTTCGTGTGATCGTTTTCCACCTGGCTGGCCGCCTTGCCCTGCCAGACCCAAAGCCCTTCCTCAGGCACTTCCAACTCCACGTACCTGCCATTTCGATTCCAGGAATCCAGGACCGCGGATCCTTCCCGCCATTCCTTCCCCGTTTCGGGGAGGGTATAGGCCCACCAGTCACCGGCCTTTTTTCCACCCTTACCAATCACCCGGTAAATCTTTGTTCCCGGGGGAATTTTTACCGCCCGCATCTCTCCGCTGAAACAGGAGATGATCTTGTAGGTGGCAATCTCTTCTGTATCCACCGTCACATATTTTCCATTTGATTTGTCCCCAAGATCCGGCCACTCATCCCGATGAAAATACGCATCCCTCCCGTTGGGTGGAAAATGCATTTTGCCCGCTTCCCATTTCGGCCCTTGCGGCGAATCCACCAGACGCGCCTCCACCTCCCGGGTGCGGGTCTTCAGGGACTTGGGAACCCCGTGCCATTCCCCTTCATAAAGCTGCCGCTGCGCGGCCTTGAGGCGTTCGTTCAATTCCTTCACCGCATCCGGAATCATTTCCTTGGCTTTAAAGGCCAAGGTTCTGAGTTGAGCCCTAAGCGAAACGAGGCTCTGCCGCATGGATTCGGGCATGACCCCCTTCATGTGGGAGAGCACCGATTCCAGCACCGCATCAATGCGGTGGGAAAGCTCCTGGTAACGGCCCAATATTTCACCCGTGTACGCTTCCAAATTGAGCTTTTGAATCCAGGCCAAGGCGTCGCCCATCCCCATCCTATTGAGGACCGCCACCAAGTCACCGAGATGCACCGAGGCTTGCGCCGCCTCCCTACCCCCTTTCAAAAGCAGCTTGCCCACCCCCTTGAGGACTCCCCCCAGAACGGGGATGAGTGCAAAAAGCAGAATGACCAAGGTGAGCCATTCCCATTTGTCTTCGCGCTTCTTCGGATCTTGGGCCATACCCAGAAGAACGGCGAAGATATCGCGCACGGCGGTTACGTCACCGACCAGCGGGATCATGCCGATGGCCGCATCCACGATAATCTGACTGACCGACTGCTTCTGGTTGAAGCCGCCTCGAACCGTGCCCCAAATCCAGTCCAGTGTATCCAAAGCCAGGTTTTGCTCCTCGGGCGTACGCGAGGGCACGCTCGCCTGGCGTTCCACCAAGGCCTCCGCATCCTTTTGGGTGAAGGATTCGAGATAGCCGGGATTTTGCGCCGTGTCCATGATTTCAAAGGGGCGAGGATCCAGGCCGTACCGCACTTTGAGGGGCCGTGAGCGCAAGGGCTTCACCTCCGCTTCGCCCTTTTCATCCAGATGCCCCCGGATCAAACTCCCGTTTTCCAGTTCCACTTGGAACGCGGCCCCGGCGACGGGCCTATTGTCGTGGTAAAGGTGGCGGAGGTGAAGGACAGGTCTTTTCAAGGAAATGGCGTGGGATTTCCCGCTCACGAAGGTGGTTTTCGCTTTGGGGCGGCCATCGAAGTCGAGTTCGATTTCAATGGGTTTGGGGTCGGAAATCACGGGCTGATTATGCTCGGATGGTTATTTCGGAACTCATTTCACGAAAATGTAGGATATCCGCGCAAAAGGAAGCGTGTCCCTAATCACAAACCCAGGACGGAACCGGGACCGAGGGGCATGGAAAAATGCCGCTTTGGGCTAGAAGAGTTTTCCGGAATGGTATTCGATTTTAATGCAGTAGGTCCGAATCAAGCCAAGCTGTATTGGGTTTTTCCAATCTTCAGCGAGTAAAGAAAAATTTCCCCAGAATTTTTCCGCTTGATTGCACGAAATAGACTCCAGTAGGGGCGTCAGCGCCGAAGGATGTCTTTCCATTCCATTGATAGGAGTTGCCGGTGGGATGCAACGTCGCGATCTTCTGCCCCATCATGCCGTAAAGATCCAAGGAGGTGCTGCCCACGGATTTCTTCTCACCGAGCCGGATCAGAACGAGATTGCCGGTCTGGCTGGCCTGGAACCTGGGAACTGCTTTTTTTGAAGCAGATATGGATATCGGTGCCGGTTTGTTTTCATAACGGACTTCCAGCATTTGCACGGTAAATTTGATTTTTCGGTTTCCGTTCTGAACAATATTTTTTCGACCGGTAGCCTCTAAAAGTCGATTGTGCAGGGAGGCGGAATCGGCAGGGCCACTAGGGCCGACAAAACCGGAGCTGTCCGTCTTCAATTGCCCGCCGATGGGATCGAAAGTAGAGTCGATGTAACTTACCATGGCGTAATGGTTTACGAACGCATCGGATTTGGAATTGGTTCTACCGAGATAGGCAATCAGCGATTCCGCCGGAAAATAGAATCCGAACCAATAGTCATACTTATACGAATCCACTGGGATCTTTGAATCGTACATCTGGATCTGGTATCCGTTATCCGTTATATCCGTGAATTCCATTTTGCCGCTGGGTTTCTGACGGAACACCACTGGCTTTGGTGCTTTTGTGCACGAACCTTCGAAGCGGGTGATGATTTTATAGTTTAAAGTGGCGCTGATAATGTCGAGGTTGGACAGGTCGGGCAGCACCGACTTGGTGGATTTGGTAAGATTGTCGGGATTATTACCAACCATAAGCGTCTGCGAAACCGACTGCAGGGTGTAGGTATCATCACACAGTACAGCCAAGGTCAGGGATGGAATGAAACCTATAAACGCCAATAAAAATGCTTTCATTTTACCCTCAATCGCTGGGAAACCATAGCCATCCTACTAATCAATTTAGGCGAAATCAGAGGAGTTGCAAAGCCGTTTCCGTTAATTTCTAGCTTTTCAGAATGCATTTTCGCCCTTTCGAGTTTTTTAGAGGATTGTACTCAATCTCAATTTTTCATTTAATTACCTCCAAGGAATGCACTTTTTAGTGAAAAAACCCCGTCGCATCCTCTACATCTCTTCAACCTACAGCCGCGACGAAAAGGACAACCAGAATCCCTGGATGATCGACACCATCCGCCATCTCAAGGCCCAGGGCTATGAAATCGAGGTTTTGGCACCCTCGTTCAAGGGCTTACGATCGCAAACCGTCGGCGGCGTGCGGGTCCATCGTTTCCGGTATTTCTTCAAGGATCGGGAAACCCTGACCCATGACCAAGGCGCACCCAACAAGATCCGCGGCAGCCTGTTGTTCAAGCTCCTCTTCTTTCCCTACCTCTTTTTCGGAATGCTCGCGGCCATGCGCCTGGCCCGCAAGGGCCACTACGACTTTATCCATTGCCACTGGCCCTTTCCCCATGGCCTGATGGGATGGGCCGCCTGCCTTGTCGCCCCGGGGAAACCCAGGCTCATCTTGCATTTCCACGGCGCCTGCCTGCTCCTCGCCGCCAAGTTCAAGCCCATCGCGCCCATCCTGCGCTTCTGCCTGCGCCGCGCCCACGGCGTGGTCTCCAACTCCACCTTCACCGCCAGCCTCGTCACCGCGTTGATGCCCGTGGAGCAAAGCGTGATCGGCTTCGGATCGCCCCTTTCCGGGGAACCGTTGCCGCCGGCGTGCAACCCGATCAAGACCATTCTCACCGTGGGCCGCGTGGTGGAGCGCAAAGGTATCGTCTACCTGCTGCGGGCCCTGCCCCTCGTCTCGGCCGCCATGGACGCCCGTGTGGTCATTGTGGGCAAAGGCGATCCCAAGGTGGAGGCGGACCTGCGCCAGGTGGTCCGGGAATTGTCCTTGGAGGACCGGGTGGTGTTCGCCGGAAAGGTTCCGGAAGCCGAGTTGATCCGCTGGTACCGTACCTGTGACGTGTTCTGCCTGCCCGCCATCGTGGACTCGCAAGGCGAGACCGAAGGACTGGGCGTGGTGCTCCTGGAAGCCCTGAATTACGCCCGGCCGGTGGTCGCGTCCGACGTGGGCGGTATCCCGGATATCATCAAGGACGGCCGCACCGGGCTGCTCTGCCCGGAAAAGGATCCGCAAGCCCTGGCCAGGACTCTTTTAAAGCTGTTGGCGGATCCGGAACTGGGCGAAAAACTGGGACGCCAAGGCCACGAGTTCGTGCGCAAGGAATTCTCCTGGGAGAACGTCGTCTCCCGCTGGGAGGATTTTTATCAAGGATCCTCCCTTAAGTGATGAGAGGCAGAGGGACTGAGATCCGCCTCATCCCGCCCGCGTAGGCCAAGGCTTGGGCGACTATTCCCTTTCTTCCATTCGCTATTTCAAGGGATGCAGCCCGTTGGTTGCGCGGATGGATCGCGCGCGGGCCCAGGCCGCCTTATCCGCCTTGAAAAACCGCGTGAGCGCCGACGCCGTGCAGTCCAACGCCGCAGCCGCAGGGGTGATCTGGCCGCCATGCCAGGCCAGGAAATGCAGGGCCCTCAGGAGAAAAACCGGATAGTCGGCGTGGTCCGGGTTTGCGCCGGCTCGGAAGTGAGGCTGGGCGGCGCCGACGGCCGCTTGCGCGGGATCGCATCCGGGCAAGGAAGCGGAAAGGGCGAAGCGAAGGCGCAGGCGGGCCAGGGCGGCATGCAGGTTGCGCAGGGACGCGCGCGAATCCACGGACTCGGCAGTTAGGCCGGACTCCGGATGAGACAGGCGCACGCCGCTATAGACGCGATTGCGCTTCTGGCCGCCGGGCCCCGATCCCTGGAAACGCGCCTGGCTGCATCGACGGAGCAGGTCGTCCAGAGGCAGGGCCAGCCAGGCATAGGCGGAAAGCACGGGAAGGGTGCCGGTATCGGCGGGAGCGTCCATGGGATGGGAGGGAAGGTAGCAATGACCTCCGCTGCCAGCATCCCGCGCTGTTAGCATCTGGGAAAGGCAGGCGGAATCAGCCCGCGGCTGTGGATTCTCCAATGTGGAACCCAGCGCCGTCGATGACCTCCCGGAGCTTGCGCACCAGAGCTCCCGGACTGAACGGCTTGCCCAGAAAGGCCGTGCTGTTCTGGAACACCCCATGGCGCAAAATGGCATCGTCCGTGTAGCCGGACATGTAAAGCACCTTCAGATCGGGCCGGAGCAGCAGGAGCTTCTCGGAAAGCTCGCGCCCGCTCATGCCCGCCATCACCACGTCGGTAAGCAAGAGGTCGATTTTGCCGGGATTACGGTCCACCAACTCGAGGGCGGCGAGTCCGGAGGCCGCTTCCAGCACGGTGTACCCGTGGGACAGGAGCACCTGGCCGACCAGGCGGCGCACCATATCCTCATCCTCGACGAGAAGGATGGTCTCTTTTCCCGAGCACGCTGGGGCAGATTTCACGGCCGGCTTGACCGTCTCGGTCTCTTCCGAATCCTTGGCCTGGTCGACCACGGGAAGATAGACCGAAAAGGTGGTGCCACGTCCCAGCTCGCTGGTCACTGAGAGGTTTCCCCCCGAGGTCTTCACGATGCCGTACACCGTGGAGAGCCCAAGGCCGGTGCCTTGTCCCGGTGGCTTGGTGGTGAAGAAGGGTTCGAACAGGTGCGCTTTGATTTCATCGTCCATGCCCACTCCCGTATCCGTAACTGTCAGGCGGACGTACCGCCCGGGATCGATTGCAAAAAAGGTTCCCGATTGCTCTTTTTCCAGGCGCACGTTGGCGGCCTCGATGGTGAGTCGTCCTCCCGTGGGCATGGCGTCCCGGGCGTTCAGGGCCAGGTTCAGGATCACCTGCTCCATCTGGCCCGGGTCGGCGGTGATTTTGGCGAGGCCGGGATCCCCCAAGGTTAGAATCTGGATGTCCTCGCCGATGAGCCGACCCAGCATCTGGCGGATCTCAGTCACCACCTGGTTCAGATCCAGCACCCGGCTGGCCAACACCTGGCGTCGGCTGAAGGTCAGCAATTGGCGGGTGAGCGAAGCGGCCCGCTCGCCCGCCCGCTTGATTTCCGCGACCGTCGACTGCAAGGGATCGTTCTCCAGCAACGATTTCATCAGCAGTTCGCTGTAGCCATTGATGGCAGTCAGGAGGTTGTTGAAATCGTGGGCCACGCCCCCCGCGAGGCGGCCGACCGCTTCCATCTTCTGGGACTGGCGCAGTTGGTCTTCGCTGCGGTGCAGGGCCAATTCGGCGTGTTTCCGTTCCGTGAA
>JALYSE010000003.1:27339-29828 GCA_030854955.1 Fibrobacterota bacterium | reverse complement strand
ATCATAGGCCGAATTGATGATGAGGTGGACCCGGCCCTCTCCGTCCCTCACGGTGGCGCTGTTCGCCACCAGCCATCGTTCCGGGGCTGCGGGTGCGGCCGGGCCCGGGGCTCCGGCCATGGGTTGCGATCCGGGCGTGATCGCGCCGGCTTTTCCGCGCAAGCGCAGTACGCGTCCTGGCGCGGGGCCGGGATCCGGGGCCGACGGGTTCGGTATGGCGGGCCAATTGACGGGCGCTCCGGCCTCGTCCATGGCCGCGAGCCCGCCCGCCAGATCCTCAAGGGAGGTTTCCAACAAATCCTGCGCCGAGGCTAGGCCCAGGAGATGGGCCGCCGCATCGTTGGCATAGACCACCTTGCCGCCGGAATCGGCGACCAGCACCGAATCGGAAATCGCGCGCAGGATGGCCTCCAACTGCTCCTTGGACCGCCGCAGGGATTCCTCGAAACGTTTGTGTTCGGTGATATCCCGGCAGACCGCCAGCAGCTGCTCCGGCTCCCAGGATGGGTTGAGGATGGGTGTGATGATGACGTCCCACCACTTGGGCTTGCCGGTGACGCTGGGACAATAGCCTTGGAACTTTCCGACCCCGGTTCGTCCCGCCGCGCGCACTGCGTTCTCGGCCTTGGTCCGATCCTCTCCGCGCCAGAAATCCAGCCATGACCGGTGAAGGAACACTTCCGGATCCTCCATCTCCATGAGCTTGCGCCCGCTGTAGCTGATGGAAAGGAGGTTGCCTTCGGAATTGAGGATCATGATGCAGTCCCGGCTGCTTTCGATGATGCGGCGCCCGAAGGCCTCGCTTTTGGAAAGCTCCTCTTCCGTATGCTTGCGATCGGTGACGTCCACGCCAAAGCCGATGGCGCCGCCGTCGGAAGGATTGGGAGCGAACCAGATTTCGTGGACGCGTTTGCGATCACCTTGTCCGATTTCATATTCGAAATGCACGGATTCGCCGCGCAGGGATTTCTCCATGAAGGGCCGGACGTTGGGCCAGCCTTCCAGTGCGCTGCTGCCCACCAACTCGTTGTCCTCAAGGCCGATGGCCCGCAAGGCCGCTCCGCGCGATTCCAGGAAGACTCCGTCCCGATCGATCCGGCAGGCCATGACGGGTAGCTTGTCGAGCAGCATGTCCAGGAGGCGGCACTTGGCGGCAAATTCCTCCAGGCTCCCGTCGGACGGGGCGTTCTCCGGAACATGCATTGTGGGTGTCTCGGTAGCTACCTTCCCGAAATGGTCCCTCCGCGAAATGTCCTTCGACTCCCGCAGATTCAGGACCAGCCAGGCTTGGCCGTCGGCTCCGCGGCTGAACTTGACGTTGGCGTCCAAGCGCGAAGCCGGACGGGGAGGGGCGCGCTCCGGCCGGTCCAACGAATCGAAGCCTCGGCATCCCACCCGGAACTCCACGGGGAAGGATTCCCCCTCGGTAGAACTGCGGGCCGCGATGAAGGCCACGCCCAGGGAAACGCGGTCGTCGGGATGGACCGAGTCGAGGAAGTCGCCGGGTATCGGAGCCGAAAGCCCAAGGAGGCGCAGTCCGGATGGATTGACAAAGAGCGGCACGCCATCGTCGTCGAGGAGGAGAATCCCGTCCGCGCTGCATTCGAGCAGGGCTTCGGGGGTTGGAAGAGTCCGGTTTGAAATCACCTGAAAGAAAAAAGGAATTCCCTTCGAGGAGCGCAAGGTTTTTTGTGATTATTTTGACATTATCTTCACCAGTCCTGTTATTTGCCCAATTCCCTCACATAGGTGATTAGGGGGGCATATTCTTCGTCCTTGATAATGCCCTGGAAAGACGGCATCTTCGTCAAGGGCTTAAAGGACGCCGGATTCCGGATCCAGGCCTGCAGCAGGCTGTCTGCGGGAAAGTTGATTTTCGCCTTGGTGACATCTCCGGCGCCGATTCCTGTCTCAGTGTGACAAGCCACACAACCATACTTGTTATAAATGGCCTTGCCTTCGGTCAGCACGGCCCCGCCCAGTTCATCGAAGTCGCGAACGACCTCATGCTTTATGGGCGGCACCGATTTGAGATAAGCCCAGATGGCCTTGACCTCGCTTTCTGTGAACTCCGGGCGGCGGGACATGGGATAGCGGATGATGCGGCCATCGGGACGGATGCCCTCGCGCACGGTCTTCACGAATTGGTCTTCTGTCCATTTGCCCAAACCGGTCTCGGCGTCCATGGTGAGGTTGGCCGTATAGATGACCTTTCCGCTCAAATCGGGCATTCCGTTGCCGCCCCCGAAATAGCGGAAGGACTTTTCCGGCTCGCGTTCGTTCATCTTCTTGAAATCCCCGGAATGGCAGCCATAGCAGTCGAATGCGTCCACGGCCAGATAACGACCGTAGACCACCTTATCCGTCGTGTCCGGAGCCTTGACGGGCGCGGAGGGATAGGGGTGAGGCTTAAAGGTTACGTGAGTGAGGAACTTGACCAGGAAGGTGGGTCGCGATTCCTGATCCGGCGTGGGATCGGCCTGCACCAG
>JALYSE010000003.1:26320-27329 GCA_030854955.1 Fibrobacterota bacterium | reverse complement strand
CGGAGCGCAGGAAGGCGATGATGGAGGCGATGTCTTCATCATCGATGCGCGGCAGTTTCAGCATCCACGGCGGCGTGTATTGACCGTCCCGGCGGATGCCGGTGCGAAGCAGGAAGGCGATTTCCCCGTCTGTCCAGGATCCGATGCCCGCGTTCTTGTCGTGGGTCAGGTTCGGGGAGAACGCCGGGCCGAATTCGGCCGGCAGATCCGGCAGCCGATTGCCGGTAAGTCGTCCTGTCTTGTTGTCGAGATGACATTCGCTGCAAAGCATGCTGGAAATGATCTTGCCCCTGGCCACCCGCTCCGGGGTTACCTCCACCTTGAGATCGGGCGGGTTGACCGGGTACTTGGGAATGCCGTCGACCGCGACGTAGGCGAGGAATCCGCCCACCACCAAAAACAATACCAGGAACAATCCACCGAGGATTTTGAAAAACGTCTTCATTTCCGGAGCTCCTTGACAGGGATGGAAGCGATCGACCCGTTTGGGGTGGACCGGCATAGCCCGCAAAATCTACCAATAATCGACGGCTGAATTCCCGCCCCGGGGCCATTGGCTTTTGAGGATGAACCGGGAAGAAAGGATCAATCCCGGCGGGGCTTGCGGGCGAAGGCGGGCAGGATCCCGCGCAGTTCCCTCACGGGGAGGGTTCCAATGACCAAGGGTAGGAGCCAAAACGCAAGCAGACCGCCCAGGCGCAGGCCCCAGGAGAATCGCTCCGGATGCATCTGCACGGCCGTACCGAACATCCATCCGGCGGCCAGCCATATGAGAATAGGCGTCATCCGTTTCCAGGGCAGGTCTATGGGGAACAACGCCTGGCTTTTCCGGGTGGTCATCACGGCGATAACAAGGTAACAGATGATAGCGGAAAGGGTGGCCCCCCACAAGCCCAGGATCGGAATCAGGGCCAGGTTTCCGATGACCGTGGCCGCGGCTCCCATCCCATTGGTCCAAATCAGATAACGGGTCTGCTTGGCGATGTACAGACCCAGGGTGAAGTGCATG
>JALYSE010000003.1:0-26310 GCA_030854955.1 Fibrobacterota bacterium | reverse complement strand
GTGCACGATCCAGGCCTGGAAGGCATAGGCCAGCAAGACTCCCGGCACGATTTCCAGACCGGGCCAATAGGAAGGTTCGATCAAGGGCCGGCCGAAAACGGGAAAGGCCACCAGCTTATCCAGGAACACGGCCAGGGTAACGGATACGTAACCTACGAAGTGGCAAAGGTACCTGAGGATGCGCCCGAACAGTTCGGGAGCGTCCGGGTCTTTGTATCGTTGCTGGAAGAACGGCTGCCAGGCCATGCGGTACATCTGAACCAGAAGCATGCCGAAAACGCCCAGTTTCCAGGCTGCGGAGAAGATGCCGGCCAAGGCCAGCACATCGTAGCCCTTGCCCGGATAAAGCCTATCGATCTGGTCCTGGGAGAGCATGCGCATGAAGATCCGGCCGGCCATTTCGTTGACGATGCCGTAAAGGCCCGCAGGCACCAAGGGCAGGCCGAATCGGAGCAGATGGCCGAAAAGCGGGGCTTGGAATTTCGCTTTCACGTTGGCGATGAGCGTGGGCGACACCAGGAGCAAGGTCACGGCGCTGGCGACGAGGTTGGCCCAGAACACGCCCTCCAGGCCCTTGCCCCAATACAACACAAAGAGCAGGTTGGCGGCGATATTGACCGCCACGTTACCCACGTTGATCATGGCGAAGCGCAGGGCCGAATGTTCAAGCCTGAGGTGAGCCATGGGGACCACTTTGAGCGTATCCAGGATGAGAATGCCGGCGGCCAGCAGGAAGAGGTTACCGTAAGCGACGGGTATCAGAAAGAGCCGCCCCAAGGGTTGGGAAACAGCTATCAATGCCAGGGAGAAGACCGTAGCGCCCAGGGTCTGGCTCCAGAAGGCGGTGGAGAAAAGCTGTTTCCTCCCTTCGGTATCGGAATCGTTGGCCAGGCGCAGGTAGGCGGCGTCGAACCCGAACTGGTAGATGATGTTGAGCAGCGCGATGAGGGCGAAGACGATGTTCTGGATCCCGAAATCCGCCGGCGTGAGCACATGCGTATAGAAAGGGACCAGCAGGAAATTGAGGAACCGGCTCGCGATGGTGGAAACGCCGTAAACCAAAGATTCCTTGGCGAGGGCGCGGATTCGGCTCATGGGTTTGCGAAGCAGGGGTTAGGGGTTAGAAGTTAGGGGTTAGGGACTTCGTTTTTACCCTATCCCCTACCTCACGAAGTCGAGAGTCCGGGGAAACCTTAAACCCTGACACAGGAAGGTTCCGCAGGATCTTATCGGCCTTCGGAGAGCCGGTTGATCAGAAATTCGGCGAAGCCGCTCTTCTTCATGGCCGCCTGGGTCTTGCTGATATCATAGGCGACGCGGATGATTTCCACCGTCATTTTCTCGGTATCGCACAGGCACCAGGAGGCAAGGGGATTGCGGTCCCGTGGCTGGCCTACACTGCCGTCGTTGACCAGCATGCGCTGGTTCGGCTCCAGGGAGTAATTCAGGGTCTCGGACACCTTAAAGGACTGTTCGCCTTCCATGATGACGATGATGGGCCAATGGGTATGTCCGATGAAGCAGATCTTCTCGGTGAAGAAGGAGAACGCATCCACCGCATCGTCCAGGCTGGAGACGTACTTCCAGTCCGCCGGCGACCAGGGGCTGGCATGCACGAAGAGCAAGGGAGGCTCGGACACCATGTAGGGAAGCTTTGAGAAGAAGTCGATGGAGGCCGGGGTCAAGACCTTGCTGGTCCATTCGATGGCCTTCTGGGCGTTGTAGTTGTTCCAGCCATCGGAGGATTCCCGCCCGATGGCGACGCTGTCGTGGTTTCCCAGAATGGTGATGTCGCTGTTCTCGGCGACCAGCTCCACGCATTCGTTGGGGAATGGGCCGTAACCGACGATGTCACCGAGGCAGACTTTCTTCTCCACCCCGAGACGCTTCATCGATTCCAGAACGCGATTGAGCGCTTCCAGATTCCCATGTATATCGGAATAAATTCCGTATTTCATCTCATCCTATTATACGCATATTGCCAGCCGGGTCCCAACGACACCGCGACGGGAAATTTAGCATTATTTCGCCGGGGAAACGTCGGGCTTGGACGGGTCGGGGGATTTGCCCGCCAGCGTCTGGGAGGGGTCGTCATTCTCGAAGGCGGTCCGATCGGGATCCTTCGCACAACGGAAACCGACTTTGAAGTTGCGGAAGCCGGGTCGATTGTTGTATCGGGCCGTGAGGCTCAGAGACCCGGATTCGCTGTACCAGCTGGCGCCGCGGATGACCCTGGCCGTTCCCGACCCCGGCCCCTTGGGATGGTTCAGCTCGATGAGACTGTAATCGCCGTACCAGTCCTGGACCCACTCGAATACGTTGCCGGCCATGTCGTGCAGACCCCAGACATTCGGCTTTTTCAGGCCCACCTTCTGGGTGCGGTTGTCGGAATTATCCCGGTACCAGGCGTAATCGCCCGCAGTCTCGCCGCCCCAATAGAAAGTCGAGGGATTGCCCGCGCGGGCGGCGTATTCCCATTCCGCTTCCGTGGGCAGACGACCGCCGGTTTCGCGGCAATAGGATTCCGCCTCTTCCCAGGTGACCCGGTCCACTGGGAGGGAGTCCTGAAGTCGGTAGGAGGGATTTCGGCCCGTAACTTTCTCGAATTCGGTCTGGGTCACTTCGTATTTGCCCAGGAAGAGGGGACCCACCTGGACCATGCGGCCGTCTTCGCGACGATAGGATCCCTTGGGAAGAAAGACCACGGGGTAAGGGGAGGCGATGGTTTTGGCCGGCTGGGCCTCCACCGGTTCCGCGGATTTTGTGGTGAATGATTGCACCGGCCCCTCGCTTCGATCCATGCCGTCGAAGGCGACGACCTTCCAGAAATAGGTGGTTCCCGGTTTGAGGTCGGTAAGAGCCAAGGAGGTATCCGGAACACCCCCGGCGCGGATGGACAGCGGAGGGAGTTTGCTGTCGAGGTAGATCGTGTATTGGACCTTGGCCCCTGCATCGGGGTCGCCGCCCTTCCAGGCGATCACGGGCTGGAGATCCGCGACCACCGCTCCGGAGTCCGGGAAGCGCGCGATGGGTTGGAACGGAGGGCGATTGAGGGCCGGCGTGGTATAGGCCACACCCTCAAGAGGAAAGGCGGGGCCCATTCCCATGGCATTGACTCCAAGAGCGCGGAACCGGTATTGGCTGCTGGGCTTCAGCATGGCAGTGCGGATCTTGGGTGAAGACGCCTTGTCGATGAGCGTTTCCCAGGGACCGGCGCCAAGCTTGGCCTGGATGACGTAATAGTCTGATTTGGGATAGGTCTGGCAGTTCAGGGCGATGCGGTTGCTATCCGCCTCCTTGAGAGCCAGGGTGCCTTCCCTGGGAGGCGAAAGCACGCTTTGCTCACGGCTGAATAACAGAAAGTTCCGGAGAGAGGCAGGGCCCGTGAAATTGGTGCGCGTTTCCATGAAGATGTTCGCCCCCAGGCTCAGTTCCTTGTTGGCCGCGCCGTACGCGAGGGACTCTCCCATGGTCGGAGCCTGGCTGGGCGCGGTATTGAAACGGGCGTAGGAATCAAAGGTGAAGACCGGGCCCTGTACGCCCTCCAACAGCATCTCCATACGCGGCTTGATGGACAGCTTGACCTGACCGTTTCCGCGCAGCTCCAGCAAAGCCTTGTTGGCCCAGGTCATCTTGTTCTCGGCCAGGGGCTGCCATTGGCCGGCGGAGAATCCGAGTTCGCCCTTGATGGAATTACGGACGCGAAAATCCGCGTGGGCCGTCAAGGTTTCGCCTTTTGACTGGATATCCACGTGCAGCGAGGGCCGGTTGCGCATGCGCAGGAACAGACCCGAACCCAAGGGAACGAGCATCGGGGCCTTGCCCGGCAGCTCTTCCTCGTACGAGAAATCACCGACCCCGGAAAGCAGGGTCCTCATATTGGCCATGACTTCGCAATCCCCGGTGGTCTGGAAGCGGAAGAGTTCGACCTTGCCGTTGCGAACCTGGATCCGACCGGAAACCACCGGTTGGAACAGCACTTGGGCGCCGGTAAGGGTGATGTCCAGATGCCCGTCGGTCGGGGAGCCGTCGGCAAGGGTGCCCAGCACTTCCGCGGACTGCCTGAAATCGCCCAAGGCCTGGTTCATATCCATGCGCGTCTTGAAAGCGATGTCGCAGTCCATCACCGCCTCGGGAAAATCCGCCTCGATGGTCGCCAGGCTCCAGCGCCGTCCGGATACGCCTGGCTGGGACTGGGGGTTCACCTCGGTGACCTTGCGCAGCAGCCCGCCGAAAGCCGTGTCCGCGATGATGCTCCCCACCGAAGGCACGGAGCCCTGGGGAAGTTCGAGGATCATGGTGCCGAGAGTGGGCACGTATTCGACCACCTTGCCGGCACCGGCAAGGGTCAGGTCCATGTAGTTGTGAACGAACCGGGTCGGCAACGTTCCCATCTCTTCGATGAACACCGCGCTTTCGATTTCGTAGCCTTCGACCCGGATCTTGGAAAGGTCGGGAGCCTGGATGGAATCTTCAATGGTCAGGATGATCGTGCGCTGACCCACCACGGCGTTCTCGACTTGCATCGTTCCCAACGCCAGCGCGCCCGAGCTAAGGCCTACCACCAGGAAACAAGCATGCCGGAAACGGAACTGCATCAGCGTACCTTGGTAATCACCTTTTTGAGAACCAATTTGCCGTTGATGCGAAGGGTCATGAATTTGATACCGTTATTGTCCCCCTCCTTAAGTGTGACGGGGAGCAATGGGTGAATCCCCGGGGACACGTTGCCGTCGAGTAGCGTCGCTAGGCTCTTGCCGTAGAAATCCATGATTCCGACTTCCACGTATCCCGCAGTCGGCAAGGTCAGAGTAACCTGGACCCCGTTTTTCCCGATGTTCCGCACCAGCATGTTGAGCTTCAAGGAAGCATCCTTGGCTTTGGGGGCTTCGACCTTGGCCTGAGCGCCCAATTCCACCTTGGCTTCCAGATCGCGTGTTTCACCTCGTCCATTCGTCAATTCGGGAACCCGAACCTTTATGGTTTCCGCGCGGAGCGGTTCTCTAAGTCGGACAATGATTTTCTGTTTTCCCGCCCAGGAAAAAGCGGAGCAGGTCATTAAGACCAGAATTGCTGTTGCTGTAAATTTCATGGCTCTTCCCGTTAAACCAGAAACTGTCGACTGTAAAAATTTCCGGCAGACCGCTCTCCGTCCCCTCGGCCTGGGTCGGAGTATGTCCTGTCCCCCTTACTATAGCGTTTTTTGGTGCCTCATGCCGGGGAAATGTCCTCTTCAATGGGGTTAAAGCCGGATTTTACCCTTCATTCACTTCGCTTTACGGATTCCCGCCACGTCCTTGCCTCAAAAAAGAATGGCACCCAACTTGCTTAGGATACCCTGGAACCATTATTCCCGGAAAGAAGCGGGACAAGTGGGCGGGTTTAGTCGTATAATGGCACAGTTTGATACTTAGAGACGTCAAATGTCAGTTGCGAAAAAAATAAACGTATCTTTTGTACCGTAAAGATCTAAAACGAGCCCATGTGATTTTCGACCCGTAAATATGAGCAATAAATCCTGGAGTCCACAAAAGCCCCCGAGCGATCGAAAAATCGACCGCTTGAACGATTTTGTGGAAACGAAGCCGATCCTTATACCGGATTCGACGCCCGTTTCCGTCGATCATTCGAGGCCCCATGTCTCTTCGCGTTTAATCGCCCTCTCTCACTATAAGCAAATCCTCACCTTCCTCCAGGTCGCCGCCGATGCGGTGACCATCGTGCTCAGCTTCCTGGCCGGGTACTATCTCTGGAAATTGGTAGGGCCCATGGTGGCCATCGACATCTACGAACCGGAATCCATTTTCCGTTACTACTCCTTCCTGGGCGTCACCCTCATTACCACCTTGGTGGGCATGGAAGTCCATGGTCTCTATCAGCCTCAGCGCAGTCTGATGAACGTCCGTGAATTCGAACTCGTGCTCATGACCTGGGGCAAAGCCTGCCTGTTCACCCTGGGCATCATGTTTTTGGCTCACCAACTTTATTTCAGCCGCGGGATCTTCGTCCTGACCTGGGTTTGCCTGCTCGTTTTCATGTTGGTGCAGCGCTATGGATTCTTCAAGTTCAACAATTATCTGCGCCGTAAGGGATTCGTCGAAACCACCGCCCTCATCTATGGAGCGGGCGTCGTGGGTCGCAAGCTCATGGAGAAATTCAAGCAATCGCCGAAGCTCGGCTACCATGTAGCCGGCTTTATCGACGACAACAGCGGTTACTCCGGGAAGACCATTCTGGGCGCCCCGGTCCTCGGCGACTTCGCAAACCTGCGCGAGGTCATCCGCACCACCGGCGCGACCAAGCTGTTCATCGCCCTTCCCCAGGTTCCTTCCAAGGTCGTGGTGGACATTCTGAACGTGTGCAGGGAAACGGACTGCGAATTCCAGATCGTGCCTTCCCTGTACGACATCGTCATCCAGCGCGTGAAAATCACCGAGGTGGAAGGCATCCCCCTCATCGGCATGATGGAGCCCAAGTACTCCTTCAAGACCCGGGTGGCCAAGCGCTGCTTCGACATCGTCTCATCCTTGGTCCTCCTCATCATGCTGGCGCCGGTCCTTTTCGGGATCGCTCTCATCGTGAAGCTCACCAGCAAGGGCCCCGTTTTCTTCATCCAGAAGCGTGTGGGCCAGCATGGGCGCCGTTTCAAGTTCTTCAAGTTCCGGTCCATGTACACCGACACACCCATCTACGCCGTCACCCCCCAGTCCGGCAACGACCCACGCATCACGCCCATCGGCCGCTTCCTGCGCCGCAGTTCCCTGGACGAACTGCCTCAGCTTTTCAACGTCATCGTAGGGGAGATGAGCCTGGTGGGCCCCCGGCCGGAAATGCCTTTTATCGTTGACCAATACAATGAATTGCACAAGCAGCGCCTGAACGTGAAGCCCGGCATCACCGGCCTCTGGCAGATCAGCTCCGACCGCAAAATCGCCATCCATGAGAACATGGACTACGATATGTACTACATCAACAACCAGAGCATTCTGTTGGACCTGGTGATCCTAGCCAAGACGGTCACCAGCTGCTTAAAGGGCGTCGGAGCCTACTAACGCCGCAATGCCCGGGCAATCGCCCCGGCAAGTCCGGTCCCAAGCAATCAGAGTTGGTAGGTGAATTCCTTTTCGCCGTCGTTCAGTATGAGGCTATTGGGCCCCTCCGAGGCTTCCGTGCGGCCCACGACCTTCGCGTCCACGTTGAAGGATTTGGAGACGTGGATGATGGCTTCGGCAACCGACGGTTCGCAAAGGATTTCCATCCGATGGCCCATGTTCAGGGTGCGATAGAGTTCACGCGGCGCCATAGAAGGATTGTCCCGCAGCAGTTGGAAGATTGGCGTGGGTGGGAAGAGGTTGTCCTTCACGTAACGCAGACCGCGGCCGAAGCGCAGACATTTTGTCTGGCCGCCGCCGGTATTGTGGAATATCGCGGCGATGGCCGACCCGGCCTGGGCCACGACCGCCTTGAGGATGGGGGCATAGGTCCGCGTGGGCGAAAGCAGGGCCTGGCCCACGGTCATGGAGGAACCGGGCAGCGCATCGAACATGCGGTACTTTCCGAGATAGGCCAGATCGGCGATCTCGGGCGCGTAGGCTTCCGGATGGGCCGACTTGTAATGGGTTGAGAGGAACTCATGGCGCAGCATGGTGTAGCCATTGCTGCCGAGCCCGGAATTCTCGGTAGCTTCGTAGGATGCCCGTCCGCCGGAGTGCAGGCCCACGATGGCGAGGCCTGGCCTGAGCTTGTCTCCGGAGATGATCTGCTTGCGCGGCAGGCGCGCGACCACGGTGGAGTCCACCACCAAGGTGCGCACGGTGTCGCCCAGATCCGCCGTCTCACCTCCGCCGCTTTCGATGACGATGTCCTGTTCCGCCAGCATGGCGATGCAGTCCCGGTAGCCGGCGATGATCTCGGCGATGGCGTCCCCGGGGATGATCTTGGCGTTGCGCCCGATGGTGTTGGAAAGGAGAAACGGCCCGAAGGCGCCGACGCAGGCCAGGTCATCGATGTTCATCACCAGGGAATCCTGGGCCAGGCCACGGAAGGCCGACAGGTCCCCGGTTTCCTTCCAATGGAGATAGGCGAGGATGGATTTGGTGCCGGCCCCATCCGCATGCACCAGAACGCAATGTTCGGGACTGTTGGTCAGCGTGTCCGGCAGGACCTTGCAGAAGGCTCCGGGAAAAAGGCCGGGATGCTCCCCGGCGATGGCTTTATGGACCTCGGCCTTGTCGGCGGAGGCTCCTCGATCTTCGTAACGGATGGGCTTGCTCACCGCTGGAAATATAGCATACACACCCCGTCTGGGTGCATCCGCGCCCTGAAGGATGCGCGCGGAAGGGCGGGGATTAGAGCTGGATGGCTTCTGTTTGAAGTGAACGGAATCAGCCAAGGCCAATGTGCTCACGGTTCGATAAAAGACCCTACGGGAAATCGGCCCTGACGGTCCAAGCCCCGTTCCGGTATATCTCTTCATCGTCAAGGCTGACCGATTCGGTCGCGACGAACACATCCACATGGTGCTTGGTATGCTTCCGTCCGAATTCCGGTTTCGGGTAGATGGCGTGTTTGGTCCCCAGGGAAAGGTGGATGCCGCACATGCGCTCCAGTGTCCCGATGTCGCTGACCGTCCGGTCCGCAGTGAAAGCCCGGTTCATGCCGAATCCGAGTTCGCGCACCCGGACCTCGCCTTCATCGGCCCGGATATTGGAGAGCACCCTCTCGAATCCGGGCGTTGAATCGACCGCGCCGACCACCCGCCCCCGCTCAATGAGCAGGGTTATGGGCTTATCGGGACGGTTCACGCTGAAATCCACGTCCGCGAAAATGAAAATCCGGGCTCGGCCGTTCACGGCCTCCAGATCGCGGGCTTCCGTGAACACTTCGCCGATGGGGAACTGTCCACCGATGTTCTTCATGCCGGCATAATCGCCGACGTTCAGTTTGGCGGATTCAAAGGCCGATGCGAAGGATAGGATGCCGTCTCCGCTGTCCACCGCGCCTTTGCCCGCGCGGTCGATGCGGTCCTTGAGCGCCCGGCCCACTCCGCGATAATAGGCCGGATCATAAGCCAGGGCGTCCAGATACCAGATCGCCTCTTGTCCGCCCATGCGGTACAAGTGCGGATGTTCGATGACCTTCAGGGATCGCTTGAACAGTTCCACCCGGATGCGGAAGGCCTCGAGGCGGAAGCTTGTCGATTGGATGAGGACGACCAGGTCGAGCGGCACCAGGGGGAGGAAGGCGGCAAGCACGGTCTCCGGGGTCACGGCATCGAAGTCGATAAACATGGCATTGGGAAGGCATCGTTTGTAGGCCTCGGCCAAGGCCAGGGCCAGACTGCAACGGGTATCGTAGACCACTACGGCCCGGTGGGGCGGCGCGTGTTCGACGGCGATGGAAAGGATATCGCGGATATGGGTTTCCGCCGTTCTGATCGCCTCCTCGGGCACTGGGACGGGATAGAGAGTGGGGTGATCGTCGCTGGAGTTTGGGATAGCTCGCGCCGGGACAAAGGTTCCGGCTTGAATATAAAAAAGGGTTAGCGGGGCGTTGCATCGAACCGAAAGTTTGACATGTAGAAGGTATTCCATGGACACCCGGAGCGGGAAATACAAAGTTTATCCGGACAGGGGTAAGGGTGCGGCAGTCCGCCGCAAAGGATCAGCACGAGATGGGCATCCAGAAAGACAAACTGACCGAGGAGCAGAAGCAGGAGATTGAGCGCATGCTGGCCTCCGTAAAGGTTCCCTTCGTGCAAATGACGGGAACCTTCCTGCCGATGGACGCGTCAAATAAAATCACGCGGCGAAGCCGCAATCAGCGGGTGAGATCATGAAGGCGAGCATGCGAACGATGAGAACGATGAGAACGATTCTGGCCGCGGCGGCGATCGCGATGGCCGCCTCCCCGACCTTCGCCGATTCCTGGGCCTTTGAGGCGGAGGGGTATTGGATCGATAACGAAGTCCAAGACTACGAGCGCTATATCCGGATCGAAAAGGACAGCGGGTTCTATTGCGTCCTGGACGGCAAGAGCGGTTTCTTTTTCAAGGTCGTCGGTGATTCCATCACCACTCCCATGAACGGCATGAACCATATCGCTTTTTTCCCCGGGTCGGGAGACTTGCAGATCTCCGGAGAGGAAAAAGGCCAAGCTTATTTGACCCGGTTTAATTTCCTGGCGCCGAAGAATTATCCCAAGCAATGCGTGGACTTGGAAAAGGAATACTCCGCAACCGTGGGGATGGCGGCGGGGCAGGTAATGCCGATGCGCAAGTCTTTCCGCTCGGGCAAGGCTGCCGGGTGGGCGGCCCGGAACATCCTCGGCAGAACGATTTCAGGCCGCTGATCCGGGCTGATCCCGGCTGATCCCGGCCGGGGATCCGGGTTCCGGAAAGGTCAAACCTGCTTCATTTTCTGAAGCAGGGCAATAATTTTCCCCAAGCCTATCCGGGTCCGGAAAGCATATCCTGAATGTGCGGTAAGCCGTCCTTATTGAAGGATTTCCGCGGGATTTTCCGCACAATCGAGCTTATCTTTGAAGGGGTTTCGAATCTGTACGTGGGGGTACAATGTCCTTTTCCAATATGCGTTCAAGCACGGTTGCGTCCGTCATCTTCCTGTCCGCGTCTATCATGGCGCTCTCATCCCACGCGCAAGGGCCCGGCGATCGCGATCGCCTGAAGTCCGTGCATCCCGGCTATACGGTTTCCAGTGTGATACCGGCGGGGTTCGAACCGGGCGTCTCGGGGATGGATTTCCTCTCGGACGGACGCTTGGTGATCTGCACCTGGGGAGGCGATCACAAGGTGCTGGTTCCGCCTTCCAGGAAAGGCGAGGTGTATATCCTGAGCAACGTGGCCCAGGATGACTCCACCAAGATCACGTACAAGAAATTCGCCGTCGGACTGCAGGAGCCACTCGGCCTCAAGGTGGTCAATGACACCATCTATGTTTCCGAGCGCCAGGCTTTGGCCGTGCTTGCGGACAAGAACGGTAACGATACCCTGGAGTCGACCGAGTACCGCAAGTTGGCCGCTTATACCTCCGGGGGCGACCGCCACGAATTCTTCTTCGGTCTGCCTTACAAGGACGGACACTTTTACGGAGCCCATTCCATCTCCCTGAGGTCCGGAGGATTCGCGGCCGTGCCCCAGCCAAACGCCAACCGCGGTACCTATGTGAAAATCGAGAAGGCTACGGGGAAGACTGAATATATCGCGGGCGGAGCGCGCCAGCCATTCGGCCTTGCGTTTAACCCCGCAGGGGATTTGTTCTCCACGGATGTCCAGGGGACCTGGAATCCTTACAACAGCTTTACCCACGTGCGCCCGGATCGCTTCTACGGACATCCCCAGATAGGCCAGACGCCCGCCAATACCTGGGACGCCATGCCCTACTCTCCAACTACCGTGATTCTGCCTCAGTCCGAAATAGCCAACGCGGCGGGCGAGCCCGTGTATGTGAACAACGGTATTTTCAAGGGCCAATTCCTCTACGGAGATGTAACCTACGGCGGTATCCAGCGGGTGTTTCTGGAGAAAATCGGCGGGGAATTCCAGGGCGGCGTGGTGCGCTTCACGTCAGGACTCAAAGCGGGAGTCAGCCGGCTCCGCTTCGGCCCCAACGGCGATCTTTACGTAGGCCAGATCGGCGATCCCGACGGGAACTGGAACGAGTCCGACACCAAGCTATTCGGTTTGCAGAAGCTGAAGGCCAATGGCAAGACCGCCTTCGAAATGCTGTCCGTGCGATCCCGGCCCAAGGGAATGGAAATCGAATTCACGGAACCGGTGGCCCTGGACGCGGACCAGCCCGCCAAGTACGAAGTGAAAAGCTGGACGTATACCCGCACCGTCGACTATGGCGGGTCCGCTCAAAACAAAAAGATCCTGGCCGTCACCAAGGTACAGGTGGACGCTTCGCGCAAAAAGGTCTACCTGGAGGTTACGGGTCTGACGGCCGGCTACCTCGTGTATATCCGGTTGGTGGGCCTTAAATCCGCCACGGACGGCGCTCCCTGGTCCACTGAAGCTTGGTATACCCTTAACCGGTTCGGATCGGGCGACCCCTTCGAGACGACCGGCTTAGCCGCTCCCGCCGTTGGTAAAGCGGCTCCGGCGGCCTTCACCATCGGCAGGGACCATGAAGCAATCCGCTTCCAAATCGCTTCAGTAGGGCCGTATGTCCTCAGGATATCGGATGCCCGGGGCGCCCTGGTGGCCGAGCTCAAGGGCGAGGTTTCCGGTGTGCGCGCCTTGCCGGTGCAAGGTCTAAAGAGCGGACTCTATGCTGCCATCCTGATTTCGGATGGCAAAAGCATGAGCAGATCCTTCGTCCACCACTAGACCGGATTCGGGTCTTGGCTTAGGCTATTCGATGATCTTGGAATCCTCTTCGGGACCGCCGCCGCGCAGAAGGCTATTGCCCTCGAAGACCCGGGACGGATCGATGGACTTGGCACCGAGCCAATCCGACTCCTTCATCTGCCCACTCTGGCCGTAGGCGAGAAGCGCGTTAGCGTAGCACATAGCGTTCACAGCGGCTTCGGACAGCCCGCTCGCGATCATGAGGTCGGCGGTCTTGGGAACGGCCAGGGCGTCGCTGATGCCCCAATCCGCGCTGGAGTCGACGATGACCCGTTCCGATCCGTATTGCTTGGCGATCTCCACCATGCGCTTGTTGCCCATCTTGGTCTTGGGGTAGATGGTGAAGGCGGCCCAGAAGCCCCGGTCCAGCACTTCCTTGCAAGTCTCTTCGTTGTTATGGTCGATGACGACCTTGGAAGGAGGTATGCCGTGCTCCATGCACACGTCCATGCTGCGCGAGGTACCCACCTTCTTGTTGCGGTGGGGGGTGTGGATCATGACGGGCAGGTCCATCTCCTTGGCCAATTCCAATTGGATGCGGAAGAACTTCTCCTCCGCCTTGGTCATCTCGTCGTACCCGATCTCGCCGATGGCCACCACGCCCTCCTTGCCCGCGAAACGGGGCAAAAGTTCCATGACCTCCTCGGCCAAGGCCTCGTTGTTGGCCTCCTTGGAATTGAGTCCGATGGTGCAGTAATGCTTGATGCCGAACTGCGATGCGCGGAAGCGCTCGAAGCCGACCAGGCAGGAGAAGTAGTCTTTGAAGGTGCCGATCTCGGTGCGGGGCTGGCCGGTCCAGAAGGCGGGTTCAATCACCGCCACCACCCCGGCATTCGCCATGGCCAGATAGTCGTCCGTGGTCCGGGACACCATGTGAATATGCGGATCGATGAGCATGCGCTTTGGGCGGTCGGCGAGCGGATTTCCGGATTGGTTGGCCATATCAGAGTTTCTCCCAGGTGAGGCTTCCGTCGCGCGCGGCCGAGGCCAAGGCGGGCTCCGCCTCCAGGATGCCGGCCGCCCGCGGATCAGGGCAGGATGTCAGGGCCAGAGCCGCCGCGCGCTTTTCGGCGAGCATGCCCTGGGTCAGGATTTTTTTCAGATCCTCGAGGCCGCGATCGTCCGCATGGGGACCGACGCAACGCCAGAGGTGGGGGCTGAATGCGCGACCGGCGGCCCAGCGTTCATGCGCCAGGTCGGTCAACATGCGGGCGAGGGGAGGATTGACGCGTCGATCGATCCCTTCCACCTGATCGAGAGGCGATTCGACGAAAAAGGTTTTCGTCACCATCTGGTTCCAACCCACTTCGTCGAAATGCAGGGCCGGATAGGGATTTCGCAAGGCGATGGCTTCAAAGACCGCCTGGATATTGCTGCGGATGGCTTCCCGGGCCCGGGCCAGATGGCCTTGGGGGTAGGCCAGCACCGCCACGCCCTTTTGCAGGGCAACGGCCTCGCCTACATCGGCGGTCTGCCATAACTGGTCCATCAACTGGGATGATTTCGATCCTGGAGGCAGGCTAAGGAGCAGGAAGATGCGCGCAGCCTGATCGCAGGTCCAATCAAAGGGATTCCAGTCTGAAACGGTTTCCCGGGCGGACTTGAGGGCTTGGGCATCCAGGTCCAGGGGCGCTTTTCCGGAGTGCCGGATGCAAGTGCTGAAGGACGAGAAGATGGTTTTATCGGGAGCGTTGCCGGCGCAAAGGGCCGATTTCTCTTCCAGCCAGGTGACGGCATTGGAAGGGATGCGACCTTTCAACCATTCCAGAAGCAGGGTTTGGGCCGACACATTCGCCTTTCAAAGGGTCTTAATAGGGATGGAAAGATACTAATACCGCCTTCCCGGATTTTCAGGAAGGGGAAAATCCGTGTCTTTCTGGCATTTTTGATCCCGAATCAAGATTTGAGATGGCATCAGGTGGGTGAACCAATTCCTGCCGCAGCGGAAACGGTTCCCGGGGCGGGTGTTCAGGCTAAAGATGGCAGCCGGGCATCCCTCGCTTCAAAAGGTAACGTTGATGATACTCTTCCGCGCGGAAAAAGGCGGAAGCGGGGCTGATTTCGGTGACGACGTTGCGGCGGTGCTTGCCGGAAGCCTGCCGCCTTTCCTTCGAAGCCTGGGCCTCGACCTTTTGCGCTTCATCGTGGAAGTACACCGCAGAGCGGTATTGCGTGCCCATGTCCGGTCCCTGGCGGTTCAGGGTGGTGGGATCGTGGTTCTCCCAGAAGATATCGAGCAATTGCGCGAAGGAGACTCGCGAGGGATCGAATTCGACCTCCACGGCTTCCGCGTGGCCGGTGGTCCCGGTGCAGACCGAGCGGTAATCCGGTTCCGCAGTTTCCCCACCGGTATAACCCACCCGGGTGGACCGGACGCCCGGTGTAATGCGAAAGGTCTCTTCCACGCCCCAGAAACATCCCGCTGCGAAGGTCGCCAGCTCGGTTTTACCGGTTTGGGTATCCTGTTCGGTTCTGCTCGCCGGCGCCATTTCCTGCATTTGTGTCCCCTTCCGACTACCCGGTAAATTACAAATCACACTCCCATTGTGCCCGGCTCCACAAAGTGTTCTGCCTGAGGGACATGCCGCCAGAATTGTCTATGAAGGCCAGTCGGCCCGGGAATCAGGCCATCGTGTCATGGGTCTTTTCCCAGGCATGGCGGTCTTTGATGGCCCGATGCAGGGCCTCCAGGCTGCCGAACTCGTGATGATCGAGATTGACCACCAGGTCGTGCAGATCCGCAGCACGGCCTCCTCCATGGGTGAACGCCTCAATGGCCAATTGCCTGGCGATCTCCTCCTTGGAGGCGGGAAATGGAAATCCACTCAGAATCCGATTCAGAGCGCTCGATTCCGGCTCGTTTCTACGGCTTAATCCGGACCAATCCCCCGATCCCGGCATTTGCTTTTCATCCCCATCCTGTTTCACGTTTTTTCGTTCGGTCATGTGCCCTCCCCGTGTTGTCCGGAACGCGGGGCCCTTGGACACCCCAATTTATGGGAAGGTGGCCAAGGGTCCCTCCGGCGGGTCTCTACTCTCAAAATAAAGCCTGATAGGGGGGGGTGGGGGAAATGAGGCGCAGATTCCACTTTCATAGCCCCAAAACCGTCTGTTTTTCATCTAACCAAGTGATACAATATCGGGGGTGTCGCCAAGAGGTCCTTTTTCGATGATTCAGAAGAAAACCGTCATTGATAGCGGAGTCGGGGCCGTGGAATCTGGTGAGATGGCCATGCTGCGCCGCCGCGTGGCGGAGCTGGAAGCGGAACTCCAGCGACTAAGGCATGCCAGCCAGTCGGTGGATGGTGCGCTTCCCGTTCGCGAAGCGCTGCTGCACGAAGCCGAAAAAGTAGCCCATCTCGGCAGTTGGTTCATGAATCCCCAGACAAATGAAGTGAAATGGTCCGAGGAGCTGTACCGTATCTTGGGCTACGACCCGGCCAAGGATACCGGAACCGCGGAAATGTTCTTCCAGGCGATCCATCCCGACGACCTGCCCCGAGCGCTCAAGGCCATGGAAACGATCCAGACCACCGGAAAGATGGTTCCCTCTGATTTGCGCGCGGTCTGGAAAGACGGCACCATCCGGGAAATCCGGTGCGACGGGACCGTAATCTCGGACGAGGACGGAAAAATGTTCCGTATCGTGGGCACGGTGCTGGATGTGACCGAGCCGCGCAAGGCACAGCGGGAAACGAACCGGATCACGCGCTTTCTCAAGGAAGCGCAAAGCGTGGCGAACGTGGGAAGCTGGGTATGGGAAACCTCCTCCGGTCTCATCGACTGGTCCAATGAGATGAAGCATATCTTCGGCCTCCGCCCCGAAGCCGACATCGACATTGAAACTTTCCTGACCATGGTGCATCCGGAGGATCGCCCCAAGCTCGGCCAATACCGCAACCTGCTCAAGGCTGATGGTGTGGGAGGACCCATTGAGTTGCGCATCATACGCACGGACGGGTCCCTGCGGAACACTCTGGTCCAGGCCAAACGCTTGGACGACGAAGCCGGCGGCCCCATGCGCTTTCTGGGCACGGTTTGGGACATCACGGAGCGGAAGCAATTGGAAGCACAATTGCGCCAATCCCAGAAGATGGAAGTGGTGGGCCGCGTCGCGAGCGGAGTCGCTCATGATTTCAACAATCTGCTCACCGTCATTTCCGGAAACGCCGACCTGTTGCTGGAAGACATGCCCGACGAACGCCTCCGCCGCATCCACGATGCCGCCGAAGTGGGAGCCGCCCTGACCCAGCAACTGCTTTCCTTCAGCCGCCAGGCTGTGGTCAAGAAGGCTCCGATGGATTTGAACGGCGCGGTCAGGGACATCGTCCGGATCGCCGGCCGCCTCATCGGCGAAGATGTTTCCATCAAACTCGATCTCGCGGAAAAGCCCGCGGTGATCATGGCTGACCGGGGGCAGGTGCAGCAGATCCTGCTCAATCTGGCCGTGAACGCGCGCGACGCGATGGCCAAGGGCGGCGAGGTGACCTATTCAACCCGGGAAGTGCCGGGCAATCCCCTGAACGTGGGCACCGAGCCCGCCCGCTGGGTGGAATTAAAGGTGCGGGATACCGGCAAGGGCATGGATGCGGCCACGCGCCAGCGGGCCCTGGAACCTTTTTTCACTACCAAGGAGCCGGGCAAAGGCACGGGGTTGGGCCTGTCGACCATCGCGGACATCGTGGCCCAGATGAAGGGCATCATCGCCATCGCCTCCGAGCCCAATCGAGGCACCACCGTGACCATCCGCCTGCCCCATTGCAGCCAGTCGATTACGGTCCAGCCGCCCGCCCCGGCAAAGGCGCACAAGGGAGCGGAATCCATCCTGCTGGTTGAAGACAACCCAGAACTTCGTGAACTCGTGAATCTCTTCCTGACGGCTGCCGGCTACAAGGTGCTATCGGTGGGGCGCCCGGGCGAGGCCGAAGCTCTCTGGCAATCCCGCAAGGACTCGATCGATCTCCTAATAACCGACATGGTGATGCCCGGGAAAAGCGGCAAGGACCTGGCCAAGGCCCTGCTCGTCCACAAACCCGAATTGAAAACCCTGTTCATATCCGGCTATTCGCCGAAACGGAGCGGAGTGGGGGAATGGGACTTCCTGCAAAAGCCTTTTACGCGCAACGAACTTCTGGATGCCGTACGGGCGCTTTGCGATCGCAAGGCCGTCGCCGGCCCGCCTCTCGAACAAGGGACGCCTGCCCCTTCCGTCCCTAGCCCGTCGGCTCCTGACCAAGTGATCCCCGCCAAAGGCGGTGACGGTAAAGCAAAGAAATAGGCCGATCCATCCGGCTCTATCGGGCCCATTCCTGTTCAATCCCGTTTAATCCCTTTCAATCCCGGTTCAATCCCGAAGAGGCAATGCCTCCGCAGCCGGGTTGAAGGCCATGGCGCCGGCATAGTCCACCGCCGGGCTGGACAGGGTCACCGCCGCCGCCAGGTTGCCGGAGACTCCCAGGCTTCCCGAAGCCACGCTCAGGATCTTCCCGGCCTTGCCGGGGATCCACAAACTGCCCGCCTCGTCGATGGTGAGTCCTTCCACCAAGGCCAATACCGACGCTTCGATGTTGATGACGGGGATGAGGGTGTCCGAGACCGCCTGTTTGTCCGCCAACAAGGGAATAAGCGAACCGCTGTTGAAATAGGTGATCCAGAGCGTGCCGTCCTTGTTGAAGGCCAGGTTGTTCGGCAAGGTGATGATGCCGATGACGGGAGGACCGGTGCGATGGACGATCTTGGCGTCCGCAGCGCCGGAGTAGGACGTGGTGAGGCTGGCGCGGCTGAAACGCAGGACGTCCCCGCTGGCGGCGAACAGGTTTCCCGCAGCGTCGAAGGCGAGTGATTCCGTGCCGTCTAGATCCGGGCTGGAAATGGTAACGGTGGGCGTCGGCTGCCCGGTGGCCGCGATCTGGGCCGCCGTCAGCTTCACGATTTTCCTGTCGGCGATTTGGGCAATCCAGAGGGAGCCCTCATCGTCGAAGGCGAGCGAACCGGCACCCGGGGTTCCCACCCCCGTCACGCCCGGGCCCGTCAGTTTGACCCGGTAGACTGCGGCGGCGGTCCCCAGATCCTCCATGGCGTACATGAACACGCCCTCGGCGTTGGCGAACCAGAGATTGCCTCGGGTATCGAAGGCGATGCTCCTGGGGGCGGCTGGGGTTTTCAGCGAAATGTCCGGGGCCGGGGCACCGGTGGCGGCCAGGTTGGCGGCGGCGAAGGCGTGGAGCCTTGAGTTGCTCGCCACCCACAGCTTTTCACTGCCGGGTTCCTGGACATAGGCGACCGTGACCGAATTGGGGGTGCAGGCGGTCAGGGTGAAGGCGGGTTCGGAGATTTGCCCGTAATAGGCTTTTCCGACGATGGACCCGGCCAACTTGACCCGTTTGGTGGAAACCCGGTATTCGCCGGATGACAGTCCGGTAAGGGTGTCCGAGGCATTCAATTCCATGGAATAGCCATTCGGCCCGGAGAGGAGGACTGCGCCGGCCACACCGGGAGGGACGGTGAGCAGGATAGCCACGCTGGTGGTATCCCCGGGGCACTTCTCTTCGGTGTCGGTATTACACCCGGTGAAGCCGAGCATGGTGACTACTGCCAAAAGCATAACCAAGGTCTTCATCGTCGCTCCTTCGTCCAGCCCGGGTTTGGTTGCGCTTCCGGGGAAGACGCGGGGCCGATGGAGTGAAAATGCATTCTTTCGCACGCCGGCGGAGTGTCGGGCATCACGCTTCGGCAACCCTGATTTGACCCTTTCCAGAACCCCTCTTTCCTTGCCGAAAACCCCCTATTTTCCTAGTTTTCACGTCGGAAAACGGACTCTTAGCCACCCCTTTTCCGGCCCGGCCCACGTTCCTGTCCGGGGAAAGCGGAAACTGCCATGCTCAACGAATACTTGCCATTCATCCTTTATGGATTTCTGGTCCTCGCAACCGGCGTCGGGGCCATCGTCTTATCGTCCTTTTTGGGACCCAAGAAGACTTACAGCAAGGTCAAGTTCGAGCCCTACGAATGCGGCGTTGATCAGGTCGACAACCCCCATAAGCCTTTTGCCTTGAAGTTTTACACCTTCGCCCTGCTCTTCATCCTGTTCGACATCGAAACCATCTTCTTGCTTCCCTGGGCCTTCGGGTTCAAACGCATGCTGCATACGGGCACCCTCCCCACCGTGCTGGTATTCTTGGTCATCCTGGGATTGGGCCTTTTTTACATTATCAAAACGAAAGCTTTGGAGTGGGAATGACCCTCCGAGCGCATCCAAGAAAGGGCCGGTAGCATATGAACGGCTCCACCAACGATTGGGCGACCACCACTCTGGCGACGGCCGTCAACTGGGCGCGAGCCAACAGCCTCTGGCCCATGCCGTTCGGTACGGCCTGCTGCGGCATCGAAATGATGGCCGCCTTCATGGCCAAGTACGACACGGCCCGCTTCGGGTCGGAAGTCATGAAGTTCAGTCCTCGCCAATCCGATCTGCTCATCGTCTCCGGACGCATCTCCCTGAAGATGATGCCGGTGCTCCAGCGCATTTGGGAACAGATGCCGGAACCCAAATGGTGCATTTCCATGGGCGCCTGCGCCAGCAGCGGCGGCGTGTTTGATACCTACACCCTGATCCAGGGCGTGGACCAGTTCATTCCCGTGGACGCCTATATGCCCGGCTGCCCTCCGCGCCCGGAGGCCTTCCTTGACGCGCTGATGCTGGTCCAGGAGAAGGCCAAGCGGGGCGAGGCCAGCTCACAGAAATATGTAACCTTGGACGCTTCTTCGGACCCGTCCAAGTCCGTTTCCTACCGCACTCCGGACACGCATTATCGCCACGGCATGGACCGCAGCACGCCGAGCCACGCGCAAACGCCGGTCACCGCAGCCTCGGCGGGCAAGCGCTAGGCGCCCCCCATGGAAAACGGAATGTTGATTTATAAGCCTGAAAACCATCTGACTCTGATCGCCAAGGTGGAAGCCTTCGCGGGCGAACGCCTGCTCGGCCGCGAAGAGAAGTCCCATTATCATCAATTCAGGGTCAAGGGCCAGGACGTCAAGGAGCTGATCCAGTTCCTGCGGGACGATCCCGCCCTGGGGTTCGCCTTTTTCATCGACCTCACCGCCGTGGACTACCTGCGCTATCCCATCACGCAGCCCGAGCGGTTCGCGGTGGTCTACACCCTGTTGTCGCCCCTGCTCGGCATCAAGGCGCAGATCAAGGCCTTTTTACCCGAAGGGGATCCCCGCCTGCCCTCAATCGCCGATATTTACACCGGGGCCAACTGGACCGAGCGCGAGGTCTGGGACCTGTATGGCATCGAGTTCATGGGCCACCCGGATCTGAAGCGCATCCTGATGCCGGACGATTACGAGGGCCATCCCCTACGCAAGGATTATCCCCTCAGGGGCCGCGGCGAACGGGGCAATTTTCCCGTCTACCACGCCACCACCCAGAAGCCTCAGGGAGCGAACAGCCCATAAAGGGCTGTGAGCCGGGAGCGAGCAAGCATGCGAGCGAATGTGAACCAGGGAACGAACAGCCCATAAAGGGCTGTGAGCCGGGAGCGAGCAAGCATGCGAGCGAATGTGAACCAGAGAGGCTGTTGACATGTATTCCTACGAAAAGGAAATCGTCGAGCGCGACGAGCACACCGTCCACATGAACGTGGGACCCTCCCATCCCGCCATGCACGGAACACTCCGCGTTAAGATGGAGATCATGGGCGAGCGAATCATGAATACGGAGCAGGAGATCGGATTCCTGCACACCGGGTTCGAGAAGCTGGGCGAGCATCGTAGTTACAATCAGTTCATCACCCTTACGGATCGCCTCAACTACTTCTCGCCCTTGTCCAATAACATCGGCTTCGCCCTCGCGTCCGAGGAGCTGCTCGGCATCACCGTGCCGCGCCGTTGCCAGGTGATCCGCACCATCCTCGCGGAAATGTCCCGCCTGGCCGATCACTCCCTGTGCGTCGGCGCCATGACCATGGATCTCGGCGCGTTCACTTCGATTTTGTGGACCTTCGTCGAGCGCGAAAAGCTGTATGACGTGTTCGAAGCCGTGACCGGCACCCGACTCACCTCGAGCTATACCCGCGTGGGCGGCCTGGCCTTCGATCTGCCCGCAGACTTCGAGAAGCGCGTGAACTTGATCCTGGACTCCATGGACAAGACCCTGGAAAACCTGCGGGACAGCTTTTACCAGAACCGCATCTTCCTTGACCGCACCGAGGGCATCGGCGTCATCACCAAGGAAGACGTCATGTCCTACGGCATCACCGGCCCCATGGCTCGCGCCTCCGGCGTGCCCTACGACCTCCGCAAGTTCCGTCCCTACATGATCTACAACGAGCTCAAGTTCGAGGTCCCCTTGTACACGGAAGGCGACACCCTGGCCCGTTACAAGATCCGCATCGACGAAATGGCCGAGTCCATCTCCCTGGTGCGCCAGGCCATGAAGCTGCTCGAGCCCGGCCCCATCAATTTCGAGGATCAGAAACGCACCTTGCCGGACAAGACCTCGACCTACGCGGACATGGAGTCCCTCATCCACCATTTCAAGCTGGTGATGCCGGGCAACGACCATGGCATCCATCCGCCAGTGAGCGATATCTATTCAGCCACCGAGGCGCCCAACGGCGAACTGGGCTGGCACCTGGTCTCGGACGGCACCTCCAATCCTTACCGGGTGCGCATTCGTCCGCCGTCCTTCATCAACTACCCCATCCTGAGCAAGCTGCTCAAGGGGTCCATGCTGGCCGACCTGGTCGCCATCCTGGGTTCATTCAATATCATTGCGGGAGAGTTGGATCGATGAGCCCGACACAAAAGACGCCAGATGCCGGCGTGCCTGCATCTGGCCAAGCGGCCGCTCCGGCCGCCGTTCCCGATTCGGGAACCAAGCGCCGCACCGAGTTCTCGCCGGAACGCATGGCTATCTTCCATGAATACGCCGAGGAATATCCCAACAAGCGATCGGCCCTGATGATGGTGCTGCGATTGGCCGAAGAAGAATTCGGCTCCGTCACCGACGAGGCGATGGAAATCACCGCCGGCCTGTGCAATGTCAGCGTGGCCCACGTGCAGGGCATGGTGACCTTCTATACCCATTTCAAGCGTCCGTTCCACGGCAAGCACCGCTTTATGGTTTGCGCCACCCTGATGTGCGCCCTGGAGAACAATACCGACGCGGCACTCATACAAATCAAGGCCAAGCTGGGCATCGGTGCGGGAGAGAAGACCGCGGACGGCCTGTTCTCCTGCGAGAAGGTCGAGTGCCTGGCCGACTGCGACAAACCCCCGGTGGTGCAATGCGACAACGAGCATTTCTGCAGCATGAAGGGCGTGGTCCTGGATCAATACCTAGAAAAACTGCTGAAGGATGAAGGCAAAAGTGCGGCGGAATACGCCTCCAAGGCGCCGGTGAAGATGGATTCCCGCGTGCCCACTTTGCCGGCCCACTACAACTTCGAAGGCGAAACGTCCCAGGGCGCGCGCAGGTCCGATGATAAGGATCCCTACTACAAACCCGGCCAAGGCGCATTAACGACCAAGGTGCCCCGTCCCCTCGCGACCCCCCTCACGGTTCCCGTGGCGGACGGTGTGGACGGCACCGATGACGGCTCGCGCAACGGCGCGGGATTCAACGGACATCAGAATCACAACGGCGCGGGCCACAATGGCGCCAAGTCCGACGGTGCGCATGGAGCGAAGCATGTCTGACGCGAACAAGCCCAATCCGGCCGGTACCGGCGATGTACCGCTCAAGCAGAAGGCCGACGAGTCCTCTGCCCAGAAGTCCGCGGGCGCGCCTCAGCCCGCCCCCACGGTTTCGCCCGCCCAAGGCGCGGTTCCAGGCACCGGCGCTCCCGCCGCTCCGGCTCCGGCCGAACCCGCGGTTGCGACGCAACCGACTCCGAAGGTGCCTTTCAGCCCCGTCCTGTTGAAGCACATCAACGAGCCGGGCTCCCACACTTTGGACCATTACCTGAAGCGCGGCGGCTACGAAACCGCCAAGGCCCATGTCGGGGTCACCGATCCCGGCGCGCTCATCAAGCTGGTGGACGACTCCGGCTTGCGCGGCCGCGGCGGTGCGGGCTTTCCCACGGGCAAGAAGTGGAGCTTTCTGGCCAAGGGCACGGGCAAGCCCATCTACCTCGCCGTCAACGGCGACGAGAGCGAGCCGGGCACCTTCAAGGATCGCTATATCCTGGAGAAGGATCCCCATCAATTGGTGGAAGGGGTCATCCTCACCTGCTTCGCCATCGGCTCCAAGCACGCGTTCATCTACCTGCGTGGCGAGTTCATCCTGGGCTACCAGCGCTTGTTCGACGCGGTCCAGGAAGCCAAGGCCAAGGGTTTTGTAGGCAAGAAGATTTTCGGCAAGGACGTGGACCTCACCATCACGGTGGTACGGGGCGCGGGCGCGTATATCTGCGGAGAAGAGACCGGCATGTTGTCCTCCATCGAGGGCGGACGCGGTTATCCCAAGATCAAACCGCCCTTCCCGGCGGTCTCCGGCCTGTTCGGCTGTCCGACCATCGTCAACAATGTGGAGACCATCAGCGCAGTCGTCCACATCGTCAAGAACGGCGCGGCGTGGCACAAGCAATGGGGCACGGAGAAGAGCCCGGGCTTCAAGATCTTTTGCCTGTCGGGCGCGGTCAAGAAACCCGGCGTCTACGAAGTCCCCCTCGGCATCACCATGCGCGAAATGATCGACCACTACGGCGGCGGCCTTTTGGAAGGCAAGAAGCTCAAGGCCGTGATTCCCGGGGGGCTTTCCGCTCCCGTGCTCACTCCCGAAATGGTCGAGAAGTGCACCCTGGATTACGAGAGCCTGGCCTCTTTGGGTTCCATGCTCGGTTCCGGCGGCATCACCGTGCTCGACGAGCAGGTGGACATGATCTCCGCCATCTACAACACCATGCGCTTCTACCACCACGAGTCCTGCGGCCAATGTACTCCCTGCCGCGAAGGCACGGGCTGGCTGGAGAAGGTCACCCACCGCTTCCACCATAACGAAGGCCATCAGGGCGATGTGGATTTGCTGGGGGACATCGCCAAGAACATGCGCGGCCGCACCATTTGCGTGCTCGCGGACGCGGCGGCCATGCCCATGCAGAGCTACCTGCAGCACTTCAAAAAGGATTTCGAGGCCAAGATCAGGGAAACGGCCTTCGTGGAAAAGAAGCGCGGCTATCGTGATGAAATCACGCCCACCGCCAAGAACATCACGGCGACCGGAGCGGGCCCGAGCGCCCTCGATGTGGGCAGCAACCAGGGCCCGAAGCGGCCCGGTCATGATAAAGATCGGGGATGAGATGAGCATCAAAGAAGTCAAAATCAAGATCGACGACAAGGAGGTCACCGTCCCGTCCAACTGGACCGTGATCAAGGCCTGCCATGAGAACGGCGTCGACGTCCCGCATTACTGCTATCATCCGGACCTGTCCATCGCCGGCAATTGCCGCATCTGCATGGTGGGAATCAAAGGTGCACCGCGCCCCGTGGTCGCCTGCGCCCAGCCCATTACGGAGAACATGGAGGTTACGACCAAGGGCAAGGACATCGAAGAGGCGCGCAAATCGGTGATGGAATTTCTCCTCATCAACCATCCCCTGGACTGCCCCGAATGCGACCAGTCCGGCGAATGCCGCCTGCAGAACTACAGCTATACCTACGGCCGCGACCATGGGCGCTTCCATGAAGAGAAGGTGGTCAAATCCAAAGCCACCATGGGACCGCACGTCAAATATTGGGGCTCCCGCTGCATCGTATGCACGCGCTGCGTCCGCTTCACGGACGAAGTGAGCGGTACCGGCGAACTCGGCGTCATCTACCGCGGGGACAAGAGCGAGATCGCGCTGTTCCCGGGCCAGACCCTCGACAATCCCCTCTCCATGAACACCGTTGACATCTGTCCCGTAGGGGCGCTCGTCTCTTCGGACTTCCTGTTCCAGACGCGCGTGTGGAACCTGCATTCCCGTCCCTCGATGTGTTCGGACTGCGCCGTGGGCTGCAATACCCGCGTGGACATGGATGCCAAAAACAAGATCAAGCGCATCGTGCCCCGCCGCAACGACCAGGTGAACAAGGAATGGATGTGCGACTATGGTCGCCTCTCCTTTCCATACGTCCAGGAAAACCGGCTGATGAAGCCTATGGTGGACGGCCAGGACGCTCCCTATAAGGAAGCCCGCAAGGCCGCAGCCAATCTACTCCGCAAGCCCAACGCCGTGGTGCTTGTCAGCGCCTGGAACTCCAACGAGACCTTGGCGGCCATCAAGGAATTCGTCGAACGGAACCTCCCTGGCGCCGGAATTGCGGGATACGCGAACATCGGCCGCACGGATGAGGTCTTCCCCGGCTTCACCATCAGCGGCGACAAGAATCCCAACCGCAAAGGCATGCAGGAAGTGCTCGGCATCGACGCCGACGCCTCCCTCACGGAACTGGCCGCGGACAAGAATCCCATCGGCACCTTGCTGCTGGTGCATAACATACCCGGATACGCCGTCACGCCAGAACTGAAGGCCGTGCTGGACCGGACCGAAAACGTCATCCTGATGGACCTGGCCAAATCGGATCTTCTCAAGTACGGGAACGTGGCGGTGGCCTTGCCCACCCTGACCACCTTCGAAAAGAGCGGGACCTTCGTGAACAAGGACGGCATCCACCAGAAGTTCCTGCCCGTGATGGAGCCGGTGAATTTCGGCCGCAACGAGGTGGAGATGTTTCACGACCTCGCCAAAGATATCGCCGCCGCGGTGGCGGCCGGCTCGGGAGCGACAGGAGTCGGAGCGACAGGAGTCGCGGGCACGAACGAACACGGCAACACGAAGGTGAAGGCCTGATATGGATCTCGTCCTGTCTCTGCTTCAGAATCCCTGGGTCATCATGGGCATCAAGATCGGGGTCGGCCTGGGCCTGGTGATGGGCATGGTCCCGATGAT
>JALYSE010000121.1 GCA_030854955.1 Fibrobacterota bacterium | reverse complement strand
ATTTGAAAAGGAATGCCCCGCCGAAAAATTGAGGTTTGAGGGCGTTGGCCATTCAGCAAGGAAACCCTACCCAAGGATAGGGTTACTAGGTGAGGCTAGCCAGGTGCAGGCAACTCATCTGCCAAGGTAACCTGCATGTGACGAAATCAGCCAAAATCACCCACTCGATCGCCCGAAGTGCCTGAAAAGAGAATACCATGACCTTGAGGCGGTCCACGATTTGATCGCCACTCCCGGATTCCAGACGGCAGGGATTCCTCATTCAACAGATTATGGCCGACATCGGCTTCAGTATGTTCCACCAGGAATGACAAGGCTGCCATGGGAATGCCGATGGATAGGAGATGTTCCAAAAAGAGCTTGCCCTTGGCCACCGCAATATGCTCCAAGTGGTAGGAATAGGCCAGGTTAGTTATCGGGTTGCGATGCTGGACCTGGAAGATGAGAACGGCATTGAATGTCTCGGTGGTCACCAAAGGACGCTCGCGCTTCAAAGGTTCGAAAGCGTATCCCAGTGCGCTTAGATCGTCCGCGGCCATTTGATTGTGACCGCTTTCGGACAGGCTATGGCGGATGAATTTCTTGTTCAACTTCCCTTGCTCTCCCTTGAAATGAGAGGCCATGAGAACCAGCCCTTCCGGATTCTCATGGGTATTGAAATATTCTTCGCGCAGGAACATCGCATAATGTTCCGCTGTGAATGTCTTCTTTTCGATTGCCAGGAAAAACGGGGTCTTTTCCATTTCAACCATGGCTTTAAGCCATTCCTGATGGATGATTTCCCCTGCGTTCATGTTGCTTCCCTTTGTTGACTTTGATTTGCGATGCCTTTCACCCGACTTTTCATTGCTTTGATTTCAGATTTCAATATACCTTCCATGACTTTAACCAATCCCAGAGTATTATCCGCAGGCCGTTGGAAATCTGATACCATCAAAAGGAGGACCTCATTCAATCAGGGACAGTCTGCTACCATGCCCGGTCAATTGACAGCTACGTGTCCGGAACGGGCCAGCACTTCATTCTGTCCGAGCCTAGTTGCCACTGCTCCATATGTTTTCCCAATCGCAAACTTCGACCAAACGCGTACATGCCAAAAACCAATCGCGTTGCTAGTGTAAGGCACTTATACTCCCGTGCGACCACCCCATTTGGCTCAGGTCAAACTGCCCGCTTAACCTCACCTGAAATGGGGCGAAGGAATGGATAGAATGAAACAGAAATATCAGAATCGTCAGGAAATTGTGCATCGGCATAGCCAGCCGGTCAAGGAGGGCGGCGTGCATCGGAACAACGAGGTTCGTCGAGCGAAGAACGCGAAGCGTCCGGAGCTTGTCGTCACAGCGCCGGGTCAAGTGTGGTGCTGGGACATCGCTTGGTTGGATGCGCCGCTCAAGGGGACCTATTTTTACCTGTACATAGCAATCGATATGTTCTCCCGAAAGGTCGTGGCCTGGGAGGTTTTCTCGAAAGTGGATGGAGCCTGTTCGCGACGTTCAAGGGCCGTGTTTCATTCCCGGAACACTTCGAAAATATTCAATCCGTAAGGAGCTTCTGCTTGGCGTTTTTCACTTGGTACAATTGCTTTCACTTGCACTCAAGTCTCGATTTCGTGACGCCGCAAAGCGTGCACGAGGGATCGCACCCGGAGATATTCGCGAATCGAAATTTGCTGTTGGAAGTAAACCGATTGGCTCACCCTTCGCGTCATGGAGGCAAGAGTAAAACCTATAGAATCCCGACGGAGGGCAGGCTAAAACAAAGGACGTCGATGACGGTAGCGGCGTAAGGATTTAGATTAGATCAACCAGCGGAAAGTTTGCCTGAATCCAGCCGCTCGGGGATCCGTCGAAATGGCGTTCCAGAACGACCATGATTACCGAAGGCAAATGCGAATCTGAATACAGGGACCTTAAGCGGAAATTCGAAATCACCTTGGTGCAGAAGAACTCCAACTTTGAAGTGCGTTTCTACCGCCTGGTCGACAAACTGGATAGCGAGCCGATCGGGTGTGCATTGAGAAGACCCGGCGAGGATGATTTCGCCTAATGGTCAAGGGAAAATTGAAAATTGAAACAATGGTAGGCTGAAATGCAGGAGCCGGGAATCAAAGACTCCGTTCTAGTGCTGGGGGCGACCGGCCAGATCGGGAATGCCCTCACTCATGGGCTTATCGACAAAGCCCCTAGGGTCACCGTGCTGGTACGTAAACCTGCCGCGTTTCCGGAGTGCGTCAAGGTCAATATGGCGCCCGTCTTTACGCGGGAGGCCTTCAAAGATGCCTTAGCCGGCATCGACCACGTTGTATACGCCCTAGGCGCGCCTAACCAATGGATGTGCGATCAAGGTGCATTTCAGCGCGCCAATATCCAGATGCTGGAAAACTGCCTAGCGGCCATGGCGGAAACCGGAGTTTCCAAGTTGACATATATCTCCACCTTCGAGATTTTCGCGGCGCAAGGGAAGGTGATCCGGGAGGAACATTCCATTTCGGAATCGGAGCTTCCCCAATCCTTCGAAACCATGCGCCAGGCTTTCCGGATTCTGCGGGCCAAGGAAGGTGCCGGATCCATCCGCTTGCTCACCATCCATCCGGCCGCGGTGTACGGCGGCATCAATACGGCCAATGGATTCACGGATTATCTACTGAATCTCGTGAATAGGAAAATCCTCAGGTCTCCGGCCATCGTCGCCGGAAAATTCCCGTTGGTTCATGTGGACTCCCTCGTGCAAGGGACCCTGTCGGCGCTAGCCAAAAGCGACTTCGGCCAAGCGTATATACTTTCGGACGGCATGACCTCGTTGCGGGAGATGGCCGTGGCATTGAAACTCCTGCGTCCGCGGGCATACATGCCTTTCCGCATCCCCCAGGCGATGGCGGAATCCAATGCCATCGTCTCGGAGTGGGTGAGCCGGTTCGTGACCGGCAAGCCGCCCTTGGTGGCCCGGGATCATTTGAAGTTCATCACGCAGGAATACGAGCCTATAGCGGAAAAGGCCGAGAAATACCTGGGCTGGAAGCCGATGTCGTTGGATGATGGATTGCGGCGCTTCCTGGAGCGCTATCGCCTATGATCCAAGGCTGAGGGGCCGCGCCGGAAATGGAAGGAGTTGTATCGGGATGGGAATCCGGATCCGAATCACAGGAAAACGGCGGTGTTCTTGAAAAAATCCGAGATGTAGAAAATCTTCCCTGATGGATTGTATTTGATCAGGGAAATCAGATTGTTCTCGTATTTCTTCCCTGAGGTAAATGTGCCGAAGGACTTCATCTCCACTAGGATTATCATCTCTGAAGCCTGATACAGTTCGACGATATCCCATTGGATATCCGAATAGCGCCGGAATATCAATTTGAGCAACAGTCCGATCCGCTTTGGACCCTGGACCAAAGGCGCCGGCGGTATCCAGAGTTGGGCGTCTTCAACAAACCAGTGCAGAAGTTTTTCCGGATTTCTCGAATTCAAATCCTCGATGAACCGTTGTGCCAAGGCCGACAGGGAACCTTTGGCGGGCGAGTCATTCATTTCTGTGTTCCATCCGCTTCAAGGACGGACGAGAACAGGCTCCGGAGCTCTTCAAAGCGGTTTTCGAAATCCAACGGCTTTTGCAGGAATTCGAAAAAGCGGTTTTTCCGCATGGCTTGATACAGAAGATCGTCCTGGTTGTTCGGGTTTCCCGTCAGCAGGATGAACTTCAGGGCGGGCTTCAACGCATGCGCCCGATCGCAAAGCTGGTTCCCTGTCATTCCCGGCATCACCTCATCGGTCAGCACCAGCACAACGCTCGGGTCAGACAAGATGAACTCCAGGGCTTCGGCAGGATTGGAAAAATACCTGATGGGAAAAAGCCTGTCGAATCGGCGCTTGAAAACAAAGAGGTTCTCTTCTTCGTCGTCCACATAGACCATGCTGGGTATGGATATCCCATGGCCCAGCACTGAGGAAAGCGCTGTCAGGAAATCATCCAGGGTAATCATGGCGGAAGGGTTGTTTAGGCAGGAGCCGAGTTCCCTCCCGCCGAAACGCGGTTTCAGATCCTGCAGTACATCGGGCAGTAGGAGAGGATCCAAGCCGATGGACTCCAAGGCGGCCTCCGGCCTGAAAACCGGAGGGAGAGGAGCGAAGAGATCGCTTTTACTGCTCAAGCTGTTCAGCGTCTCTTTCAGGATTTCATAAAGCGCCTTTTTATCCACGGATGAACCCGATAGAACCGCACAGACCAATCATTTGGCTTCGTAATTCAGGACTGGGCCGGTCTGCCTGCCGGAAAAGTCGCACCAATGCTTTTTTTCGAAATCGAACAGCTTGCATTTGCGCACGGTCTCGAAGTAAATCCAAATCGTCCATCGCCGCGACAGGATGTGCTCCGGCGATTTGGCCAGCAATTCGCTTTGCGCCAGGTTCAGGTTATAGGCCGGTATCTTGGCATTCACATGATGGGCCGTATGCACATGGATGAAGTGGAAAAGCCATCCGAACCAGTAGGGGAAGATCCAATCCGGAGTGACCGTCTTCTGGTGATCAAGGTAAGATAAGGGAGTCTTATGCGTGTACCACGGTACGTCCGTTCCGGTATGCTGGATGAAAATCATCCATCCTAAAAGCCAGGAAAAGATCAGCCAAGGAAAGACGATGGTCAGGCAAACTACCCATATTGCGTCCATCCGGGCATGCCCATAGCGGGTAGAAAGGAAATTCGCAAGGCAGATCGCGAGGATGCCCAGGACTGCGTTCGCGCCCAGGACCAGCAGGGAGTCCACGGTATAGATCGGCCTTTTACGGTCGATGTATTTCTCCTTAGGGAAAAACATCCTGGGCAGGATGTGCTCCGCTATTACCCAAATACCATGGCCAGGTACGGACCTTTCCATTCTGTATATGAGACGCTTCCAAAGCGACGCTTGCAGGAACTCCGTGGGGGACAGGGGCGCCCAGGAATAGTCCTTCTTGCGGATATTCGAGAATCCATGGTGGTAGATGTTATGGTAAAGCTCCCACAAGCTGTAAGTATGGAAAGTGGGAATAAAAACCAGCCTGCCGAATACCGCGTTCAGGGTTTTGTTTTCCGCCAGGATCTTGTGTCCCAGATCGTGGCCAAGGACGAACAGGCGGCTCAGGAGAATGGGAATGACCACCAGGGAAAAAGCCAGCTTCACCCAGGTTTCCTGGAACCAGACGATGGCGAAAACCGATCCGTAGTACAGCAGCAAATCCGCAGAGGAATAGACGATTCCCTTGAGGTTGGTTTTGCGCTTGGAGGCGTCGGAAAAAATCGCGGCAATCTGGCCGGTCGGGATCCCACTGCCGGCCTCAATGAACTCAGGCTTCATAGGCGGAAGCCCGGATTAAACGGGCTATGGTTAAGGCGCATCCTCATGTGGGTCCGGAAAGTAAGGAGCGGATCAGGGCCAGGTATTCGGCCCCTTTCTTTTCCATGTCCAGTGGCTTGTTGATGAATTCATAGAAGCGGCCCTGCCTCAGGGTCTTGTACATCAATTCCTGGTCGTTCTGGGGGTTGCCGGTGATGAGGATGAATTTCAGGTAAGGTTTCGATTTCCTGACCGCCGAGCACAGGGCGTTGCCGTTGAGGTTGGGCATGACCTCATCCGTGATCACCAACCCGATGTCGGATTCGGTCTTGATATACTCCAGGGCGGCTTCAGAGTCCGAGAAGGTCTTGAGATTGATGTCCTTCCCGAAACGCCGTTTGAAAACGAAAAGATTCTCCTCCTCGTCGTCCACGTAGACGACGATGGGATTCTTGGCAACGGGGCTAGTCTTGTGGCGGATCCGTTCCAGCAGATCGCCCAAGGTCATCGCATTGTAGTCGCCCGGGCCTAGTTCGGGCAGGCTTGCATCCTTGCCGTCCAGCCGTGATTTCAATTCCTCGAGAACCTCGGGCAGGGTCAACATATCCAGGCCCACATCGGCGATCGGAATTTCAGGATCGAACTCCGCAGGCAGCGATTGATATCCGGGTTCGGATTTGGACAGGGTCGCGACGATGTCGCGTATTATTTCGTAAAGCTCGGTGGTTACCATTGTGGATCCTTTACCGGATTATTCCGAATTTCTTGCCCAATTCCCCTAGCACCGAAACGGTTCTATCGATATGTTCCTCGGTATGGGAAGCGTTCACTATGAACCTGAGCCGTCCTTCGGTCAATTTTACCGCCGGATAGACGACGGAAACCGAGAAAATACCATTTTCGTAGAGTTCTTTGCTGAAGGACAGAAGCGTACCGGTATCCGGTACATAAATAGGGACGATCGGGGTTTGGCTCTTACCTAAATCGAATCCCAAGGCAATCAGCTTTTTCCGGAAATACGCGTTCTTCCGGTGCAAGGAATCGACATGGGATGGATTGGTCCGGATTTCCTCTAGGCTTGCCAGCACGGCCGCTGCGTCCGGAGGCGTGAGGCAGGCCTGGAAAAGGTAGGACGTGGCATTGGCCTGGATCCAGTGGCAGAATTTCTCCTTGGCCGCGACGAATCCTCCGATGGAGGCCGTAGACTTCGAGAGTGTAGACATGATGAAATCGACCTGGTCCAGGACCCCCTGCTCCTGGCAATATCCCCGGCCATGGTCCCCGTAGATGCCGAAGGAGTGGGCCTCGTCCACGTAGAGGAAGAACTTGTATTTCTCCTTGAGTGCCACGATTTCCTTCAAGGGACAGAGATCCCCGCTCATGGAATAGGCGGATTCGACTACGACCAAGATATTGTCATGCCTGGATTGGCATCTTTTTAATTTGGCTTCGAGATTGGCCACGTCGTTGTGCCTGAAAGCCAGCCAGGGCTTGCCGGAAAGACGGCAACCGTCGATGATGCTTGCATGGGCCTCGTGGTCGAAAATGACTATGGCGTTCTTTCCGGGAATGGCCGAAATCGCGCCCAGGTTGGCGGAATAGCCCGTGGGGAAGAGGATGGCCTTTTCCTTGCCGAGCATGGAGGCGATTTCCGTTTCGATGGCCTTGTGCAGGGAGGACATCCCCCCCGATACGGCCGAGGTGCCGCAGCCGGTTCCGAATCGGGCCAGGGTCTCCTGGACCTTGGCGAGCACGGTAGGGTTCCTGTTCAGCCCCAGGTAATGATTTAGGCACCAAAGGATGCAGTCCTTCTTGGAGGCCGAATACCCGGTGATGACGGACGCTTTGGCATCGCTGCCGAACTCCGTGAACCGTTCCCAGCCGAAAGTGCCGGCGGACTTCTGCGCATCCACCATCTGTTGGAGCAGATCGGATACCGCTTCCAGGTCGGTAATCCCCTTCTCGGATACCGTGCGTAAAAAACTGCCAATCCCCATGGATGCGTTTGGAATCATTCTGAAACCCGTTGACCTTTCCTCAATTGCGCCGCTTGCCTGTCTAGGATCGGATTCGATCCCGTCCGGGGTGGAACCCCAAGACCTTGCCCGATAAAAAAAGCCCAAAAATCAAAAAGGAGTACCCAGTGGAAATCCCCAGCCTATATGATTGCATTGGTTTATGCTGACTCGACTCAAAAAAATTCTCGGACTCCTGTTCCGGAACGATTATTCCCTGACTCAGAAAATGGTCCCGACCCTCGGTTGGATCGGGCTTTTTGCTTTTATTACTTTCCATATAGCCGAAAGGGCCATGGGCTATTGGACCTCGGGCCCAATCCGCTTTACCATCGCGCTCCTGTTCATCCCGCTTATATTCCACTCGACGAAGAAACCTCCCAAAACTGTCGAATTCATCTACCTGGAAATATTGATCCTTCTCTGTCAACCGCTCCATTCCACGTACTTCTTTTTAAGGAATGACCAGAACCAATATTGGAATTCCTCCCTGATATTCAGCGGCCTTATCCTCGGCCTTTTCGCCAAAACCCATCTCATGCCCGTCAATTTCATCATCGGCTCCGTGTTGGGAACCGGGATCTATTATTTCCAATTCGAACCCTCGCTCCAGGAGCTCCGGCAAAGCCTCGGCGCCCAATCCATCTCGTTCCTGACGGCGATTGTCGGGGCCGCCATCAAGACCTCGCTGGAGATCTTCTACCAGAAGAGCTTGCAGACCAAGCTCGCGGAGGAAAAAGCTAAGGATCTTATGGTCAAGAACGAGGAGCTTCTCAAGCGCGAAGAGCTCATCCGCCTCTACGTCCGCCCGTCCCTCGTCGACGAGATCCGCGCCGGCATCGACCCGTCCAAATCCGAACCCGTCATCAAAAACCTGTCCATCATGTTCTGCGACATCCGCGAGTTCACCAAGCTCACCGAAACCCTGACGCCCTACGAGCGCCAGATGTTCCTCAACCAGTACTTCTCCATGATGACCCGCCCCATTGTGGACAACGGCGGTGAGGTCGACAAGATCATGGGCGATTGCGTCATGAGCGTATTTCCGGACGGGGACAAGGCCATCAAGGCAGCCATCGCCATGCGCCTGGAGCTGCACAAGTTCAACGAGACTATGTTCGCGGTGCATAGCCCCATGATCCGCAACGGCATCGGCATTGCCAAGGGCGAGGTCATGCAGGGCAATTTCGGGTCTTTTGAGAAGCTGGACCGCACCGTCATCGGCGAGGCCGTGAACATCGCCTCGCGCCTGGAGTCCAAGACCAAAATGTACAACCTGGAGGTAGTCGTCACCGAGGACGTGATCCAGGATCTGGCGCCCGGGTCGGAGCATTACCGCTGGATCGACGTGGTCCAGGTCAAGGGTTCCACCCGCAACCTCCGGCTGTACGAGGTGTACGGCCATCAGCCCCTTGAGGTGCGCCAATACAAGGACGAAACCCGGGAACTGCTGGAAAAGGCGCTTACGATCTACTTCCAAAAAGGCTTCAAGGACGCCTCGCGCCTGTTCCGGGCCATGCTGGAAAAGGTCCCGCCCCATACGCTCAAAACCGGCATCCTCATGGACGAGATCCTGAATTACTACATCGCCCATTGCAATGCCTGGATCAACAATCCTAACGGGACTTGGGAGGAGATTCAGAGGTGGGATGGCGTTCATGTGTTCACCGAAAAGTAACCTAAAAGAAGTCGCCCGAGAGCACCTTGCTCATCGATTCAAAATACTCTTCGCCATTTTTGTCGAAATCTAGCGGCTTGTTGATGAAATCGTAAAAACGCCCATGGCGCAGCGACCGGTGCATTAGGTTTTCGTCCCCACCCGGATTGCCCGTGATGAGCACGAATTTCAGGAACGGCTTGGTCAGGTGCACCTGGTCGCAAAGCTGGTTGCCGCTCATGCCGGGCATGGATTCGTCCGTCAAGACCAGTACCACGTCCGGGCTGTCCTTGATAAATGCCAGGGCCTCCTCGGGGTTCGAAAAGGTCCGCAGGTTGACGCGCTTGGCATAGCGGCGGCGGAATACGAACAGGTTCTCCTCTTCATCGTCCACATAGACCACCACGGGGTTCTGGATGCCATGGTGCAAGCTAGATTGAATATGGCGGACCATGTCGCCGATGCTTGAATATTGGTTCTGACCGGAGGTGGTGCCGCCGAAGGCTTTTTGCATCCGGTACATGAGCTCGACGTTCAGGGCGATGCCCCCCAAGCGGTTGCGCAGTTCCTTGGCCAGGTCGCCGATATTGACGTCGGTCACATGCAGCGCTTCCAGGGTGGAATTCTCGTCGATTGTGGCGGGCATGGACGTGAAAGAGGGGTTATCCCGGGACAACCGGTCGAAAACCTCACGCAAAATTGCGAGGACGCGTTCTGGCTTCACGATGTCAATTCCTAAGAAAAAAGGACAGTTGTGACAAAGCTACTCAATCATGTCTCAAAATACGAATGACCGTGCTTGTGGTTAAGCCCTTAAAATGGGATTCAAGCTGGGTAGCCTAACCCATTGAATAGTCGTCTATTACATTCTTTAATGTGGCCTCTAAATGGTAAAAAAAGGGTAAAGTCGCTTTTCGTAAATAGAAATATCTTGTGTCGATTACCCCCAATAATTAGGTAAACCACATTAGTGGATTGTTGCCATCAGAGAAGTCATTCCCCCGAAGACAGCCCTGCCCCCCAAATCCGCCGTTTCCAAGCCCTCCGTCTCCACCAAGGCCGGCCAACCCGCATCCACTTCCAAACCGCACCCGGCGAATAGTAATGCCCAAGGGAACGGACACAATCACCAGAACGGATATACCGGCCTGGACAAGAAAAAATTGCTCCATGCCCTCGAGGCATTCAAGCAGGGCGACTTCAACGCAAAGTTGATCGAGGACGTGGACGGCATCGACGGAAAGATCTGTTTCGTGTTCAATGAGGTTCTGGACATGAACCGCCGCCTGGTGCGGGAGTTGGACAAGGTGAACAGGGGCGTGGGCAAAGAAGGCAAAATCACCCAGCGTATTTCCATGGGCCCAGTCGAAGGCGGCTGGTCCGACGCTGTGTCCAGCGGAGATTTGTCCCAGACCGTGGCGGTGGAAGCGGAAGGCCGCCCCCTGAAGGGCGAATTCCTGCGCTCGGCCAAGACCGTGAATACCATGGTGAGCCGCCTCAGCTCCTTTGCTTCGGAAGCCACCCGCGTGGCGCGAGGTAGGTTCGGAAGGCAAACTCGGAGGCCAGAGTCAAAGCCGCTCCGTGCGGCAAATCCAACCGCTCGGCCAAGCGGTTCATCCATTCCAGATCAAGCCCTACGAAGAAAACCGCTTTGATGCGCCCGCTGGAATCCGCGACCGGGAAGCCGAAATCCATGGTGACCTTGTCAATCAGGACCCGGTTGAGATCGTACCCGACGGAGAAACGGGATTCATTGATGGCCGCCTTTTTCCAACAGAAAATTCTTCCCGCTTGGCATGGGGCGGTATTGGCAACTTTAATTCCTAACTGCCTTTTTTATGATAAAACTCAAGCTTTATTTTCGACCGTGAGGGTCGATTGTAGGCGAATTTAACGATGATTTTCACCCGTCCTGGTTCCTGATTTTCAGGGAAAAGTGAAGGTTCGATCCCTTACTCTTGCAAAAGCGGGGAGAGAAGGTCATAATCAGCTTGAATGCGCCTCAAAATCCTGACATTTCCATTTTTGGTCGTCTTGGGATTCGCCTTCGCTCTTCGTGCCGAAGTCGCTCCTGCGGCGATTACCGCCAAATCCGTTTCCGCCGATACCTTGGATCAAAAAAGGGTCCATTCCGAATATGGCGACGGCAATTTCGAAACCGTCGTCCAGATTCTCGAGACCTTCCGATCCAATCACGCGAAGTTCCGTAAAGTGGACAGCGTTTTCATTGCAAAGTACCTGGGCGTGATTTACGCTTCCAATCCCGATTCCCGGGAAAAGGGCAAATACTGGCTCTACAAGATGCTCCAGATGGAGCCGGGTTCGGATCTGGTGGACCTGTATGTGGGTGCGGAAGTGGAGCGGACCTTCGAAAAGGTTCGATCGGAATTCATTGTCCGGCGCAACTATCGCGGCATCAACGATACCCGCCTGGCTAAGGCCGTTGTGGATGGCGAGCCTCCCAAGTCCAAGGATACCGTGGTGCTCAAGGATACCGTGGTGATGAAGGGCGACAATTGGATCTCCCCCGTGACGGATGGGATCAAGGGGGGCTACAACGAGGTCAAGGGTGGCATCAAGGCGGGGATACAAATTGGTTACGTTCCCATTGAGGAGGAGGTTGTCAAGGATGACTCCCGCTGGACTGGAAACATCAATGTGGGAGGAGGCCTCAAGTACCTGAATGTGGAACAATGGAAGGAGATCTCCGGAATTTCCGACCAGACCGAAATGCGGATCGCGACCGATATCCGCCAACGCAAATGGCCCATCAATATCGCCCTCGATTTCTCCTATGCATTCTCGCCGGAAGTCTACCAGGACAGGACGGGGAGTGGTAGGGGGATTCAGAAGCAGGTCATCACCATGTATGAGATGAACGTGGGCGTCCGCAAGATTTTCGATTTCCGACTCTATTCCGTCCGGCCTTTTTTCGGCGGCGGTTTCGGGAGGATGACCATTCAATGGGACTTGGTAAGCAAGGAAGCGGACGATTCCTTTCAGGATGGGAAGCTCGGCATTTGGATGAACGGCGGCTGTTATTGGGAACTCGATCGCCATTTCAATCTCGGATTGGAATATCTCTATTCCACGGCGAAGCTGGACTTGTTCGGTGAAACCCTCGATCTGGGCGGCCACCACCTCGCCATGATCGTCGGCTTCCACTTCTGAATCGGCCGCGCCGTCTTGAAACCACACGGCATGCGGAACATCCTCCTGATACAACTCAATCGTCTGGGCGACCTGGTGCAGACGGTTCCGCTTCTCCGCCGCATGCGAAGGGAACATCCCGGCGCCAGGATCACCCTTGTCGTTCTGGAAGGGCTCAGCGACATCCTGGGAGACTGCGATTATTACGACAAACTCGTTTCCCTCCCGCTCCGGGACGTGGAAAGCTTGTCGGTGTCCGAACGCCAAGAGGCCTTTCCGAATCTGGCCCCTTTCGATTCCCATCCTGAATTCAGGCAGGCTTATGACCTGGTAGTGAACCTGACCAACGATCTTGGATCGGCGGTCATTTGCGATAGGGTCGCGGCGACGCGGAAACTGGGCCGCGTCAATACCTATGCAGGAGAGCTTCGCCTGCTGGGGCCTTGGGCCAAGTATCTGTTCTCCATGGTCAGCCATCGCATGGATAATCTTTTCAATCTGGTGGACATCCAGATGGGCATCGCCGGACTGGTACCCAACCCGGAACCCTCTTCCTTGAAGGTTTCCGATGCGTTCGGCGAGGAAGCCCGGGAAATCCTCCTGGCCAAAGGCCGCCGCCCGGGCAGGAAGCTGATAGCCCTCCAGACCGGTGCCAGCGAGTTGCACCGCGCCTGGTCGCTGGATAATTTCGCGATCGTAGCCCAATCCTTGGGAGCGAACGGGTATGCGGACATCGTGCTCATGGGGGACGGAAAGGAGCAGGAAAGGGTGGAGCGGTTGGCGGAGATGATCGGCATGCCGGTGATCAATCTGGCCGGCAAGACCTCGCTTCTGCAATTGCCTGCCATTTTGCAGGCTTGCGATCTTCTTGTCAGCAACGATACCGGGACCATCCACGTGGCCGCCGCGGTGGGAACCGCCACCTTGGGCCTGTATTTTTCCACCGCCTATTTCTCCGAGACCGCGCCTTACGGTCCCAACCATGCCGTTTTGCAGGTGGAAATACCCTGTGCTCCATGCCACACTTCGGCGCGCTGTCAGGTGCAACTATGCCGGGAATTCCTCACCCCGAAAGCCGTCGAAGAAGCCGCCCGGTGGATGCTCGATGGGGGCAAGGAACCTCCGCAGGCCTATTCCAGCCTTTCCCTTTATCGTAGCCGTTTCCTAACCAACGGCAGCCTAATTTATCTGCCTGCCCATACCGACCGGGCCTCTTCCCATTTCCTGGTGGGATTGCTGGGCCGCCTCCTTTGGGAAGGTGCCCTGGGTCTTTCCCGGGACCCCATATTGGAACAGGTCTGGCGAAACGTGCATGGGCTTAGCGAATGGGACCGGAAACGCGCGGGACTTTCGGCCGCTTTGGCCGGGCTCGCGGTTCCTTTCCGTGAGGGACTTTCCCTGGCAAAACGTCTGCGGGCCGAGTTCGAGACCGACAAACCGGC
>JALYSE010000120.1 GCA_030854955.1 Fibrobacterota bacterium | reverse complement strand
GTCAACCGCTTTGGAAATCATCCGCTCCGTGGCACAGACCATGCAGGAGTCGGCCACCACCCGCCCGGCTCTGGAAGCGGTTGTCAAACTCATCTCCGAAAAGATGGAAGTGGACGTCTGCTCCATCTACCTGTACCAAGGCGATACGAACCGCCTGCTCCTCGCTGCCAGCGAAGGATTGAACCGGGAAGGCCTTTCGGATGTCACCATGTCGCCGGGCGAAGGGCTGACGGGGTACGTCTTCAGCCGCGGAGAAATCGTAAACATCGCCAATCCCAGCGAAGACAAGCGCAACAAATACTTTCCCACATTGGGCGAGGATCGCCTTAAAAACTTCCTGGGTATTCCCATCCCCCCCGCATCCAAATGGGGCGCGGGTGTTATAACCCTGCAGTCTACGGAAGGCGCGCCTTTCCCCCCGATGGTCGAGGATCTCGCCTACACCTTGGCGGCCCAGTTGGGCACCCTATTGGAGAACCGCAGCCTCAGATCCGTTTCCATGCACTCGGGCAAGGCCGAGCCGGAGGCCCCCAAACAAGCGCCCCCATTCGTACGAGCCCAAGTTGCGGTGGGCGGCATCGCGGACGGCCGCGCCATCATCCTCAAGACGCACCAGATCTGGGACACCATCATCTTTGCGGAATGCGAGGACCCGAGCGCGGAAATCCAGATCCTGCAAAAGGCCCTAGAAATCGCACGGCAGGAAAGCCAATGGCTGAAGATGCGCGCCGGCGAACTGTTCGCCGAGCTGGACGCCCGCATCTTCGAGGCTCATGAATTGATGCTCACCGACGAGCACTACATCGGCCTTATCGAAAGCCATATCCGCGAAAACCTGGCCGCGCCCTTCGCCGTCAAACTGGCCACGCGCGAATTGATCAAGTCCATGCTCGACACGGGAAACACCCTGTTGTCCAGCCGTGCGGCGGATCTCCGGGACGTGGGCTTGCGAATTCTGAACGCCCTGGGCGAAGTCAAGCAGAGCAAGAACGTGCACGACCAGGCCGAGGACGGGAATATTGTCGCGGCGGTGGAGTTACTCCCTTCCGACCTCATCTACTTGTCCACCCGCAAGATTCTGGGCATCCTTTGCGAGACGGGCGGCGTCACCTCTCATGCGGCCATCCTGGCCCGGTCCCTGGGCATCCCCTGCTTTATGGGCATTCCGGGACTCACAACCTACCTGCAGAACGGTACGCGCGTCATCATGGACGGCAACTCCGGCCTCATCTACATCGACCCGGACATCCATGTGCAACGCGAGTATTCCCGACTGCTCGAAGACCTGGGCACGCGCATGCTGTCGGTACCGAGCTTCGAATCCGTCACGCGGGACGGCGAACGCATCCATCTTTCCGGAAACCTCTCCCTCATCTCCGACCTGGAACTGATGGAACAGTACGGCATCGAAGGCGTGGGCCTGTACCGGTCCGAGTTTTTCTTCATGATCCGCAGTTCCTTCCCGGACGAAGAGACCCAATTCGAGATCTATCGCCGCGTGCTGGAGCGCTGCGGCCCGCATGGCGCCACCTTCCGGCTCCTGGACGTGGGCGGCGACAAGCCCCTGAAGTATTTCGATTGGGGCAAGGAGGAGAATCCAAGCCTGGGTTGGCGTTCCATCCGCATGTTGCTCACCCGTCCGGACATTCTGCGCCCGCATCTGCGAGCCTTGTTGCGGACTGCTCAGCTCGGAGAATTCCGCCTGGTCATCCCCATGCTTTCCCTCATTACCGAGTTCCGGGCTCTCAAGGAACAAATCGACCTGGTTCTGAAGGAGCTGGAGGACGAAACCGGCCAGGCCTTCCGCCGACCTCCCATCGGCGCCATGATCGAGATCCCTTCGGCCATGATGCAGATTCGGGATTTCGCAGCGGAGGCGGACTTCCTGAGCATCGGAACCAACGATTTGATCCAATACCTGTTCGCCATCGACCGCAGCAACGAACGCGTGGCGTCCTACTATCAGCCCTTCCACCCAGCGCTCATCCAAGCCCTGATGCGAATCACGGTCGCGGCCCGGGAAGCGGGGAAGTCGGTCACGGTTTGCGGGGAGATGGCCTCGGATCCCCAGGCCCTACCGATATTCCTGGCGCTGGGCATCACCCATCTGTCCATCGCGCCGGCTGCGGCGGATGGCATCCGCACCGCGCTGCGTGGCCTTAGCGTCAAGGAATGCAAGCAACTGCTCGGCAAGATCGTCAATTTGCACACCGCAGATCAGGTGAAGGATGAAATCCTGAGCTTCCTCGAATCCTTTCCCGCCCACAAAGGCTGACCGAGGGCTCAATCTCTACCAGATGTCCGGCCCCAGGGCCGTTCGAACCCAGGGGCTGAAGGACCTTAAGGGTCTCAGAAACGCGGGGGGCCTTACGGCCGCGTCGAGAGCTTGTTCATGATGGCGTCGACGCTCTTCTTGAACGAGTCGTCTTTCTCCATCGCCTTCTCGATCGTCTTGATGGCATGCACTACGGTACTGTGGTCACGGCCGCCGAAGCGCTGCCCGATGGTCTTCAGGGAGGCCGAGGTCAACTCCTTCATCAGGAACATGGCCAACTGGCGGGCTTGGGCCACTTCCTTGGTGCCGCGTCCCTGTTCGATGATCTTATCCACTTCCACCACGAAGTAGTTGGCCACCACGGTGGTGATGTCTTCGGGGGTCACCTTTTTGTTCGGGCGGTTGATTCCGGTGCGGTTGACGATTTCCTTGGCCAACTCCATAGTGATATCCGAATGTTTGATGGAAGCCTGCAACAGAAGCTGGCGAATGGCTCCTTCGATCACGCGGATGTTGGAATCGATGGCTTCGGCCAGGAATCCGATGATATCGTCGGAAATGTCCAGGTTGAGGGCCATGGCCTTGCGCCGCAGGATGGCCTCGCGGGTCTCCCGGTCGGGAGGCTGGATGTCCACGAACAGGCCCCACTGGAAACGACTTACCAGGCGGTCTTCCAGGCCCTTCAGTTCTCCCGGAGGCGAATCACTGGTCAGGACAATCTGCTTGCGGCTCTGATGCAGGGAGTTGAAGATGTGAAAAAATTCTTCCTGGGTCCGATCCTTTCCGCTCATGAACTGAACGTCATCCATCAGGAGCAGATCCACTTCATTGCGGTAATAATTGGACAACTCATTGATGCGGTTGTGCTGGATGGATTCGACGAACTCGCGGTAGAAGGCTTCCGAGGTGACGTAGCGGACCTTTTTGCGGGAGTTTTCAGCCAAGGCCAGATTGCCAATGGCCTGAAGAAGATGGGTCTTGCCCAGTCCAACGCCACCGTAAATGAGCAGGGGATTGAACTTAGTGCCGCCCGGATCCTTGGCCACGGCGAGCGCCGCCGAATAGGCGAACTGGGAGTTGCTGCCGACCACGAATTCCTCGAAGGTGTAGTTCGGATTCAGATCGATGACGGGCATTCCCGTGAATGGATGTGCGTAGCCCGGCGCCGTGGCAGTGTTCGGCATGCGACGAAGTTGGATGCGGACCTCGCGTCCGTTGACTTCCTGGTAGCAATGTTCGATAAGGCCGAGGTACATCTTGCCCAGTTGATCCATGTCCAGGTTCTGGGGCACGGCCAGACTGACCTGGAACTCGCTCAGGTCAAACACCTTGAGGGGCGTAATCCACTGGTTGAACACCTCATCCGACAACTTCTCCTTGAGGGAAGTGAGGCAAGATGTCCAGGGGTGGAGAGAAGTCGTGGAATTGATCATTCGGCCGGCCCTTCGAGGTTCGGAACGAATAGACGGCAGCGGCCCTGCATTTGCAGGCGCTCCCGGCTGGTGTCGTACGGAATTACCATGGTCATGTCTCGAAACCTTTTGAGCCTGAAGGGGGAAATATAATCAACAACCTTGCCAGGAGCGCGATGTTTGGCGGCCCCGATAGGACGGGGCCGGGCCGGTTTTCAACAATTAATCAACCCTAATTCCACCGACCTCGAAATCAGGCCAGCCTAGGCAGTGCCATCGGGGCCGCAGGTTCACCCGAGCCTCCAATTCCGCTTATTGGGAAATAGCTACCTTATTTACTAAGGGTCAATCGATGCCTATCTTCTCTTGTTTCGCCCGATTCACTAAGGTAAAATTGAAGCCAAGCGAAATGCCTTTGCCCTGATGATCCCGAAACACCAATATCCATATATCGCCATAGGCCTCTTGACGGGCATCCTGATCCTTCATTGGGCCTGGTGCCAATTCGTCGCCTATCCCATTTCCTTCGAAAGAAAATTGAAGCGGGGAAAATCCTGGATATACATCCCCATCCGATGGAAAGGTGCCTACAAGCTCCAAATCGTGTTCTTCACCCGGCTTCTGATGCTTTGCATCGTGGCCCTGGCCATCATCCTGCTCACTCATTACACCCATAGGACGGATGTGCCCTGGCTCCTTTTCTACGCCGTTGCTGTCGGCATCGCGGTCATGCGGCTCAATGCCCTCTGGCTGGACACCCGATACCACCAGCAGGAAGATTCCTATTACTTCCTCCACGATGAATTGCGGGCCAAGCTTGAAAGTGAAGGCAAGGACATGGCCGAATCCGCGTTCAAGAGCCTGGCCGCTTATCAGCACCAGAACCTCCTGCGCAAAGCCGACGAAAAGGGCGACCTTATCAGGACCTTGAAAAATCAGGCCCGAATGTCGCGCAAATACCGCAAGGAAGTCCGCACGCGGCACACTGTCGAAACCTGATCCCGGTTTTTTTTTATCTTTCCGGCCATGTTTTCCCGCTTGAGCCGTCCGGTCTGAACCCATGTTCCTGATTTTCCAAAAGTCCGGCGACCCCCGTGCTGAAGCCGCTTGGAAAAAAGCCATGGCCGAAAACCGGATCGAAAATCCCAAGGATTTCGCCGCTTTCATGCTGGCTAAGACGTCTCGTACCTTCGCTCTTAATATCCAAGTCCTGCCCCCAGGCTTGCGCCGACAGGTGCTACTGGCCTACCTTTTCTGCCGCATGGCCGACACCCTGGAAGACGACGGAGACCTTGAAGAATCCGTCAAGATCCGCCTGCTGGAATCCTTCCGCGGTCTCTTTCCTCCACGTACCGACAGCCTGGCACGGCTAGTCGCATTCCGCGCCGCCCTACCCCCGGAATGGGTGAAGTCGGATCGCTGGGATCGTCTGCTCGTGCATCATTGCCAATGGATTTATCCGCAACTCGGGGATTTCCGGGAACCGGTGGTGGAAGCCGTTTCCCGCTGCGTGAACGAGATGTGCGAAGGCATGATCGACTTCACCCGCAAGCAGGCGGACACACGGTCTGGGCAGGTTCTCATCGCATCGATGGAGGACTTGGATCGCTATTGCTATTATGTCGCGGGAACGGTGGGCAATCTCCTCTGCGATTTGTTCAGCCTGCATTCGCCCCTCATCAGCGAGAAGAAGGCCAAATCCCTGCGCGCCCTTTCCGTCTCGTTCGGCTTGGGCCTGCAATTAACGAACATCCTGAAAGACGTACAGGAGGACCGGCGACGGAATGTTTCCTTCATCCCGAAAAGCCTTCTGGAAGAGGAACACCTCACGGAAGCGGCCTTTTCCGCTCCCGGTTCGCTCGGAGCCTCTGGTGCCGAAACCACCAGGGCCGAAATGGGAGCCGCGCGCATCATGGCGCGGATGATCCGCAAGGCCAAGGCCCATCTCGAGGACGCCTTGGAATACAGCTGCCTTCTGCCCCGGATGGAACCGCGCTTGCGGCTTTTCTGCCTTTGGCCGCTCTTCATGGCCGCAGAAAACCTGGTGCTGATGGGCGGCAATCTCACCGGATACAGAGAGGATGGCAAATTGAAGATTACCCGGAAGCAGGTGAAGGACATCGTTGGCAGCACCAGCGTGGCCTGCTGGTCCAATTTTTGGATTCGCTCCCAGTTCCGGCGCTCCATGTGCCGGCTCGAAACCGGCTTGGCGCGCGCACCCATCGCCGCGAAGACACAGGCTGGACAAACCGGGACCATTACCGGGACCATTACCGGGACCATTACCGGAGCCAAGATATGACCACGCCCCAACCTTCCCAAGAAGATATAGCCGAAAACCTTTCCATCACTGCCCGGTGGCGTGCCCACCTCGGGTTGGGCGTCCTGTTTCTGATCACCCTGGTCATCGATCAGTACACCAAGCACTTGGCCCGAGTGAATTTCGGATTTCCGGACGGCGAGCCCGATTATTTCAAGATCAAACAGGTATTCGGGGAATGGCTCCAGTTCCGGCTCATCTACAATAGTGGTGCCGCCTTCGGGATGAAGCCCCAGGAACTCCTGCCCTTCCTGAACCCCACCCTCTTCTATGTGCTGTTCTCCACTGTGGCGGTCGGCTTCCTGATCTTTCTCTACCGCAAACTGCCCCGGGACGACTATTGGCAAAAGTCCGGAATCGTACTCATTCTTTCCGGCGCGGCCGGAAACCTCATCGACCGCGTCCGCTTCCACAAGGTGACGGATTTCATCGATGTGGGTATTCCAGCTATTTCCACCCGCTGGCCCACTTTCAACATCGCCGACAGCTGCGTATGCGTGGGCGTTGCCATGATCCTGCTTTCCTCCTGGATTCCCCGCCGGCGCGAGCCCGAAGCGGCGCCCGGGAAATCGACGCAGTCGATCGAAGGCGAAGCGTCAATCGGCTCCGGAACCGCCGGCGCCACCCCCGACCAGAACTGAGGCATCCAAGATGAGTTTCGAAACCGGCACCACCTGGACCTGCGGACCGGATGAAGCCGGAATGCGGTTCGACAGGTTCATCGGCGCGCGCGTGACCGACATTTCGCGCAGCCGCGTCCAGAAGTGGATTGAACAAGGCTGCTTCCTGCTCAACGGTGAAGCCGTGCGCAAGAATGCGACCCTCGTCGCCGGAGACGTGGTCATCGTTGCGGAAGAGCCCGAAGCAGACATGTCCAGCACCCTGGTTGCGGAGGAGATCCCCTTCCCCATCGCCTATGAAGACGAACATATCGTGGTGGTGGACAAGCCCAAGGGCATGGTCACCCATCCCGGCAACGGCATCCATTCTGGAACCCTGGCAAATGCCCTGGCCGGCCGCTACAAGAACCTTTCCGACGTGAATGGTCCTCTGCGCCCCGGAATCCTACATCGGCTGGACAAGGATACTTCCGGCTTGCTGGTGGTGGCCAAGAACAATGCCGCCCATTTAAACCTGGCCAAACAAATGGAAGCGCGGGAAATCAAGCGCATCTATCATGCCTTGTCTTGGCGCGAGGCCGCCGATCCCTCCGGAATCATCGATCAGCCAATCGCGCGCAATCCGCGCGACCCCCTTAAGATGGGCATCCACGCGGAGGGTAAGCGGGCCGTGACCCATTACCGCGTCCTGGCCTATTTCCAGTTCGCCACCTATTTTGAACTTGAACTTGAGACCGGCCGCACCCATCAGATCCGCGTCCACCTTGCGCATATCCAGCATCCCGTGGTCGGCGATCCGCTTTATGGCGGGCGTCTTGCCTACCTAGACCGGATCCAACCCATCCATCATCCCTTCGCCACCAAGCTCCTCTCCTTCTTCGCTTCTCAGGCCCTGCATGCGCATCGCCTCACCTTCACGCATCCGGTCACCGGAGAAAAGATGGAGTTCAAAAGCCCATTGCCTCCGGAAATCGTGGAAGCCCTCGCCTTCCTGGATCGGTTCAAACAAGAAGCCGGTCCGGCACCGGCCCCAGGCCAAACCGCCATGGACCAGGAACGCGCAGCCAAGCGCAAGGCCGACGCCGAAGCCAAGCGTAAAAGGGACGGCGCGACTCGCGACTGATGACTCTCCGGGCCGTACACTTCATTCCGTAACCCAGGACCCGCACCTTCCATGGCCAACCACAAGAAAATCGATTTCGAAAAACTTTTCCTCAAGGGCCACAAGTCCTACGACACCGCCATCGGGGATTGGTGGCACGACCAGGCTTCCAACGGCGCGCACCGCAAGGCCTATGCCGCCATCTCCGATTTCGTACTGACCCGGTTCAAGGGCCGCAAGATCAAGCCCAGGTGGATCGTGGATTACGCATGCGGCAGCGGTCTGTTTCTGGAATCCCTGGCAGGCCGATTTCCCGAGGCCCGCATCGTAGCCCTGGACGGATCCAAAAAGATGCTTGAGCGCGCCAGCCTGCGTTTGACCAAGGCGGGCCACGAATCCGGACCGGTGGATGCGAAAGATTGCTTCGATACCAAGGGACCGCGCATCCGCCTGGTCCAGACGTCGCTTCCCAACTTCTCCCTGCCTGCCGGCAAGGCGGACGCGGTCATCTTTGTATTTCCCAACCTAACCCCCGCCCCGGGTGATCAGGACTATTACGACAAGAATGGCTACAAGCAGCGCGAGGACGTGAAGGTCTGCACCGTGCTCGCTCGCCTCCGGGAAATGGATCCCGAGGATGAAGTTGCAGTAATCGATCCTAAAGAGATGTACGAGGGGCTGATGACGGACAGGGTAATTTCCCGGAACCTCAGGCAACTGACGAAAAAAGGTGGGTCCTGCTTCAAGGTCGACTACGCTAACGCCCACCGCGAAGAGCTGAGCGAGCTTACCCAAATCCGGTCATTGTTCGTGGAGGGCGCATTGGAGAAGCCGATCCGGGAAATGGGGTGCCAGGCCTTTTTCCGCTACCTGACGAATAAGTTTTACAGGTCCCAGGTCATCCTCGACGTGTACCACCAGACGAGAGACCCGAGCGACAAGACCGGGGGCTATTTCATCTCGGAGTTTCAGGCCATCTGAATCGGATCGTTTCGCTCCGCCGGCGCGAAACAAACCGCCGGACTTTCCAGGATTGGCATCGGGGTTGTGCTTGAGGAACTCCCGGTTTATTGGGCCTGATTAGACGCCGTGTCCTTTTCTGTTCCGGTCTCAGTTCCGGATTCAGTTTCAGCATCAGCATCCACGGGCTTCTTCTTCCCACGGCCCTTGAACTCCCGGGGCGGAAACTCGAAGGAGATCTTGCCTTCCTTGGACAGTTTAAGGAATGCATCGAAGAATCTTCGAGTTTTGGAGGACTGGAAACCCTTGATCAGATCCGTACGCTCCAGGGAAAGCAGGCGCTTAATGACATCGCGGTCCAGGTTCTTGCCTAAGATCATCTTGTTGATCTTGAGCCCCTTCTTGGGGTCCCCTGCCAGTGAACTCTCCGAGATATAACCGGTTAGGGTCTCGTACACCTTGGTCCCATCCACCGGGGAAATCCCGATGGGCTCCTCCTTCGCCAGATCCAGGGGCTGGCCGTCCGGCCCGGATGCGGTATCGTCGAAAACGAACTCGACCTTGTTCTTGTCATTGATCTTCAGGACCGCCGTGAAAGGCTTGCCCATCTTGCTGCGGAAGCCCTGGAGTGGGCCGAGTTGCCGTTTTTCCAGGAGCTCGGTCACCTCGGCCTCGGTCATCTGACGGCCGCCGAGAACCTTACGAATGAGCAGGGTGCCGTCTTCAGACTCATACCGGGTCAGGGTCTCGAACATCTTCTGCCCGTCGATCGGGCTCTTGAAGGGGCATTCCTGCTTGAGCTTGGCTTCGTCGAATCCCTTGATCTTGCCAACGATTGAGCGGGCAAAATCCTGGATTTCTTTCATGAACTCAGGGCGGGTGTAAAGACCGCGTTCAATGCGGTTCAGCTTCCACTCCCAACCGCCGGTCAGTTCCGGGGACACCAGTTCTTCGATGCCAATGGCGGAAAGTAAGCGCATCAGGTCGGCACCCTTGGCCGTGGGCACCAATTCCTTGCCTTCCCGGACGATGTACTTGTCATAGAGGAGGCCTTCGATGACGGCGGCGCGCGTGGCCGGAGTACCCAGGCCGCGTTCCTTCATGGCCTCGGCAAGATCTTCATCCTCGACGTATTTTCCCGCGCTTTCCATGAAGGAAAGCAAGGTAGATTCGTTCAGGCGCGGCGGAGGCCGGGTGGCGTCTTGGCGCAAGGTCACGTCCTTGGCGAAATACTTCGAACCGGCTTTCAGGGCCGGGAGGATTTCTTCCTCCTTCTTGTCGATGCCGTAGATGGCCTTCCAGCCGGGCTCTTCTAGGACCTTGCCTTCCGTGCGGAAATACTCGCCTTCCACAATCGAAATGCGGCTGGTGTTCAGGTAGCGGGCCGGTGGGTAGAATACCGCCAGGAAACGCTGTACCACCGCCTGGTAGATTTTACGTTCCGGCTCGGAGAGTTCACCGGGCATGACATTGGTGGGAATGATGGCATGATGGTCGGAAACCTTGGCGTCGTCGAAGATGCGCTTGTCCATGCGGACGTAGTTCTTTTCCAGCGCCTCGGTGGCGAACTTGCCATAATCCGACCGCTTCAAGTTCTGCATCAGTTCCTTGGCCACGGCCAGATAATCATTGGGCAGGTAACGGCTGTCCGTTCTGGGATAGGTCAGCACTTTATGGCGTTCGTACAGAGCCTGGGTCAGACCCAGGGTATTCTTGGCCGAGAACCCGAAGCGGGCATTGGCTTCGCGCTGAAGGGTGGTCAGGTCATAGAGGGAGGGCGCGCCTTGCGAAGATGGCTTTTGCGTATCCGTAACTTCCGCGGGCTTGCCCTTGCACCTGGCCAGGATTGCCTTGGCCTTGGATTCGTCCCAGATGCGCTCCGGCTTGAGGTCGTCCTTTTCTTCGCTCTTCTTGTATTCATGGTCGAACCACCGGCCGAGGTATTCAGGGTTTTCCGATTTGCTTCCCACGATGGAGAACTCCCCGTGGATCTCCCAGTAATCCCGAGGTATAAAGCGATCGCGCTCCCATTCCCGTTGCACGATCATGGAAAGGGTGGGCGTCTGCACGCGGCCGCAAGGGGTGAGGAAGAATCCGCCCCATTGGGATTTGTATCCCGTGAGGGCGCGGGAACCATTGATGCCTACCAGCCAATCGGCCTCGGAGCGGCACATGGCCGCTTGGGCCAGGTTCTGCATGTCGCCGTCGGACCGGAGATTCCGGAAACCCTCTTCGATGGCGGTTTTGGTCATGCTCTGAAGCCAAAGGCGCTTGATTCCGGCCTTAACAGGCTTGGTCTCGGACACGTATTGGACGATGTAACGGAAAATCAACTCCCCTTCGCGGCCGGCGTCGCAGGCGTTGATAACTTCCTTGATGTCCTTACGACGCAAGAGTTTGGCCAGGGTGGAAAGCTGGGATTTGGTCTTGGGCAGGGGAGCGATGACGAATTTTTCCGGAATGATGGGCAGGTTGTCCAAGGTCCATGCCTTGAGACGCTCGTCCATGTCCTTTGGATTGGCGATACTGACCAGATGACCGATGGCGAAGGAAACCACGTAGTCGGGGCCTTCGTAATAGGCGTCGTGTTTCTCGAATTTTCCAGGCAGGGCTTTGACGATATCGCCCGCTACGCTCGGTTTTTCGGCGATAATCAGGATTTTGGAGGCTTCAACGGCCAAAATTCAGCCTTCCTTCCAGAGGAGTCGCGCTCCGGAAACCGGACCGGCGGTCCGGAAACCGGACCGGGTTTGCAATATATATAACAATGATAGCCTGGCAAAATGCCCTGGGGCGTGCCAAGGAGGGCGGGCTCCCGGGTATATGCCTAGAGAATGGCGCCGGTTTCGGATCCTTCGATGATCCTGTAGAGGTCAGCGCTCAGATGCAACTTCAGCTTGTCCCAATAGCGGACGAGCACGTCAGCCACCAGTTTGGTGTTGTCCGTCTTCTCTCCCTTGATGCGGAAGCCGAGAGCGCGGAACATGTTAAGGTGATCATACCCCCCATGCACCGCCATGTATTCCTTCTCGGTGAGCTTGACCGTGTCCTTGAGCTGGAACAGGGCTTTGATAAGCAGCTCGGCATAACGCTCGTCCTGAAGCATGCTGAACAGCCTGGCCCAAAGTGGTTTGATGCGGAGCTTCTCCGTGCGAACGACCGTTTCCTTGACCGGATTCGGATGATCGAGACCGAGTATCTCGCCGGCCATGGTCATGAGGCGGACGCATTCCACCGAAGCGGTGCTGGTCTTCCATGCGTTGATGTGGATTTCGGTGCGGTTGGAATCGAAAGTGTCCCGCAGGAAGGTCATGACCTCCCGGGAATCCTTGCCAACGCGGCTGATATCTTGGACGACGATGTGACCGATGCCATCCTGCATGGCTCTGGACAAAAGGCGCTCCATCCCGGCGCGGAGCTTACCCTTGACATGGGGGCCGACATCGGAAAGAATGTCCACGACCTCCAGGCCGTTCATGAGGCAATAGGTCTGCAATTCCACCGATTGTGACTCCAAGGAAATGTCGCGCCCTTCGTCCGGCCAAACGGAGCAGTAAAGAAGGGTTTTAAGATTTTTCGGATGCTTTTCCATGAATGCTTTCCCGCTACGATTGAGCCTTGGACCGGATTCGAATTGCCGTCACAGAATGACCAGCTTGGACTTGCGCCTGACGATAGATAAATATAAACAAAAAGGTCCATGGGATTAGCCATCTGATTACAGGAAGCCCATGCCCTAAGGGTATCCAAGTGTCGGAATTTTTTCCGAAAGATCGAATTTCCCGGGCTATAGTTGAAGAATTTTAGGTAAATCAAATCCAATGCCAAATGAACGCGGTATTCGCGCCCTCCTGGTCACCACCGATTACCCCCCCGATATGGGAGGGCTTCAGACTTATTCCTACCGCATCGCCCGGGAGCTTCCAGGCAATCTCCTCGTTCAAGTGCTTGCCGGCAGCGATCATCCGAGAGGGGTCCTTCCACCACCTTCCGCAGGTATCAGGCTTGCATCGCGCAAAGGGCGCACCCGCTGGCGAGCTTTTTGGTGGAGCCTTTGGAGCATCCCTTGGTTTCGTGTCCGCTGGGGAACGGATTTCCTCATGCACATGCAGTGGACCACGGCCATCCCATCCCTGCTTCTCAGATCCTTCGGAATGGGAACGCGCTACCTGGTTCTGGTCCATGGAGCCGAGCTGGTGGATCCGGAACGCCCGGTGGTGCGTTTCCTCAAGAAAGCTGTTTTGCAACGCGCTGACGCGGTAGTAGCCGGTTCCCAGCACACGGCTGAAATCGTGAACCAATTGGGAATCCGGTGCCGGAGACTCAGGGTGATTCCCTACGGCAATCCTTTAGAGGGAACGCCCGACCTACGGACCGCCCGGGATTTTGGTGAGATCCAGGTCCAGCGCTTGCTTTGCATGCATCGCCTGGTGCCCCGAAAAGGCACAGCCTTGTTGGTGGAGGCCCTAGCGGCGCTGGTTTCCACTCCATGGACCTTGGACATAGTCGGCCGGGGGGAGGAGGAGGGGAAACTCAAGGAGAGCGTGAACGCCCTGGGGCTGGGCTACCGAATCCGGTTCCTGCCTCCCGTGACCGACGACGAAAAGATCGGACTCATGCGCCGGGCCACCGTGTTCATTCTTCCCAGCCTGCCTCCCGTCAGCAACAACCATGTGGAAGGATTAGGCCTCACCCTGCTGGAAGCCCAGAGCTTGGGACTTCCGGTGCTCGCGGCCCGAACGGGCGGCATTCCGGAAGCCGTGCAGGAAGGCCGGACCGGGGTTCTCTTCCGCGCCGGAGACCGTGACGACTTGAGAGAAAAGCTCGCAGCTATGCTCGCTTCCCCCGAAGAATTGCGCGCCATGAGCGCCGCGGGTCCGGAACGGG
>JALYSE010000002.1 GCA_030854955.1 Fibrobacterota bacterium | reverse complement strand
CAGCGGGTATTCATTCCGGACGATTTCCACCCAATCTCGGAAAAGTTGTTCTTCCATTGGGCTGAAATTGAGGATTTCCGCTAAGGTGTGTCCGGCAAGCCGCGGAACGCCCAAAATTAACGCGGCTTTCTTGGAACTGTCCTCATTGATCACCAGATCGAGGTCGAAGGTAAAAAGGCCCTGTTCGATGTTCTCCAAAATATCCCGGACCTGGCGGACCTTTGCCTCTACCAAGCCTTTCAGGTTTTGCGTGTAGTCCTTGATCTTGATGCGCATGGCCTCGAAGGCCTCGGCCAGCATGGCAATTTCATCCGTCCCCCTCTTTTCGAATTGGAGATCGTAGTCTCCTTGGGCTATCCGGCTCGCGGAAGATGTCAAGGCCGTTATAGGCCGGGTAAATCTCGCAGCCATATAGGTGGATGCCAGTAATGCGATCAGAAACGCGAAAAAGGCGACCAGCAGGAAAAGGAAAATTTTTTGGCCGCGGGCGGATTGTGAGGAAAGTTTCGCGTTTTTAAGCGCCTCATTCATTGACTTGGTGGTCAGGCCGAACCGGATGAACCCTAGGTTATCGTCCCCGCTCCGCACGGGAGTTGCGAACTCGATGATTTCAATCCCCTTCTGGAACTGGCTTTTATACTCAAGATCCCGGAGGGACGCCGCCCAGCGGCTCATCGGGTCCTCTAGTGGTTTACGGATATCGGCTTCCTTGCCGGTGTCGGATCTCTCGCGCAAGGCCCACGGTTTATTATCAAGGCCCATGAAAATCCCGTAAACGATGTCGGAGTCGCCTTCGACTGAGTACTTTACGATTTCCCTTATGGCGCTTATGGAATTTTCTTCCGCCAAGGATCGCATAGCGATACTGCTGTTGAAGCACAGCTGCCTGCCTTTGCTGATTATCATGCCGCGGATATTGCCTTCAACGTTCTTGAGGTCATGGGCCGTCCTTTTGGAATCGAGCGCCATCAGGGAAATGAAGACTAAGGCGAGAACCGTGGCCAGAAGCATGGCGATGCTGATGAATAGTTTGGCCTTGATGCTCGCTCTCACAAAACCCGAGCGAATCATAAATACCCCGCTTCCCCCTTCTATTTGCGGATCCTATCAGCGAAAGCCTCTTCTAGGGTCAGCCTGAAATCTTTCTGGAACTCCTCGTCATCCATTCGAAGCGGCTTCTCGATGTAGGCCCTAGCACCTTTTTTGATGCATTCCAGAATGGAAGACCCGTTAAGGGCCGAAATGATGAGGATACGGGCTTCCGGGAACTCGCCAAGTATCTCGACCAGCGCCGTCGGGCCGTCCTTGATGGGCATGGTCAAATCTAAGGTGAGCAAGTCGGGTTTGTACTTGCGGTAAAGATCCACAGCATGGATACCGTTGTTTCCGGTCGCAAGCACGTCGAACCCCATGGCATCCTGGAAGAAATCATGGAGCATGGTGACCAGGAATTTGGAATCATCGACGATTACAACGGACTTTTTCATCTCGGGTTTTCCTTCTGAGTGGCGTGGATCATGAATCCCAAAAAAATCTTGGCGGTATTTACAACCAGCAGCCCTTGGATGCACCATCCTTTCTGAATGCTGGTTCCGCTAAGCGTAATCAAGGGAGGTGACGGCAGCATCGCGCCGAATCTTTGGGTAAAGGCGGGACGCCCCAGAAAATTACCGGCGATTACATTGGCAATCTCTCCGATGGCGTCGGTCACTTCCTCATCATCCCACTTGGCCGGAAGCAATTCTGAATAATCCGTTTTGTTTACCCCTAGGGAAAGGGTAGCCGCGTACCGGCCGTTGCCGGATTGTATGATGCAGATTACCGACGCCTGGTTACTCAATCTAGGCAGCAGCCGGAAGTCTTTCGGGCAGCGCGTAGACATTCCCAAAATGCATTCGACAGCGCGCCTGGAGCAGACTTCAAAATCGGGCATTGCTTCCCGCAAATACGTTTGGGTCAGATCCCCGGTAAATTCTTCAGGTACCGACACGCAACCGTCCTCAAATCTTTTGAATTGCGATTATAAAATCAAAAACGATGCATTCGGACCGGAAAGTCCAGAATAGGCAATCGCTCACGTTCAAGGGCAGCCGGTTTTCACCCGTATGATTCATCACCAAGGGCGGCGTGACAGTGACTTCCCCATTTCCTGCCGCCCTGGACAATACCATCCCCAGTTTGGAACTCGCAGAGTTGATGATTTCATTGTTGGCGGAGACCACCATTTTCAGGCTTTCATTCCTGGGCATTTTCGGGAAAAGTTTCTGCGCTGCCAAGAGGGTATTCGTCAGGTCCATGATAAGAAAGCAAAGGATTTGCGTGGTAGGTGTGAATACCAATTGATTATTCACGATGGCGGAATCAACGCTATATTCTCGCCGAGGCGACGCCGAGCCCACGAAGGCGAATGGATAAACCCCCCGCAAACCCAGGGCTACGATTTTTTCCAGGTTGGCATCGACAATGGATTTCAACTGCTCTTCGTTCATGGGGCAACTGGATTATAGCATAGAACCGCCGAAACGGAACCCCTTTTTCGAGATGTTCATAAAGAGTAATTATTGTATCGCATTACATATATCAAATGGCCCCATCTCATTGACTTTGCCCGTTTCCAATGTTTTAATTGCAGCTGTGGACATTCCCCAACCCCCTGCCCAAACCGTTAAGAGAATGTTGCACCTCAACAATCCCGCCCAGTTGCTGCGGCTGGTGGAAAAGTTCTGCCAATCCAGGAAAATATCCGTTGACTCGTTGGAATCCGGATCCGCTGCTTTCCACCATGCCTTGGTAAAGCCGTATCAATTGATCCTAGTTGGATCGCCTTCCGTGGGAATCGACATCGCCCGCCTGCTCAGGGGGCTGACCCGGGCCAAAATCAAAACGCCCGTGCTGGTCATGACCGAAAGCCGGTTGATGGGAAAAGTGGATTTTTCAAAATTTCCCAACTGTATCGGCGTCCTCGCCAAACCCCTGGATTTTTCCGAATTCTCGAAGTACCTGGATTTCATAAATAAGCCAGCGGATATGGAACCTCAGGAAAAGGAAAAGCTGCTAGCCATCCTGCGGAAATGGGAAATTAGGATGAGCGATGCGGTTTGAACTGGTCAGCGCGAAGGATGGCCTGGAAGCATCAATCTTATTTTTCGATTTCGATCCCGCCCTTTTCCGAACTGGTTTTCCGGATCCTTTAGCATTACGGCTGGCCTTGGAGAAGCATGGGTGCATTGCCCAGTGTTTGGACGATTCAGCCTTGCACCGCGTCCATGCAATATTAGCCCGCGTATCGAAGGATGGATCCCAGGAATTGCTGGATGAAGCGGCCTCCATTACCATCGCAAGAGGCACGGCGGCGCAACCCGAAGAGGTGGATGGACTCGTATTTCACAAGCCCTATCTTTCCGATCCCGGCGAAATTGAGGACCTTAAATCCAAGCAATTCAATGAAGGGTGGGATTCCGTAGAAAACGGGATCCATTCCGCATATCTGGTCGAAAAAGGCGCTAAGATTCTCGAGTACCTGACTTTTCAGCCAGGAAGGTTGGGAAGTGGGATCCGCGGAGAGGCCATTCCGCTGAGTGCAGCGGAAAAATCCCTGCCGGAGGCCGGAACCTCGATTTTTCCACAGCCCCAACGTTGGATGGCCCTCAAAAAGGGCTTGCTGGTGCTTGAGGATAATACTTTGAAGATCCTGGGCCCCAAAGGCCCGGATAGCGAAGTACTCTGGATAGCACCGGATAATATGTCGGTCCGATTGCTATTACGTAAGAGCGGTTGCGAGGATGAAATCCTTACTTTGGAATTACTCAAGGCAGCCATCGCCAAAAAAGGATTTGCGTTTTTCGTGCCCGACACCAAACTCAATCATGCGCTCCGGGAATTCCTGCAAGAAGGCAAGGACCAGGACCTCTTGCTTCTGCAAGGCAAACCTTGCACTCCAGGAAGCCACGGAAGCCAGGAATTGCTCGTTGATCCCGAACCGATAGTCCCGGACCCGGAACAGGCCGGTAAGGTGGACTTCAAGAATTTCACTTTCTTTAAGACCGTTCGAAAGGGCGATCTTCTCGCCAGGATACATCCTCCCGTAGAGGGCGAAATGGGGATGGATGTTTTCGGCACGCCCATTCTTCCGCCGCCCGCGATCCCATTTGAAAAGCCCGCCGGAAGGAACACCGAAAGGAAGGGTACCGAAGTTCAATCGGTGTTTGCGGGAAAGGATGGTAGGCTGGCCCTGGAAAAAGGCGTTCCCGAGGTTATCGATACGCTTGAGGTTAACGACGATATTTCGCTGAAAACGGGGAATATCAGTTTCCCGGGCTCGGTGGAGATCAAGGGGGATTTGCGCGACAACATGGAGATCAAGGCGGATGGCGACGTGGATATAGCCGGAACCGTGGAGGATGGCTGTATCACTTCCGACGGGGCTATCGTAGTGCGGGGAGGATTCACCGGTAGCGGTAAAGGCGTGATAAAGTCCAAGCTCAGTTCGGTGACCATTGGGCATATCCGGAACCAGCGGATCGAATCCCATTCCAATATCATTGTGTATAACGAGGTTATCAACGCCCTGCTCTATGCCAAGAAGTCCATTATAATGAAGATCCTGGAGCACTCCGTAGTCGGCGGCCACTTGAAAGCCTATAGTAGCATAGAAGTTTCCAATGTAGGGAATCAGGGCGGGGTCAAAACCATTCTCGAAGTAGGAAAGGATTTCGAAGTCGAGCAGGAACTGGGCGAAAAGCAGGCATTATGGGCATCCACGTCCGCCGATCTCGAGTTCTTGGAAACGGTTTTAATGAAAATCCACGCCCAGGTAAAAACAAACCCTGCGGTGACTCCTGAAATCCGGCTTCTGGAAAAAAGAACCAAGGGCATACTCCAGTTCGTACGCAGCTCGAAGGAGTCTCTCGCTACCGATATCCGCATCTTGGAGGCCCGGCTTTACAACCCCGGCGATTGTTTCGTCCACGTCAGGGGCAACACTTATCCCGGCACCATCTTAAAATATCAGGACCGCATCCACATTGTCAGCGAGTTGGCAAAGGGGAAGCGATGGTTATTCCGTGGACAAGCCTCGGGCGCCTCAAAAGGGTCTGGAATCCAAAACGAATCCCAGGTTGGAAAATCCCGATAATCCAGCCTTCCACTGCCATGGGCTTTCAGGTAACCTCCGGGTAGCGTAAGGACGGGACCGGATACGGTTCGTCGAATTAGAATGATTGCAGTGGTTCCGGAGACGGAAAAAAAGGAAAATGGTTCCATGAATGATTCAACTGCTGCGAACGCAATCACCCGCTCGTTTATCCAGGCCAGCCTCGCCCTGCTCCTTGTCTCCCCCGCTGCGGCCGCGGAGTCGAAGGGGGCCGAATCCGACCTTTCGCTCAATGATTTGATGGGTTTAACGATTACTACGGTCTCCAAGAGGAAGGAGAAACCGTCCGAGGCCCCGGCTACCGTTTACATTCTGACCAATCGGGATATCCGCGATCGCGGATACGGGAACCTGAAGGATGTGCTGGCGGATTTGCCCGGGATGGAAACCATTGAAAATTACTTTTCTGAGGATGGAACCTTGGTGCCGGTCCGCGGGGTGACCGGCAATAATAAAATCATTGTCATGGTGAATAATGTCCGCGTTAATCCACCCGGGGGGGAGGACTTCCCCTTGCGGAGCGATTTCAGCGTAAGGGATGCCGAGCAAATCGAAATTGTATACGGACCCGGCTCGACTTTATACGGGCAGGATGCCATTAATGCCGTGATCAATATCAAAACGAAAAGTCCCGAAGTGGCCCTTTCCGCCGAGGCATTGGCGATCGGGGGTTCGGGCCGCCTGAAGGAAGGATACCTATCCCTCGGCAAAAAACTCTGGTTTCCCACAGGGAAGGAAATGGGCCTTTCCTTTTACCTCCAAGGTCAAATGTCCGACTTGGATGACTTCAGCCGGACTCACCCGGAATGGTGGGCGTCCTACAAGGATATCACCGCTCGCGTTGGCGCTGGGGGCAAGCCCAAACGTTGGGACGATGGATTCAATGGGATGGTCAGGCTCCAAGAGGGCTCGACATCCTTCCAGCTCTGGCATCGCGAGTCGTCCCGCAGCAGTTCCGAAGGGGGCTATTCGCCCATCCTCCAATTCGTCGATGAGGCGGTGTGGCATGATAGGACAACCGTCCTCAATGCCGCCAATACCCTGGAAATATCCGAAAACCTGGAATTGGAAACCTCCCTTACTTTCGCAAGGTACGAGATAGATCCGGAGACCCGGTATGTTTTCCCCGTATCGGATTCAACTTTTTACCTAAACGACTATAAGTATGGGGTGGGAACAGGCGTCAATTGGGAGGAAAGGCTGGGCCTGGCGGTCTCGGATCGACTTTACCTGACCTCGGGATTCGCCGTAAGCAGTAACGACATACTCCCCAAGGCTACAGTTCCGGGGGGCGCGGATCCCAGCAAGGACATATCCGCGCAGGCAGGCACTTTCACTTATTATACCAGGAAGAACGATCTTGCCTCCGTCCAGAATATCAATAAGGTCAATGTCCTGATGTACCAAAATTTCGGCGCTTACTTGGAAGGGCAATGGCAGGCGTTACCTCGCTTTAAATTAATCAGCGGGTTCCGTTTCGATGTGAATTCGCGTTTCCAGGATGTGGCGATGAGTCCCAGGCTCGCTGCCGTCTACGAAATCATCCCCGGCTTGGTTTTCAAATATATCTACTCCCAAGCCTATGTTGCGCCGGCCCCTTACTTCGGGTATAACAATTACGATAACGGGCAGTCCATAAATATCGCCAACCCGGACTTGCACGCGGAAAGGGCCAAGTCCAATGAGGTCAACTTGCTTTATACGTTCAGCAAGGCGATTCTCTCGGCCAGTCTCTATCGTAACGACAATATGGATCTGATCATAACCGGTGATCAAACCAAACCCCTGAATATCATCAGCGATACCATTTGGCTGGATACCACTTTCACCACCGTTCGTAAACTCACCCATTCCGCCAATTCCGGCCGGAGCGTAAGCCAAGGATTGGATTTAAGCGTCAAGATGGATTTGGGTAGATACCGCGCATGGATTTCGTATTCCTTGATTGACTTCAGTTCCACCGTACAGGGCGTCACGTCCGGTATGGACAAATTAGCCAGGAACCAAATCCGGGCGGGCGTCACCTCCAGATTCTTCGAGAAAATGACCGCCACAGTAAGCCTGTCCTATCGTACGACCCCGGAAAACATCGGAGACGATCCGCAGTGGGCAGCATATACTTCACAGGACCCCTATGAAATAAAGCTCTTCGCCGCCTACAACCTCTCCAAGGCTTTCCACATCCAGTTTGGGATGGACAATGTCACCGATAATCGATACGTCTTGAAAGGGGTATTGGGACCGACTCCCCAGGAAGGCCGAAAATTCAATTTGGGTTTAGGCTATACCTTCTGATTATCTCAGGTGCCTGGGCCAAGCTTAAATCCACCTGACCGTTTCCATTGAAGATTAACCCCGATAAGCCTTGGGAACGGGTCCAAGTAAACGCACAGATATAGCCTACCCTCCCGGGTGGGGATTTTGATACGCTTTTCGGGGGACCGCTGAATGCGGAAAGGCGAAGCGGGGAAAGAAAGCCCGGACACGCCCCTACGCGGATCCAGGCCTTTAGAACAAGGGAATGGTTAGGGCGTGCCGCTCGTCTGGTTCTGGCTCAGGTTGCGCATGAGGCCCGTGCGGGTATAGCGGATCTCCTGCTTTCCCGTCTTGAAGTGGAAGACGACCTTCCACACGTAAACGCCCTGACCGGCCTTGGAACCCTTCTGGTTCTTCATATCCCAGACCAGATAACTGACCAGTCCGCGCTTGGCGGCGCGTTCCTGGTTGTTGAGCTCGCCCCGGTAGCCGAATGCCTGCTGAAAGGTCTTCACGGAATTTCCCAAGTTATCGAAAATGGACACGTAAGCGATGTATTCCCCGGTGGAGATGACTTGGACGGTGCTGATATCCAGGGGCATCCCGGAACGCTTGCCCGCATCCCTATTGGCTTCACTCGCCTGTAGCAGAGCGGGGATGCTGGCGACATAGACCGATGCGCCGGCCTTATAATCGGCCGGGAAGTCGGCGGGTGGCACCCAGACGGTGACGGCCCGGCCCTGCCCATTGAGGAGGCCCGAGTATTCGCTGCCATCAATGCCCTGCGGATCGTTGTTGACCACCACGAAACCGGAGGTTCCCGCATTCAGCCCCGCGACGGGCGGATAGCCGCGGAACAGTTCGATTTCACGAGGCGGCTTCGGGCCTTTGAGTGGTTCTCCGTGGATCATGGCCTTGTTCAACAGCATGTCTGTGTAGGATCCATTGGCGTTCAGGAACACGCAGTCTCCGGCGATAGGGGACGGTCCCTTGCCCGTGGCCACCAGGATGGTGAATGTGCCGTCGCCGTTCTCGACGGGGTCCCGGTGGGTGATTACCGGCGAGGAGTTGGTGTAATCCGAACAGACACCGTTGACGGGCTTGGAGAAGCGGATGATTTCATCGAAATTGGACTGGGTGGCCAATTTCTCGGACACGAAAATGACTACGGTATCCACGTTCAGGTCGGTGGTGCCCGGCACCAAGGCCAGATTGTTGAAGGGCCTGATTTTTGCGGAATCGATGATCGGACCCATAGAATCGGCGATGGCCGGCTTCTGCGCTCCGAAAATATTATCGCTCGGGAGCGTTGCGAAAGGCCGATGGCCCGCGGGAATAGAGGTGGCTCCCTTGGGGAACGGATCGGCCGAGAAGTCGGCGACCAGAATATAAGGCGAACCCTGGAGGATGCTGAGCAGCGGTTTCTTGGTATTGTCGAATTCCCCGGACACCTGGTTCCAATAGGTCGGTGACATATCGCTGGGAATCACTTCCAGCGGTCGGCTGAACACCACGTAAACCTTGTCGCCCCGTCCGTCTCCGTTGCTGTCTTTGATGTACGCGTTCTTGACCAGGTTCAAGGCCGGCTTCAGGGTGATGACGGCGGTATAGGGCTTACCGTTGATGGTGGCGACACCGGTCACAGGAACGGCGGTCACGGGTTGATTGGGATCCAGGAACCCTTCGATTTTCGAGTTGCTGGAAACGGCGGGAGTGGTCTGGAACGCGAAGGGAACCTCCACGGTGAAGACGTTGGAATTCACTTCCGTCTCCACCGCCTTGAATGACTCCGATTCCCCTTGGGGCGAAGTCAGGGTGACGGTGATTTCATCTTTCACGCCGATGGTGGCGGAAGGGCCCTTGATCACGACCAGGAAGGCGCTGGCATCACCATCCTTGATTTCGGTGATCTGGCCGGCGGGATTGCCCGCAAGGGCGAAGTTCAATCCTTCCGGGGCGTTGCCGCTCCAGGATTTGGTGGCCGTCACGCGGGTGTTGTAGACTTCGTCCGCGTAGGTGACGACGATGTTGTCCGTGGTCTTGCAGGAAATCACCTGGTCGGCCGAGCCGGGAGGGGTGGTTTCGTTCTTGACCAGATCCCCGGACTTGTAGCTTCCGTCAGGTAGTTCGAATAGGGGAACCCTGCCGATGACGTCCCCTGAGATGTCGCACTTGACCTCGGCCCAGACGGTGTCCAGGTTGCGGGTAAAGCTCTGATCGTTCACGCGGATGCTGATGCAGGTGGTGGTGCGCGTGATGTCCGCAGCGGAATCCGGGCAGCTTACGATTTTGACGGTTTCGGGTTTGTCAGCATAGGCCACCTTGAGGCTGGCGGTGACGGTATTGCCGTCCGGCACTCCCGTGCGGTTATGGCTCCTTACCGAGGCGGTGATTTCGCCCAAGAAATAGGACTGCAGGATCTTGTCGCCGGGGATGCCGGGCTTTTCCTGGATGGGGATGGCCAAGGACCAGTTTCCCGTGATTCCGTTGCGGACGGGCACTCCGGTGAGGATGGTCTCGTTGTCGGCGGCGGCGGCCCCTTTGCGATTGACCACGGAGATCAAGAACTCCTTCTTGTCTGGATTGGCCCCGTTCACGAAGTTGCCGGTAAAGTCGTCCGTATAGGTGAGAAAGATGGTGTCGTTGGCGGGGGAATAGATATCCGTGGCCGTCAAGATCTTGCCGGCCTTGTCCGTGAAGTTGAGGCGGGCGGGCACTTCGGCGTTCGCCAGGGAGAGGGTGGTGCCGAAGATGATGTCGTCGAAATCCATGTCGGAGCCGTTTTCCACGTTGTCCTCGAAGCCGAACTGGACCAGGCTGTCATTCACGCGACCAGCCACGGACCAGCGATGGCCGTATTTAGCGGAACTGGGCGCGGTCACGTATTTGCTGACGCCGGGAAGGTTCAGACCGGTCCATTTGGGCTTCTGGCTATTGAGGGTCGGCCATGTCGGATCGCTGGAGGGGCGCACCTTGTAGACGAAATAGACCGTATCCCCGATGCCGATATCATGCGTGGCGCTGAGGACGAGCCGCTGATTGGGCGTGCTTTTGTTGTTGAAGAGGAGGAATTCCTGCCCCGTCTTGGGCGAAGTGAAATAGAGATCGCCCGTCCATCCCGCTTCGTTTCCAATCAACCAGATGGAGACCGGATCGAATGAGGTGCGGGTAAAGGACGCGCCGATGTACATAGTGTCCGCTTGCCATAGCGGCTGCGCCCGGGGCGGAAAAAAACGATCAAGTTGAGCGAATGAATTCTGGATTCCCAGAATAACCAAAAAGAAAAAAGCCAGCTTAACGCTTCTCATATCGTCGTCTCCCCCTGTTTATCAGCCCACAACGCGCAGATCCAAAACCCACCCGTCCTAAAATATCACCACTGGGCGAAAAAAGCACCCCAAAAAGCGGATTCTGAACGATTAGTCTGTAGTACCCCACCCCCTAAAGTCGGGTTTCCGGGGTCACAAGAAACCCAATGAGGGTGTTGAACCTTCATATTCCGGGATGTCAGAACACCAAGGTGCGGTAGATACCTCCTTTTCCTGTCGTAATTCCACAAGGTACACCCCCGAGGAACAAGGTGTGGAAATGTGGATTGAGGCGCAGTTCCATCATCCTGCGATTGCAAAAGTCTGCACCGGAACGCATGGCGGAGTTCATCATTCAAGTCCTCTGGTAGAAAGGGGAAAAGCCGGGACCGCAAGCTGGACAAGGGCCCACGAGTGGGGCTGAGGAAAGGAGAAAAAATTTAGTGGCGGCCACCTTTTGGGGATGAGCGAGAATGCCCCTTGTTTTTTGCTGAAAATAGAGTTTTTTAAAAGACTATGGTTAAAAATGCGCCCCTTTTTTTTGAATCTCAGCCCTGATTAGCTTCATTAAGTGATTAGATCCACTAAGTGATTAGTTCTCTCCCCGTCATGATGTTTGGGCGTGAATCCAAATCAATCAGGGGTGGAAGTGAAAGGTTGGTTTAAGTCTATGATTGGTGCTTTGTCTTTAATTCAAATTGTGACGTGCAGAAGTCTTGTTTTATTGTTGCTGGCGTTCGCTGCAATTTCAACATATGCTCAAACTTATTATTGGAATCCCAATCCCACCTTTCTTTCTCCCAGTGGAGAAGCACAGAAATCCTTCAATTGGACCCGTAACGCGAATGGTACGGGTCCCTGGCCGAAATCGGCTCAAGACGATGACTTTTCCTCCGCCACCTTGGGACCGAAATGGATTTTTGCGGACTCGACTAAGAATGCCGCTGCGGCCCACTTTGATTTAACGGACAACACGGGGCAATTGACATTAACAGGGAGAGGGGCTGACATTTGGCGCACCCAGAATGAGTTCACGGCCATATATCGAAATGATTTGACTGGGAATTTTGATGTTTCGGTTAAAGTCACTTCTCAAACGGTGACTTCTGAATGGTCCAAAGCTGGAATTTTGATATATAACGATTTTAAAAACATCGCTGCTAGCGGCACATTCGTTTTATATGTCACTCCTGGTCACGGCATTAAATATAATTTTGATTCATCTGGGACCGACATGGGTAATGTTGAAGGTAATGAAGGTACCGTGGGTGCCGGATTACAAAATCCCATATTTCCCATTTGGCTTAGGGCGGTGAAGAACGGTGTTTCTTATTCTGCCTTTTATAAAACGAGCCTCGATTCTGATTGGATTCTTTTGGGATCCTGCTCTCCCCAGAGTACCTCCCCCGACGTCCAGGTTGGATTGTTCCTCACAGCCCATACGATTACGGAGACGAATACGGCAACGTTTGACGATTTCCAGGCAGGGGGCAATATTTCTCCCACCACCACCTTGGATTTGAATTTCGGATTAGGCACTTCTGGTTCTTCGCAATCGGGGGCGCGGTTGACTGCCCCACTTTCCCTGAACAATCTGGATATGACCGCGTACACAGGGATTTTTTCTTTCCTCACCGAAACGATGACGGTAAGTGGGAATGCCTTATTTGGAGATTCGTCCGCCATCCAAGCGGGTAGTGGAACCTTAATTTTTAATGCGACCACGGGAACACAACTGCTTTCTCCCGCCGGTTCAATTTTTCCGGCGATCAGTAAATCCGGTGCCTCGACGCTGAGACTCACCGACCACCCTCTGCAAGCGGGTATTTTGAACCTTGCCGCCGGAGTCGTGGATTTAGGCCATTTGACCCATGAATTCGCCGGCCTTGTCTCGACGGGCGGTTCCTTTCAGAGTTTGAATCCTGGTGATACCTTGATCATCAGTGGTAGCGCCGATTTTAGTGGAATCACAGCCTTGCCCACAACGGGAAACGTGCAAATTCGGTCGCAGGGTAATGGAAAAATCGTCTCGTTCAAACCCGGAACCGTGATCTACCCTAATTTATATCTTTGGGCCAATCCAACGGGAGCGAATTCAACCTCGATCAATATCGGTGCCGGTAACCTGCAAGTTAAGAACCGTTTAATCCTTCGGGATCAAAGAGCGATCGCGGGTTATCAAGGCATTGTCGACTTTCGAAGCAATACCAATGTTAGCGCCGACAGCGGTATTTTCCAGATCGATAATGGCATAGCCGCAGCCCGAACGCTGACTTTGCGAATGGGCAATGGAACTTGGACATCCAAAGGGAACGTCTCTCTCTCCTTTACAAATTACGGATCCGCCGACTCGTCCACTCTAAACATGATGGGTTCGGCGACGCAACAGCTGAATATTACTGAGGGAGCCCTATCGACCCTCTTGCATTCTGGAACTGGAATTTTGCAATTAGGCGGCCTCTTGTCCGCAGGATCGTTAAATCAATCTTCCGGGACTTTGGATTTCAATGGTTGGGATCTGACTTTGTCGGGAAACCTTCAGGTGACCAATGGGGTTTCGACCACACTGAAGAATCTTGGTGGACGTACGCTGAGTGTTGGGGGTACAACGTCCTTCGTTGGGACGACCGGCAATCTATTGAACATGAATCCCGGCATCGCTTGGAATATGATTTCAACCGGCGCCCTAACGGCGGATTTTGCAGACATTGGAAACAGTGCGGCCACCATTTCAACGGGAACAGCCACAGTCAATTGTAAAGATAAAGGTTCCAATACTGGATGGAAGTTTACTCCACCGCCCATGCCTGCGGTCATCAACGTTGAACCTGCTGATACGGCGGTATTATCAGGAACAAAAGCAACATTCACTGCAGCGGCATCGGGGTCCGGTACGCTTGCTTATCGATGGTTTCGAAAAGGATCGATGGCTATCCTCTCCACCACGCCGGTCTTGACTCTCAACGCTGTCACCGCCGCGGACAACGGAGGTCTATTCTTTTGTATAGTGACCAATGCATATGGGAAGGGGACAACCCGAGAAGCTTTGTTGACGGTTTATGTTCCTCCCAGCCTTTCTCTTGACGCCAAAGATACGGTGGTCGCCGAAGGGAATAAGGCGTCATTCATGGTAAGGGCCATGGGAACCGCCCCGCTGACCTATAACTGGTATCTAAAAGGAGATACAACCTCCCTGTCTTCCGATAGTATTTTGGCTTTTCCGTCGCTGGCAATAACCGAGGATGGAAAGCTTTACTACTCCGTCGTGAAAAATGCCTATGGGCAAGTGACGTCGCAAGCAGCGAAATTGAGTGTGGCGCGAACGGCTCTGATTGTTTCCGAACCCTCCGATCGCTCGGTGAAGGTAGGTGGAAAGCTCACTCTAATGGTACGTGCCATTGGGGCGAACCCGTTGGAATTCCAATGGACGAGAAAAGGCAATCCGACTGTGATTTCAACCGATTCCATTTTGACCTTGGATTCGGTCAACATTGTAGATGACGGAACTTTCTATTCCGTTATCGTATCCAATGCGTTTGGAAAAGATACCAGTCGAGAAGCAGCTCTTCATGTTTTTGCTTGTGACAGTCTCTTTCAGGTTACCCCTGAGTCTTTATCCGTTGACGAAGGCCAGCCCGTGGTTCTAGAGGGCAAGGCCGCATGTTCGGAGGGCCATCAATGGGTAGGCGTATCGGGGCCTATCCCCCGAATTTTCGATCCGGATGTTCTGGCCTTGGCATTTAAGGCGCCGCGCGTCTCCGGGGACTCTATTTTGGTTTATCAATTTACTGCCCAGTATGGAACTCAAACCTTGGAGAAGTCCGTCACTGTCAGAGTTAAAAATGTGATTCCCGATCCTCAATTCTCTTTGCCAGCCTCATCGAAATGGGTGGGTGGAGCTCCTTTCTCGATTAAGCCTACACTCATCAATGCATCGGTCCTAGAAGCGGCGCCCTATTCGCCGCCACTTCGGTATCTTTGGACCTTGTCCGATCCGATCATGGATACAGCGCAAGTAGGCGATTCCTTAGTCTTGTCTAAACCTATTGCTTCCTCTTCCGTGGACATTCGATTGTGTATGGATAATGGGGGTGTCGGTTCTTGTCAAACGATGACGGTGGATGTGAGCATTCTAACCGGCCTCTTTAAAGCACAACGGTTTTCATCTGGGCCGATTAAATTCCATGGAAACACCTTGGCCTGGAATTCCTCGGCGCATGTTCGGATATGGACGGTCCAGGGTCATTGTCTATGGGAAAAGCGAGGTCGAGCGGGTGATGTTTTCGTTTTGCCTGCATCAGTGATTCGTCTCTTGACCTACCATCAGGCTCGGTTGGAGATTAAGCTGTAAGACAAGTTTTGCAGCCACCACCAAACTTCCGCCTAGAATTAGTCGGAGAGCTTCCGGCCAGCCTTAGGGAACCACCGGTCTCAAGTCGATACGGGGTTCAATTCACCGCGGCGCCGGTGACGGGATCGAAGAACCTGCCTTGAGTGGCGGATAGGGGCAATACCACCCTTTGTCCGGCATGGCACCCCGTCCCATCGTCGGGTCTGGCGGCGAAAGAGAAGTCCGCGGATCCGTTACCGCCTTCTCCCTGCAAGTACAGGCATACCTGGCCGCCTAATCTTTCCACCACCCCGATGGAACCCCGGATCACGGGCGCATTTTCGGACCGCCTCGCCACTGCGGAGCCGATGTCTTCGGGCCGCACGCCGAAAACGATCTCCCCGCCCGAATATTTTTCCAGGCGCGTCCGTAGCGGTTCCGGCAGGCTCCAGGTAAACAGGGGATGCACGAAGGCGGTCGCCCCGGCCGCTCCCCCGATGCTTCCCCTGAACAGGTTCATCCCCGGGGAGCCGATGAAGGAGGCTACGAAAGCGTTCGCCGGTTCCTTGTACAAGGTGTCCGGATCCGCGGCCTGCTGGATCACGCCGTCCTTAAGGACCACCACCCGGTCACCCATGGTCATGGCTTCCACCTGGTCGTGGGTCACGAAAATCATGGTGGAATCCAGGGATTGGTGCAGACGTGAAATCTCCACGCGCATCTGGGCGCGCATCTTCGCGTCCAAGTTGGAAAGCGGTTCATCGAACAGGAAGACCTTTGGGCGGCGCAGGATGGCGCGTCCCAGGGCGGCCCGCTGCCGCTGACCGCCGCTCATCTCGCCGGGGTAGCGCCCCAGCAGGTCAGCGATGCCGAGCATGCGCGCCGCCTCCACCACCCGACTTTCAATCTCCGGCCGCGGTGTCTTGCGAAGCTTCAATCCGAAGGCCATGTTCTGGGCCACGGTCATATGCGGGAACAGAGCGTAGTTCTGGAACATGATGGCCATATCCCGGTCCTTGGGTGGCAGCCCGTTCAGCAAACGGCCGTCCAGAACGGCATTGCCTCCGGAGGCTTCTTCCAGGCCCGCGATGATGCGCAACAGGGTGGATTTACCGCAGCCGGAGGGGCCAACCACCGCGATGAACTCACGTTCGGCGATGTCCAGGGAGAACGTGTCCAGGGCCTTCACTCCGCCCGGAAAGGTCTTGGAGATTCCTTCGAGGATCAACCGTGGCAAATCAGACTCCGCATTCCTTCCGATCTCGATTCCATGCGCATCATCCTATTTATCCTATTCATCTTATTGAAGGGTCAGGTCGGCCAGGGACGATTTGAAATGTCTTTGCACCAGCAGATACAGGAGAGCCGTGGGCAAAACCGTCAGGGCGGACCCGGTCATCAGTAGGCCGTAGGGAATGCGCAGGCTGCTCCCATAGAGGCTGCTCAAGGCCACGCCCGAGGTCATGTGTTTCGGAGTGCTTAGCATGACCAGGGGAATCAGGTGTTCGTGCCAGGCCATGATGAAATGGATGAGCGCGTAGGAGATGAGGGCCGGTTTGATGAGCGGCAGGCACGCCATGAACACCCGGTATTCCGAGGCGCCCTCGCTGCGCGCCATGTCCAGCAGTTCGTTCGGAAGGCGCTTGCAGACCTGGCTGAAATAGATGACTCCTATGCCGGACACGGCACCGGGCCAGATGACCGACCAGGGCCCGTCCAGGAGCCGAAGGTCGTTCATCCAAGTAAACAAGGGCAGCACCATCACTTGGCGGGGAATGAGAACGACCAGCACCGCCAAGGCAAAAAGCAGGCGCTTCCCGCGGAAGGCGTGTTTGGCGAACACGAACCCCGCCGCAGCCGATAGCGCAAGTGCCAGCGCGGTCTGGACGCTCGCGATGAACAGCGAGTTCAGGAACTGGCGGGGGTAGGGGATCCATTCCCCGGAAAGCAGGGATCGGTAATGCCGCAGGTGGAATTCATCCGGGAGAAGCGGAAAGGGACGGAAGATTTCCGGATTGGCCTTGAAGGTGGCCAGGAACATCCAGAGGAAGGGAAATGCGAAAAGGGCGCAGAGCAGTAGCAGCGTTCCGGTGGCGGCCACCGGCAATAGGGAGCTGCGGCCGGGCGGTTTCCCGTTCCATGCCGTTGGGGCCTCAGCCATTGCGGCTCTCCTCAGACTCCCGGTCTTTGACCGTCCGGTCTTTGACCGTCCGGCCTTCGACAACCAGCGGTTCCAGTTCGGCGACGGTCGTTTTCCGGACAACCCGGCCCCTGCCGCGCAGGAGCAGCAGCCAGACCACGAACATGAGCAACGGCACCATGGAGAACCCCATGGCCGCGGCCGTTCCGAACCGGCCCAGGGTGAAGGCCGTCTGATAGGTATAGGCCACCAGCAACAGACCCGCATCCAAGGTCCCGCCGGAACCGCCCAGAAGGATGTAGGCGCCTTCGAACAGCACGAAGGCGTCCAGGAAAAGGAACACGGCCGTGAAGGCGAGCACGTGGGAAAGCATGGGCAGGGTGACATGACGGAAGCTTTGCAGGGGGCCGGCACCTTCGGCGCGGGCGAGGTCGTAATAGGTTTTTGGAATGCCTTCCATCCCCGAAAGCAGGATGAGGGTGGTGAACCCCGACCAGCGCCAAAGAGTCAAAAGGACCAGGGAGAATTTGATGACGCGGGGATCCCGAATCCAGTCGACCATGGGCAGGCCCAAGGGCGAGGCCAGAAGCATGTTGAGCATGCCGTGGGGACCGTTGAAGACCAGCAGGTAGAGAAAGGCCAATACGGCCGGGGGAGTAAGGCCCGGCAACAAGAGGCAGAACAGGACCGGTCCCCGGAAGGCAGCGTAGGCACGCTGAAGAAGATGGGCAAGGATCAGCGAAAAGGTTGTGACTAGGACGATGGTCATGGTCGCATACAGAAAGGTATTGCGAATGGCGTGGAAAAACCGGTCGTCGGTCAACAGGTCCAGATAATGCGCGAATCCGATGAACACCGGTTCGTCGAAGAGCGTGTCGGATTGCAGGCTGAGGTGGAACCCCTTGGCGATGGGGATCAGCCAGAACAGGATCAGGACCGAGAAGAACGGGGCAAGCAGGAAGACCGGTAAGGGCTTGACCCGGCGAGGCTTCAGGGTTTGGCTCCGCCACCTTTGGCGCTACCGCTTTTGAGCAACTCGGCCTTCAGTTGGTGAAACACCGAATCGGGAGGAGTCGTGCCCATCATCATGGCGTTCCAGTATTTTTCGCGGAACAATTGCACAAACTCGGCGCGATAGGGCGACTGCACCACCATGGGCACCTTGGGTGCAAGCTCCATCAGTAGGCTGGCCAGGGACTGATTCCCGAAATACGCATCGGTCTTGTTGAAGCGGAGATCGGTCCAGGCGGGCCGGTAGGGAGTGAAGCAGTTGCCTTGGATGTATCGTTCAACATTGGCGTCGACGTCCTTCATCACCCATTCAATGAACTTCCAGGCACGATCCGTCTGCTTGCTCTTCTTCATAATGACCAGGCCCTGGCCGGAAAAGCTGGAAGTGGGGTTCCGTCCCTTGGACACGGAATCGGTCCAGACGGGAAGCGCCATGGCCTTCCAATTGCCCGCATGCTTGGGATCGAAGCCTTGGATCATGTCCAGCCCGTACCAATCCGCGCCTATGACGGCGAGGATTCCGTTCTTCGCCACGTAGGAGTTGAAGAATTCCGCTTCGAATATGGTGCCGCGGTCGGGCAGGATGCCGATGCCACCGGTTTTCCATTCCTTAAGCTTCTTGAGGGTTTCCACGGCCACGGCCGAGTCGGGTAAAGGATTGCCGGCTTTGTCGAAAAGTTCATATCCACGCTGGCGCATCAGGATTTCGAAATAGGACCAGTCCAGGGCAAGCAGGCTGCGAGCGTCCGTCCGGATCTTCTTGGCCACAGCTTCAAGCTTGGGCCAGGTGTCGATGCTCTTGGGAGTGATGCCGAGATCCTTGAAGATATCGTCGCGGTAGTAGAGCACCACGTTGCTCACGCTCTGGGGAAGGCCGTAGACCTTGTCCTTCCAGGTGAAGAGACCCATGCGCTGGGGCAGGATGCCCTGGTTGAGCCCGGATTTCTCAACCCGCGAAGTGATGTCCAGGAAGGGAAGGGTGCCGCGCAGGTATAGGCTGAAATAGATTTCATCCAGCTGGACGATGTCCGGGGCGTTGATTCCGCTTTTGATGGCGATAGCCAGCTTGTCCGGCATTTCCGTGAAGCCGTAGGAACGGACGTTGGCCTCGAATTTTGGATCGACCTTGGTCTTGTAGACCTGGATCATGTTCAGGTAGTATCTCTCATCGCTTTGGGAGTTCACCCAGAACTCGACCGGCGCCACGGCGTGGACCGCCTGCGGTGCAAGGTGCATAGCGGCGAAGGATACCAACCCTAACAGGAAAGTGGAGAGCGGAAAACGCATGCCTGAAGCTCCTTTGGCTTTGGTAAACGATGCTAATATACTATCAAAAAAAGACGGAGCCCGCTGTCATCGAATGCCATAATGACTTTCATATTCACAACTTGCAGGCGATCTCGCCCTTCGGATGATTCCCGAGCCAAATGCCCATCCCCATACGGGCATGATCCGACCCCAAGGTCGGCATCTGATTGGCTTCCGGTTCCAATACTACTTTCACCTGGTATTCCAGGGGATCTCGGAGGTAGGCTTCGATGATTTCCCGGACTTGCGCCAACAGGCCTCCCATGCCCACCTGGCCCGCTACGGCATTCTCGTTCTCCGGGGACGCCTTGGCCTTGCCCGTTCTTCCCAGGATGCCGCGCAGGGATTCCTCCGCCGTGGGAAGAAAGCTGTTGAACACCGGGCGGGGCAGGGGACCGATTTCCACGGTAAAACGCGACATCCGATCCTGCATGCGATCGCCCAAACGGCAGGACATGCCGAGTCGAACCTGGGGATTCCCAAGGCTGGCCTTGACCGGAATCTCGACCCAGGTGGACACGAATTGGCGTATCACCACCTTTTCGAATCCGAAGTATCCGCGCAGGAGCTGCTGGAGGCCCTTTGCTGAGCGAACCCGATTGCCCAGGAAACGGGCATAGGGGATGCGGCGCAGGTTGAATTCGGCCGATTCCCCTTGGCTTTGCGCCTTGCGGTTGCGTCGGGGCCATTGGCCGGTAAGGGCCAATAGGCGCAGGGTATAGTCGTCCGGGCGCTGGGGCTGGAACTGGCTATGATGGCGGTATTTCTTCCACGAGCGGTAGAAAAGGGAATAGAGCCGATGCGTGAAGATGTCCAGGAACTTCTTCAGCTCGAAGTATTCGATTCTCTTCAGGGTGATGGGATCGGTGAAATAGGAGGGTAGCGGCGAGGATACTCCGTAGAGTCCCATGAAGGTGACCGACATCCGCATGGGGCCCACGCCGAGCTTGAGCATATCCGCGATGGGCGGCAGGGCGTCCGGATCGGGGGGCGGCTCATCGCCACGCTGGGCGGAATCCAACAGCTCCGCCTGCTTGCGGAAGGAAAGGGGCGGGAGTACGGCGGCCACTTCCGAGCCGGGAAAGGCCAGGCTGTTGAGGGTTTCGAAGCGCACGGGTTCCGAGCGCATGTCGTCACCAGTGCCCAGCTTGCCTTGGTCCTTGAACAAGCGCTCGAGAAGATGGACCGCCTGGAAGAAATTCAGGTCGGTGCCGTCCTTGAGCAGGAATCGGTTCAGATTAAGTGGCATCGGCCTTCCCGGGGGGCCAGGGTGAAGCTTTTCCCGGAAGGCTGCAATTGCACCTTCAGGGAAACCAGGTGGTTGATGGAGGCGTATTGGGTGAAGAACTCCAGCAGAACGCGGCCGAAGATATGCAACTCGCCCGTTTCGGAAAAGGCGCCATCGCGGATTTCCACGGTAATCTCCGCGCCGGAAACCAATTGGGACTCCAACAGAAAGTTGCGCTTGCCCGCGGTGGCTCCCAGGACCCCTTCGATGAGCTTCCTGTTGACTGCGCTGTGTGTCCAATCGTAAAGCGATAGGACTTCCTTGAGATTGCCCTTTTGGCACAGGGACCGGTAGTTCATGTTCATGTGCGAAAGTACGTACCACAGGTAATGGTCGGACTTGGGTGGATAGACCGGCACGGTGGGGCGGGTGAAGTTGGTGAACTGGCAAAAGGTCGGGAAGCCCGCCGAGGGATTCACGATGCCGTTTTCCAGGATCTCCTCCCGGGGAATGCTTCCATTGGTGGCCAGGATGGTGATGGACATGAATTCTTCAGCGAGCTCCTGGACCTTCTTATGGGTTCCCACGGACAGGTAGGTCTGGAAGCGGCCCTTGCCTTGAATCTCCTGGCGAACCTGGAAGAAGGAATCCTCCGCTTCCCCTCCCTTGGCCAGGATCTGGTGGCGGAACTCGTTGAACTTCAGGAAAGGCCGCTGGGATCCGGAATTCTTGTCGATGCCGATGACAGACTGGACTTCGTAGATTTCCATCCTACGGCGCGTATCCGCGTAGATGGGATATTCGAAATGCTTGTGGTTCAGGTTCGCGGGCTCGGCCTGGGTCTGGAAAAGGTTCACCACCGGGGTGGCGTAGAGGCGGAAATTCTCTGACTTGACCCGCTTGCCCTCGGGAATGGCATCCTTGAAATAGAAGGTCACGGTGAAGCGCGAATTATCGGGCATCTCGGTCACGCGATCGAGACCGGCGACCTTGATGAAGCGGAACTTCTCTTCGAACGCGAAGAACTCCTGGAGAAAACGGCTACCTTCGAAGGAATTGTCCAGGTGGGGGAGCAGGTTTTCGTTCTCCCCGAATCCCCCGGGTATAACGAGTTCCTGGCCGCCCAGGACCTGGGAATAACCTTCGCCTTCGAGCACGACCTTGGAAATCCGGTCGGTGAAATAATGGTGCAGGAAGTATCCCAGGGTGCGTTCACCATGGAGGAAAATCGCCAGTTCCGGGATCCGCAGCTGGGCCGGATCCGCTCCGGGATCCATCTGGAACCCCAGGCGGATGCCTTCTCCCATCACGGGATGATGTACGGCGTCGGCAGAGGCCAAGGTGAAGGGGTAGACCGTAACGTCCTGAGTGCTTTGGAAGCGGCAAATGGCCAGGTCCGCGCCCACGGGATTGGAAAGGAAAAGCGTCCCTTTGGGAATGAGGTAAGGCTTGGGAAGCATGTTGGCCCGGAAGGCTATCTGCAGCATCGCCAGGGAGGGGATGCAACGCAGAAAGGCAGGATCCACCATCTCCATAAGGTTCTGGGAGAACTCAGGAAAGTCGTCCTCGAGCTTCTGGCGGATGCGCCCCGACAGGAATGCGAAGCCTTCGAAAAGGCGTTCCACATAGGGATCGCGATCTTCGACGGTTGTGATGTTGAGGTAACGCGCGCGCTCCGGGAAGGCTTCGGCGAATTCCTGGCCGCCCTCCATCAGGAAGCGCATTTCCTCTTCATAATATTTTTCGAAATCGGACATGGAGCCTCCTGCGCTCGCCTTCAGGTCCTAGCCTTGAGAGGCTGGATATGGGTTTCGCCGGTGGTGGTGAAGCTGGTTTGGAAGGAAATACGGTCTCCGCCGCGGACGCTTGCGCTCAACTCGAAGCTGAGGCGGAACTCCTGGGGAGAGGTGGGCAAGGGACGGAGGCGCACCCGTTCCAGGCGCGGCTCGTACTTGGCTACCAGGGAAAGGATGGTGGTCTCCAGGTCCTTGATGCTAGCGGGAAGCTTCCGGTAGATCTCACTGATGTCTGGAAGCCCATAGTCGGGAAGGTGGGGAAGAGCGCCCTGCCGTGTATTGAACATCCGCCAGAGATGGTCGGCGATGCTCTTGGCCCTGCGGTATTCCTGCGGAACAGCAGCGATAGCGGTGCCATCGGCAAATTGATCCGCAAGCTTTTCGAAAAGGCTTTCGGGAAGATGGGAACGGGGACCCGCCATGTCCTTAAACGTAGCAAATACGCGCGTTCACCCCCGTCCCCGAAACAGCAAAGGCCGGGGGAATTCCCCCAGCCTTGCCGGAACCATGCTCCGGACGGTGAAAAACACCGGGCATTGAATTTGCGGATTTATCCGTTGAGGGGGGATTCCCAGTCGTCCATGGCGGTGATGCCGCCGTCTACCCAGGTCCACTCGATCTTCTGGTACGTGAATGCCACTTCTTCGTATTCGGAGAACTTCATCATGTCCGGGTGCTTGTTGTTGGCCATGCGGAAGTCGATCGACGCGACGTTCGCGTTGGTCAGCTTGATGGTGTAGTGCTGCTTTTCGGCACCGGTCGCGGAAGGCGTCCAGAACTGCAGTTCCCATTCCTGGATGGTCTCGTTGTTCACGAGAACGTTGTACAGAAGGGGGGAGGATTTGTCCAGTTCCTTGGTGATGATGAAAGGCTTGTGCATGCGCTTGCCGGTGGGCAGGCCGGAAGCCGCATCACGTGGGGAGAGGATATCATGGGATACGGCGATCACCATAATCTTTCCTTCGCGACCCTTTTGGGTCACGGAACCTTTGATTTCGCCGGACTTCTGGCCCTTCAACTTGAGATATGCATTCAACGCCATGATAGTACTCCTTGTAGTGAGTGAGTGAGATTCACGTATGTGGAAATATAGCACTTCCTTGTCATACGTTTATAATTTAATCTCCTGGCGATTTCCGGTCTGTGACCCCGCTCACATAGAGCCCCTGAGTGTGACGAATGATCCCTGCCTAAATGAGGTCGGCCCCATCGGTATTGCCGCGACATGAGTTTCCGCCAATGGCCATGGGGTTTCCAGCAATGAAAAAGGCGCCCCAGAAGGGCGCCTTGAGAATTGAAACCGGATACCCGGAGCGCTAAGTGAGACGAACGCCTTCCTTATATTTCCAGGGGAAACTGGCTTAAACTATTTCCCCTTCGGCATCTGGGACACCATCTGAAGGTTGACATCGATGCCTTCGACCTGGAAATGCGGGCTAACTGCCATGGTTACCCGATAGAAACCTGGGTTGTCGGCGATTTCGGCGACCTTCACTTCGGCGGCGCTCAGCGGACGCTGGGCGGCCACGGCCGGGCTCGGGTTCTTCATTTCCGTAACCAGGTTTTTGATCCAGTTGTTCAACTCGTCCTGCAGCACCGAGGCATTCTTGGTCGCGCCGATGTTCTCGCGTTGGATCACTTTGAGGTAGTGGGCCAGGCGGGAGCTGAGGAAGATGTAGGGCAGGCGCGCATTGATGCGGCTGTTGGCGGTGACGTTCGGGTCATCGTACAACTGAGCCTTCTGGGTCGAGTTGGCGGAGAAGAAGCAAGCGTAGTTGCGGTTCTTATAGAAGCTCAGGGGGATGAAGCCCTGGTTCGCGAACTCGAACTCGCGGGTTTCCGGAATGAGGATCTCGGTCGGGATCTTCATCTGGTTGCCCTTGCCCACGTCGTACAGGTGGATGGGAAGGTCTTCGACCTTGCCGCCCGCCTCGGGACCGCGGATCTGTACGCACCAGCCATTATCGGCGAAGGAGCGGGCCAGGTTGGCTGCCAAGGAGAACGTGGCATTGCCCCAGAGGTACTTGTCATGCTGATCGCCCGTGACTTTTTCCTTGTATACGAATTCCTTGACCGGGATGGTATCCGGTCCATAGGGAAGCCGCAGTAAGAAGCGGGGAAGGACGAGGCCGACGTAACGGGAGTCTTCCGATTCGCGGAACGCCTTCCACTTTAGATACTCGGCGCGTTCCATGTAGTTGGCGAGATCCTCGATGGCAGGAAGTTCGCTCGCGTTCTTGCGATTGAAGAATTGCGCTCCCACGGACCCGATGAAGGGGCAATGCGCCGAGGCGGAAATCTTGGACACGTTCTGCAACAAGCTGATGTCTTGGGGCTTGGACGAGAACTCGTAGTTGGAAATAATGGCACCGACGGGTTCGCCGCCCGGGGTGTCGTATTCCTGGGTGTAGATATGCTTGTACATACCCGTCTGGATGGTTTCGGGGGAATCCTCGAAGTCTTCCAGCAAGGCCTGCTTGGAGATATCGAGCACCTCAATCTTGATGTTCTTCCGGAAGTCGGTCCTGTCGACCAGGAACTTCAAGCCCTTCCAGGACGATTCCAGCTTCTGGAATTCCGGATGATGCAGGATGGCATCCAGCTGCGCCGAGATCTTCTCGTCGATGGCCGCGATTTGTTGATCGAGGACGGTCTTGTCGATCTTTTCGACGACATGGTCGCCTTCGGCGATGGCACCGATGAAGACCCGCAAGGCCGCAGTGATGCGCTTGTTGGCCTCGACCTCGGCGATGTCGGCTTCTTCACGGAACTGGAGGATGTCAACGGGCTTGTCCGGCGCCGCCTTGATATCCATGAACTCCAGGATTTCGTTGACTAGGGATCTTTCCTCTGCCATGTTTGCTCCTACTTCCTTTGTTTCCTGGATTATTACTCTGCGGCCTTGTCGCCGGGTTCGCTCATGGGTACGATCTTATCAAGCTCGGCCACCAGGCTGTCCATGGCGGTCTTGTCGGTCATGATGGCTTCCAGCTTCTTGCGGAATTCCTTGTTGTCCATTAGGTTGGACTTCAGATCCTTGACGAGGTTGCGCGCGGCCAGGAGCTTAGAGAGCTGTGGCACCTGCTTCACGATTTCAAGCGGGCTGAAATCCTTAATGTTCTTGAACTTCAGGTCGACCTTCATGTCGCCGCCGCCCGGATTGATCTTGTTCTCGACGCTCATGTTGAGCCCGAGATCCATCGATTCCATGACCTGGTTGAAGTTGTCCTTGTTGACGTTGATCTTCTCTTTGTCCACGAGACGGGTGGAATCACCCTTCTGCGAGAAGTCGCCGAGGACCAGCATTTTGAAAGGGAGTTCGACTTTTTTCTGGGCTCCGCCCTTGTCGATATCCAGCTTGATGTTAACCCTTGCTGGGGGGATTTCGTTCTGGAAACTGCCGGCCATTATAGGTCTCCTGGTTTGGGCTTGGAAGCTAGGACCGCAAAAGTAATAAAGTTATCGAATGTCCGCGCTGATTGCTAATACAGGGTCCAATTTAGATATTTGCGTATGCATCTCAAGGGCCTTTTCCCACAAGGTCGGCTTCATGGATTCATCCGCCGAAGCCATAAGGGCCAAGTAAACCTTTTGGGACAAATGGTACACGGAAATGCAGAGTTCGGGATCCCACCGCAACAGGGAATACCGTTCGATGGAAGTCTTCAGATCTTCCAGGATTGACCTGGATACATGGGGTTTATTGCCTTTAAACAGTACCTCGGCCATGATCAATTTGCGATCAAAGTTGTTTTTTTCGCTGGAATCGTTGGATAGGCCCACGCGCAAAACCTGGAGCGCCTGCTCCAACTTTCCTTCGGCGAGCAGGCTGGCCGCCTGTTTCTGCTCTTCGCCCACATCGCCCTTTTTCTTGATGGGCGCGGGTCCGCCGCCCCCGCCGCCACCCAAGGCGGTCAGAACGTCGCTCTGGATCCAATCCAGGGTCATGGAGTCGGCGAAGGGCGTACCGTCGTCATAGGTCAGGCCGGTCAGGCCGGGAAGCCTGGACAGCAACAGGGCCAGTTCGATGCGGATGGCTTTGGCGCAAGGGGCGTACTCGCTTCCCATGCCTATCAGGGCGCCGCAGAGGTAGCGCTGCAGGTCAAACCAGAATATGAATCCGTCGGAGGAAAAGGCTTCTTCGCCATTCTTCGCCAAATCCTGCCACTGAGCGGTCAGGAACATGTTCCGGTACGCATCCAGGGTGGCGGAATAGGGGGCCGGGATCATGGTTTTGCCCCCGTCATTGGGAATCACTTCCCGTAACGGTTCCCATTTCAGCATGCGCATCAGGCGATAGGGCATGGGGCCGGTCTTGTCCGTATCCATGAGGAAGAAGGCCGCGTTCTGGATGTTCAGAAAAGCGTCGTCTGCGGACCCGAGGGTCGCAGGGCCTGAAGAGACGCCGGAAACGGCTTGGGAAGCGGCTTCGGGAGCGGCCTCAACCATTTCGGCGACGGGCTTGGGCTTGTGCTTTTCCGCCAGTTCCTTGACGATCTTGGCGAAGCTGCCGAATGAAGGCGGGCCTTCCGGGAATTTCTGATCGCAGAAGCCGCGGAGCTCTCCTAGGATATCGCTGGCGGCCAGGAGGGTTTCGTAGGTGGCCCCGCCATTGACGGTGCCCAGAAAGGACAGCACGCGCTCGCCGTTCAACCATTTCAAGGCATTGGCCCTGGCAGTGGGGCGCAGGGGATGGATGTCCTCCCAATGTTCCATCACCAGCTTGCAGTAGGCTTGGATGGCTTCCCCGAAGCTGTCGAGGCCGCTCTCCATCGCGGACGAAAGGGTCAGGTAACCCAGGGCGCGCATGTCCTTGGACTTCTTCAGGAGGAAACGCTTGGACGCCTCCTCCATGACGGTGAAATTGTTTTCCGTGCTTTTGTCGGCCTCCATGCGGGCGGATTCGAAATCGGGATCGTAGCTCCCATCCTCGCCGCAAAAGGATGCGTCGTTGATGGGTTTGAGCAGGTCTTCAAGTAGGGCCATCGAGACTCCCCTTTTTCGGTTAGCCTAATTCATTCCGGAAGTAGGACTCAATTCAGACTGACGCGGCCTTCTTCGCCGACCAGGTTCGCCGGCAAATCGAACCGGAAATACTCCTGCATCGTGAACGGGTTGTCCTTGTCGGGAATGTTCCCCTCGATGGCAACGTCCACGTCGTATTTCTGCGCAACGTTGAAGCGCCATTTCGCGGTAAGACCTCCGGTCCGGGGCGCGAAGGCCCGGGCGCCGTCCAACAGCTTGAGGAATCCCCAGGCGCCGTCCACGCGCCGGCCCTGGGAGCCCCCGTTTACGTTGTCGACCATAATCTCGGCGCCCTTGTAACTGTTTTCGTTCGGCCAACGGAATGTAAAGCGGGCCGAGCCTTCCCCGGGTTTTACGCTGATTTTGTCCTCTCCCATGCGGAAGGTCACCTTGGTGGTATTGCGGGTCTCGGCCAGGGTGATGTTGATGTTGTAGACCCGCATGCCGGCGTCCGAATACATGCGCCTGGAAACGGCGTATGCCTTGGAGATGCCGTCCAAGGCGGCTGCATTGAACTTGATGCGGATTCCGTTCCAGTGCTTCGGGGTTATACCGTCATCGGTGACGTTCACGAACGGAGCCAACTTGCCATTGACGAACAGTGTGAACGCGCCCTTGTCCGGGGCGAAGAAGGCCTTCATGTCCTCCAGGTTGACTTCCTGGGTACTGGCCTTCATTAGGGGATAGCGGCCGCGCAGGTTCTGCGCATAGTAGGAATACACCTTGGCCTTGTAGGCCGCCTCCAACTGCGAGCCTGCTGAGGCGGTCAAATAGCCGGCCACGTCCCGCACGGGATTTTCGAGCAGGGGAGGAAGCCAGGTCTGGCCTTCGTAGCGGGTGCGGATCTTGTTCGCCTCGTTCCAACAGGTGTTGAGCGGGCTTTCTGATTTTCCGGAAAAGAGGGACTGCGCCGCTTCCATCACGTCCGCGCCATTCTCTCCTGCCAGGGAAAGTTTGCTCAGAACTTCGGAAAGGCCGCGGGCGGAGCTGAAATAATCCTGCAACAATCCGGCGCCGGAAGCGCCCCCGTTCAATTCCTCGACAAACCGGAACTGTTCCTTGAGGCGCTTTTTGTCCGCATCGCGGGCTTCCATCGCCATGGAAAGAAGCTTCCCGGCCTTGCCGAGTTTTTTTTGCACCGCGCCTTGGCCAGCCGGTGGAGGGGCCATCAGGTTGGTCTCGATCAGGAGCCGGGACAGCACGGCGGGCAGGCCCTGGGTCGCCGAGGCGAAACCGCTGAGTTTTCCGGAGGCCTGGCCCGGATCCTGGGGCAGACGGATCGAAAGGCTTTGCAGGAAATGCATCCACTCTTCGGCGTAGGCCAGGTAGTACTTGTCCACCAAGGCGCGGTAGAGCTGCTTCTGGTCCTGCATCTCCGGCGGCAGGGTGGTTACGGCGCCGTCGCCCAGTACCCAATCGCGCTGGTGCGGTTGCTCCGCGCCTTGCGCCAGACGGTCCATGGCATCATCGTCAAACGCGACCTTGGTGTAGAAGCCGCGCACCTTGGCATTGCTCTTGAGGGCGCCATCCGGGGGAACCCCCATTTCGGTCAGGCCCAGATCCCTGGACTCGTCTTCCGCTCCAACGATGGACGCGTAGAGGCCTTCGATACTGGGTGTTCCCATCAGGCTTTGACGCGTAGTCTGGATAAGATTGGCGTCGCCGCGATTCAGGGGAGCGATTTTACGGTCCAGGAAGCGTTCGGCGAAATAACCGGCGTGTTCCTCCAAGGCGGATTCCATATTGTTGGGAAGGTTGTCCACTCCGAATTTCTGGGTCGCCTCCGTGGCCCAGAGGGGGGCTAGCTGTGACGCCAGGTCGGAGGCCTTTTCGTCCTTCAGGTGCTTCTGGCCTTCGGAAGTGAGGATCAGGTAAAGCTTCAGGTTTTCGCGCAGTTGGGCGTGCTGGCCGGGATTGTAGAATTTCGAACCCATTTCCAGGCTTGCGCCCAGGGAGCGGAGGGCATCCAGGGCGGCCATGCGACCCATCTGGATGTTATGCGCGGTGCTGGCCAACTCGAGCGCTTCCGAGGAATGACCGAAACCCGGCGGCAGATGGCCCCCTGCTTCCGCCCGAATTTCTTTGATTTTGGCGAGCAGATTGGTGAGCACTTCGAACTCTGCGCGGAAGTCCGCCGGCGTGCGCCAGCTTAGGCGGCCGGCTTCGGAGACGGCCTTGGACACACTGTTCAGATAGGATCGGCTGCCGATGAAACCGATGAGCCCGTAGAGGGTGACGGCCAATCCGGCCAGGGCCATGACGGCGGAGGTGATTAGGGCCTGCCTGGACAGGCTTCCCAGTCGGTAGCCGGGTATCTGCGCCAGGGATTTGTCGTTCTTGAGCACCCCGCCGAAAAGCAGGAAGGTGAACATGGAGCGGGGACGGCTGATGGGATCCGGTTTCGCCGCAGAGGCGGTCGGGCTGCGCATCTTGGCCTTATGATCCAGGAAGTGGGCCGCATCGCCCATGTTGCCAGAGTCCGCGAAGGGATCGCTGGCCCGGGAGAAATCGGAGGCTTCCGAAGGGAGCACGCTGGTCAGGAAAAAGCCGCGGAACATGGCACGTTCTCGCCGCATGGTGTCCTTGAAGAGATGTTCCACGAAAGCTGCGAGGCGTTCCTGGGCCGCGCCGAACTCGTTGGGGAACAGGAAAATCTGCTTCCGACGGGGGGCATCCGTCATCTGGGAGAGTCGTTGGGCCGTGCGGGTCTGCAGGGATTCCCAGATCTTCTTGTATTCGCGCTCAAAGCGCAGCCGGGCCGGAGCCAGGTTCCCGCGCAAGGCGAAGGTGGCGCCGAATACCTGGTGGCTTTCGGGCTCCTGCATGTTCTCGAAGAACTCGCGGAAGCCGGGCAGCAGGTCCGTATGGGTGAAGACGAGGTAGACCGGGAGCTCAAGCCGCAAAGTGCTCATCGCCATGGCGATCTTTTCGCGATATCTTGACGCAAGTTCCGTGACCCCTTGACCCCCGTCCAGCAACTCGCGCATGCTCACGACCAGCACCAGGCCGTCGAGAGCGGTGCGCTTGCCTTCCTTCTCCAATTGCGTCAGCCAGCATTGGAACTCGTCGTCGCCTTCCTCGCCGGTGGCGTAGCGTGTAGGCGCTTCCAGGAAAATGCCCTGGTTGGAAAACCACCATTGGCTGAAATGCTGGGTCTGCTTGGCCAGGTCCGCGGCGGAAGGAAAGCGGCGCGGGAAATGGATTCCCGAATGCTCCAAAAGGCTCGTCTTGCCGGCGCCGGGATTACCCAATATCAGGTAGAACCGGAAGATTTCGAGGGGGTCCTGCCCCATCTTAACCTTGCCTTTGCCCGATTGCTTCAGGATGTCCAGAGCGTTCTTGGTTTCGGTCTTCAGGGGCTCGAGCCATGGCCTCACAGCCAGATCCATCTCGAAGGGATTGGCGGCTGCCTGCTCCTGTCCCTTGAGGGCCTTCTTCAGGCGGAAAATGCTTAGCACCAGGGTGACCAGGGCGGCGATGGCCAAAGGCAGGGAGGCCCATAGGAAGCGGGTTCCCAGGCTTTTCACGCCCATGACGGGAAACAGGAAGAACAGCAGAATGGCCAGCAGGAAGCCGGAAACGAGAATCCAAAGGGTGGCAGATTTGAAAATAGCGCTCATGGCGTAGGAACCCGGCTTTGCAGCCTTTCAAGGGTTTCACGTGCTGGGTCAAGGGCGCCGTCGCTGGCGAACATCAGGAGCACGTAAAGCAGCACGGACACGACGAGGAACAAGGCGGATCCGAAGATCAGGGGCCTTCCGCTCTTTTCGCGCCCCTTGACTCCGGGATGCACGTACGCTGAAGGGGACACTGCTTTACTAGGAGCGCCTCTGAGGCCTTCGATGCGCTTGAGCAGGTTTCGTACGACGTTGGGAAGAACTTCCGGTCCGGACAGACGGTAACGTCCCTGGAACCCCAGGGCCAAGGCGAAATAGTAGACCTCGATGGCTTCGAGGTTGCGCTTCAGATCCGGCAGGAGGGCTTCCAGGCGTTTGAAGAAATTCTCGCCCGCGAGGCTGTCGTTGAAGAATGAGGTGGCGAGCGGGTCGGCGATCCAGGTCTCGCGGCAATTGTTCTCGGAGTTGATCACAGTCTCGTCGATGAACGCGGCCAGGGCGTATTTGGCCTGTTCCACCGCTTCGGGCGTTTTACCGTGGGAAAGACAGGTGCGCTCGAAATCCTTGATATAAGACATAAGCAGCTTCTTGAGCTGGTCGGCCTGGCCGAGATTCGGGGTTTCGCGTATCTTCACGCCAATAAGCAGAACGTCGGTCGCGAGGATGGCGAGACTGGGTACTTCCTTGTTGGAAGCGCTTCCGGTGCCGAACAGGGTCTGGCCCGCGCTTGCGCCGTTGCTGCCGAACAGGGTCTGGACGGCGCCATCGGCCCAATCCATACCCTTTCCCTGGCCGAATGCCGTGCGCATGGCGGGCTGTATGGGTTGTTGCAGGACTTTTTTCTGTCCGGGTTGCATCATTGGAGTTTCACCGTTGTCTGCTCTCTCTTAGGGCCTAGGGTTTAAGGTTTAGGGGTTAGGGGAAAACATGGGACTGGAACGCTTTTCCTGGTTTTGCCCTAACCCCTAATCTCTAATCCCTTACTTCTCACTCTGTCGTAGCCACCAACTCAAGTTTCGTGCTTGGAAGATCCGATGGCATATGGATGGCGAGGGCCTTGGTCTGCATCACCTGTTCCCAAAGATCCCCGCCCTGTTGCAGGCGGAAATACTTGTAGCCGGCCTTGGCAGGGATGGCCTGGGGGGCGGTGGTTTCCGGCACCAGCGGGATGCCGGGAAGGGCCGCATTCACCATCATTTCCAGGCGGCCGACGGGACCCAGCTTGGTCTTGCGCTGGACGGTGGTGATGATTTCCACTTCCGAGGCCTGGGCGGAAACGCCGAGGTAGAATTGCTTGAGGGTGTTGAAGTCCGCGTCCCGCATGTTGGCGGAGTATTGGATGGGGCTGGTTTTGGTCAATGGGAAGATGCGGTAGCCGGTTGGCACGGTCACGCCCAACAAGGTGTCTATCATCTGGAACAGCGGGCGGAAGCAGCCCTGCAAATCCCCGTGGACGTACTTCGGCATGTCAGCGGCCTTGGCATCCTGGCCGAAGCTGATGAGGCTGCCCGCGAAGCTCAGGAGCCGGCGGTAGAGGACCTCGGGGTGCACGGATGGGTTAATGTGGAAGTGGATGATTTCAGGAAGCGCGCCGTTGATGGCTGACAGCAGAAGGTAATTGGTGATCGCCTCCGCGTTGAACTGGGCGACGCCGGTATTCTTTTGGGCGCGCTGGCCCATGAGGTAGTTGCTTTTTTGAAGACAGCTTTCCATGAGCTTTTTCAATTGTCCCATCAGGCCATGGGCGGCCATGGACCGGATGGCGGTGGGAAAAAAGGCGTCGCTTGGCTGGACGCGGCCTTGTCCGTCCCGGGCCAATTCGGCGATTTTGAGGGTCTGGAATCCCGTTGGGGATTCCCCGTCGAAAAGGATGCGCAAGTTCAGGCGGCCGAAGACGATTTCCTTGGCGTTTCCGCCGGAGTTGCCGTCCGTAACGTCCCGGCCCTGGCCCAGGTAACGCGCGGGTTTACTTTCGGCGCCTTGGAACGCAAGATTCGCATTGCCCGCGCCGAAAGCCGGCAAGACCACATGCACACCCAAGGTTTCCTTGGAGGCGGGAAAAAAGGCTTCGAATGGCCGTTGGTCCGGAAGGGGATCCTGCCGGGGCGATGAGAAATGGGTTCCATCCGGGAAGATGCCGGAGCAGTCCCGAAGGGCGAAGAATCCGTTATCAAGGGAATCCCGGTCGATTTCCAGGGACGCCAGTCCATAATAAAATGGGGAGAGTAACTGCAGCCTTGCGTTGACCGAGGCATCCGCGAGGATATCGGACTGTTGCAAGTGGTGGGGAGATAGAACCATTCCCTCCAGCCATATGACCTTATCGCTCATGGAATATTCCCGGAAGTCTGGGTTGGGATTGCATTACCAACGGGAAAATCTAGCATATTAATGCCTTTTGAGCCTTGCGGAAAAATCTAAATTCCGTGGTTTACGCTCAAGGTTTCGAAAAAGGGGTGAGGATGGTTTGCCTGGGAAATAAAGTCTTTCGCCTCGCCGTGTTGTTTGTGTTGAGCTTGGTACCCGCGGTCTTCGCAACGGGTTATCTCTCCCTGGAATCCAGCCCGAGCGGCGCGGAAGTCTGGTACACGGGACCCGACGATCCCGATAAGAAATATCTCGGGGATACGCCCCTGGAAAACCGCGAACTTCCCGTGGGCCGATACAACTTGTGGCTCATTCTGGCCAGCCACGACACCCTCGCCATCCCGGACGTGTATATCGCCGAGGGGCAGGTCACCCAGATGAACCGGGAAATCCCTACCCATTACGGATATCTCGAGGTCCACTCGGAGCCAGACAGCGCGGAAATCTGGCTCGACGGGGTGCGTATCGGGCCGTCTCCCTACATCAACAATCTAGTGCTGCCCGGCACGTCGAAGCTGAAGGTGATGCCGCGGGAGGCCCACTTCAAGATTTCCAACCGGAACCTGACCGTCGGCAAAGGCGATTCGATCCTGCTTTCCATCCCCGCGCCCTATCGGGACAAGTCTTTCCTCAACGAGAATCTGTCGCTTCCCGATTGGCGTTTTCAAGTGGAGACCGGATTGCAATTCCGGACAAAGACCGGGAATTATAATAATGAGGGTAAGAAGGTGAATCTTCCAACCGATTCCGCAGACCTTCCCACCCAATGGGATTTCCCCATCACCGTGCGCCTGGGACTGCCCCAGGGTTTCGAGACGCATCTCCAATTGCCTTTCAAGTCCAGCCGCAATCCGCAAGTTGAAGTAGATGATTCTGCCAACTTTTCTAGCAACATGCACGCGGGCGTAAAATACACCTACCGGCCTTTGAATATCGGATTCGATCTGACCTATGGGCTTGGCTTCAAGAAGAGCAAAACCGCCCTGGACCATGATTACCTGGCATTGACATTCTTGGGAGCAGCCTCCAAGGGCAAGATTTATGGTGAAGCCCAGGCCGGGATCGAATTCCACTTCGCCTCCAAAGCGGATAACAAATTTGATCCGGGAGATATCGGAAAGGTGCATGTCCAGGCGGGCTACCTCGTGGACCCTTTCACGCCATATCTCGGGGCTACGGCCCTATACCTTTTCGACGATACCCAAGGAGGAAAATCCGCCAAAAATCTGGGCTACCTCCTGGTTCCGGAACCCGGCTTCGTCATCGACGTCGCCGACCTGCTTTCATTCCAGCTGGGGGTTCCCTTTACCATCGTGGGAAAGAATATCCCATCTTATTGGGGCATCCATTTTTCCCTGAGTCTGGGGCTTTCCCTCCTCTAACGGACGCAGCCTCGACGAGACGGCCAATCCGGGCGTGATCTTGGGCCCGGGTTCGGAACCCTGGATGATTTCCTATCGAAGCAGGATTTTCGGATACGACAATGAAAAAGGGCGGGTTTCACACCCGCCCTTCGTGTTTCGTGAACATCAAAAGGATTCCTCGGGATTCGGTGCGGCGCGCATTCAATGCGGCCGGCTCCGGTTTCCCGAGGGTTGAAGCCCCATACCGGCTTCGGTTTCGTCCGTCGTGTGACGGAGATAGGCCTTAAGCCTTGGTCTCTTCCGTCGTCTTTGCTTCCGATTCGTCCACGTTGAAGCGGGGCTTCTTCTTGGGCTGGTGACGACGGCCATGCTGGATATCCGAATCGTCACGGGTGAACAATGCGTCGTCGGCCGCAGCGTTGGCTGCCAACGAATCGGCGGGTGGGATTTCCTTGTGTACCACTTCCTGATCCACCGTGGACGGCAAGGGCCGACGGGGGGCCAGGGTGGCGGGAGCGCTGTGGGTATGGGAAGGATGGGAATGGGCGGGCTCAGAAGCCACGGGAGCGGAGCGGGGCGCGCCGCCTTCGACAGGAGCCGCATCGCGTTCTGCGGTGAAGGGTTCGGTTCGAGGGGTGCGGTTGCGATCCCGATCGCCACCGTCACGTCCGCCCATTCCGCCTTCGCGGGGGCCGCCATTACGATCTTGACGTTCGTTTCCGCCGCGTCCGCCGCGGTCACGTCCGCCGCCGAAGCGGTCGCCACGATCTCCGCGGTCATTGCGGGGGCCGCGATCGAAACCTTCGCCGCGGGGGGCGCCTTCGCCGCGGGGGGCGCGGTCACGGCCCTGGTTGTCACGGGGAGGACGTTCGCCGCCTTCGAAAGCGGGACGGGGTGCGCGGTTGGGTACGGCGGCGGGGGCGTTGTTCCGGGCTTGTTGCGCCGGGCCCTTTTCGCCATCGATCTCATCGACCTTTACCGGTTTAAGTTTCAACTGAGGCGACATCTTCTTTACGACAGGCTGTTCCAGAAGGTAGGTGATGTTACGAACTTTAAGGAGCAGGTAGGCGCAGATGGCAAGGCTTATCGCAGATAAGCCGGCCAGGATAGCAAACTGTGCAGTTTCCATGGATTGTGTGTTCTTTCTTCTATCTAATGAGGTTGATTAGGTGCGGCTAACGTTGTTATGCCAGAACAGCAGGCGGATATCAGAGTATTGCCTGTGTCACCTTGGTGTTATTATACCCTTTTCGATCTGCGAAATAACCATTCTAAGACCGAACGGGGTGGTACTCTTCACTGGGATTTGGGGCTTTTCTGCACGGGGAAACCCGTGGAGAGGCTATGTTCCGCTTCTTCGGCTTTGTTTAAAACCATAAGCAGCCTATTGGCCTGTCGACTCAAGCTGTTCACGCGGCTGATCAAGGACAGAACCAAGGCAAGGAAGATCAAAAACCCCAAGCTCAATAACAAATTAAGAAGTACCACAAAGATAAGGTAACAAAAGGAAACCTTTGGTTCAAACATCAAAGTCTATATGATGCACATCTTGACACCTAACTATTTGTGCAGTATCTTCTATTGTAACAACGGAGGATTCCTTGGAAGCTCAGGTGAAAAAAGACCGGAAAGCCCTTACTCCGAGACAACGCGAGGTTTTTGAGTTTATCAAAGAGCGGATTGAACAGACGTACCGCCCGCCTACGCTTCGGGAAATCGGAATCAAGTTCCAAATTTCCTCAACCAATGGTGTCCGGAGCATTTTGGCCGCCCTGGTTAAAAAGAACTTCATCGCCCGCTCCCCCAAACTGTCACGGGGCATCGATCTTCCCCAATCCACCCGCGAACCCAATCTCCCCGGCGGCCTGCAAACCAGGATTCCCGGTGACTTTTCCAGCGACGAATCCAAAATTCTTGAAATCCCCATTTTGGGACGCGTGGCCGCCGGCGCGCCTATGCTGGCTGTCGAAAACCTGGAAGGAACCGTGGTTGTCGATCGGGATTTTCTGATGCGCCAACAGAACGTATTCGCCCTGCGCGTCCATGGGGACAGCATGAAGGATGCAGGCATCCATCATGGGGATCTGGTTTTCGCGCGCCAACAGAACACCGCCGAGCGGGGCCAGATTGTCGTGGCCCTAATCGGGGAAGAAACCACGGTGAAGTATTATTTTCCCGAAGCCGGAAGGGTCCGCTTGGAGCCGGCCAATGAAGCCTTCGGCCCCATCATCGTCGACAATTCAACGCCGGATTTTTCCGTGCTCGGCCGGATCATCGGCGTGATGCGGAAATACTGACCCCCAGGGACGTTCCCGCGTTCTTGCGCGAACGTCCACTTTCTCGCCTGACCCACCCAGACCGGCTCCATCGCTGAGCTCCCGGATTCCTTTGGATCGTGGCTCCTGAACATTCAGATCTCGACCAGAACTACCCAGGTCTTTTCCCTGTAAATTGGCTATAGTTATGACAGCCATGAAGCCCTTTACCGGTTTGCGATTATTTTTGGCGGCCATGCTGCTGGCCGGATGCGGTTCCACAAAAAAAGTGGAGCAGGATTTCTACGCTCCTTCAAAGCCCAAGTATTCCATATCCGTGGACAAGGCCGGGCGCAAGCATGGAAAAGAGGCCTGGTGGCACCCCAACGGCAACCGTAAATACGAGGCCATGAACCGCGAGGGATTTCGTGAGGGGAAGTTCACGGCATGGTTTCCGGACGGAAAGATGTGGTACGAGGGCTTTGAGTTCCATGGGAAACCCGAAAGCACCCTGACCTATTGGCATCCCAATGGCAAAATGAAAAGCCAGGCCCTTTTCAGAGACGGAATCCAATTGGAGCGCAAGGATTTCGATGAAGAGGGTAGCCTAGTTGGACCCCGATTGCAGGCAGGTCAGGATGGACCGGCCACGGTGGATGAGGAGGCTTTGGGCGAAACCGCCAGCATGCGTAAGACGGCTCTCCAGATGTGGGCCATGCGGGTGCGCCAGACCGTGGAAGGCTATTGGGTGCTGCCGAAAGAATTCCAGCAGCAGCGACCTTATCGGGCCGTGGCGACGATAAAGGTGAGACGGGACGGGAAAATCCTCGGGGTGACCTGGACGGAGAAAAGTCCTTCCGCCGCATTTAATACCCTGGCGCAACTGACCTTCAAGCGACTCAAGCGCCTGCCCGCCTTTCCCCCCCAGATCAAGGAGCAGAGTCTCGAAATCCAGTACGAGTTCATTTCCCTGGGCAAGCAGATCCCCCGCAAGAAGCTGGAAGTACGCGAAAGCGCGGACGAATAGCATTGCCGATGCGGGCTACTCCGGCGCCTCGAGAACGGTCAGAGTCCGCTCGATTTCCATTCTGACAACCGGATCGGTTTCCTCCGCCAACGAGGCCTTCAGAGATTCCAGCACCGAGGTATCACGCAAGTTACGAGCGGCGATTGCCAGGTTGCGCAGCAGACTGCGACGCCCGGCGCGCATCAGAGGGCTGCGCTTGAACCGGCTTCGAAATCCCCCTCCCTTTTTCAGCAAGGCCGCCCAGGCCGCGCCAGATTCCGGAAATCCAGCCGCACCCGCGTTTCTGTCCGCGGAGTCCCCGCCGGAGTCCGAGCCTGGCCACATAGGATGTGGGCGCATATGCTTATGGTTCCAGGGGCAGACCTCCTGGCAGATGTCACAGCCGAAAATCCGGTCTTGGAACCGACCCGACAGGTCCGCCGGAACTTCGCCCCTGGCTTCGATGGTCCAATAGGAAATGCATTTGTTCGCGTCCAGCTGGCCCGGCCCCAAAAAGGCTTCCGTGGGACACTGGTCGATGCAGCGAGTGCATCCTCCGCAGAAATCCTCCACGGGCACGGATGGCGCCAAGGGCAAATCGAGGAAAAATCCTCCTAGATGGAAGGCGGAACCATGCTTGCGATTTAACGTGCAGCAATTCTTGCCGCGCCAGCCGAGTCCGGCTTCCGAGGCTAGGTCCCGTTCGAAAACCGGGGCGGTGTCGGCGAATCCATAGAAGCGGATCGCGGCAAGGCTTTCATCGCCACGCAGATGCGTTTCCAGATCGCGCAGGATGTCGCGGGAGGTTTTGTGGTAGTCCTCGCTTTTGGCATAGGCGGCGATCTTGTACGGGTTGCCTCCCGCGTCCAATGGGTATCCATATGGAAAGGAAAAGATTACGGCCGATTCCGCCCAGGGGTGGAAGGTCTGGGGATCCATCCTTTCATTGAGCCGCGCCGCCATGAATTCCATGCCCGCATGGCGGTCCTGGGCGACCCATTCCCGCAGAAGGCCAGCGTTGGGGGACGGCCGGGCCGGCGCGACGCCCCATTCCAGGACGCGCGCATCCTTGGAAAAAAAGGTACGCAAGGAGGCCAGGCAGGTGGCGGAACGGAAATCGGAAGGGGAGGGCATGGAGGCAGGCTCGGGCCCGTTCAGGTCTTGCGTTTCTTCTGACGCGCCGCCGGAAACAGGACATTATTGAGGATGAGACGGTATCCCGGGGAGTTCTTGTGCAGGCTGAGATTGGTGGGGGAGTCCCCCACGGCATGGGAATAATCTTCGGGGTCATGCCCGCCGTAATAGGTGAACTTACCCTGTCCCAGGTTTCCATGCAGGTACCGCACGGCGTCCTGGCCGTTCGCTTGGCCCAGGATGGTGATGGATTTCTTGATCATTCCTTTCGGAAACGAGGTGGCCAGTCCAAAAAACCCCTTGACCAGATCGGTGTGATTCTGGCAAAGCATGGCCGGCACCGGATCGTATTTGGGGGAGAAATCGAAGAGGATGAAATCGTTGGCGGGCTTGCGCTTGAGGGGGCCGGCGTTGACCTGGTTATAGTCGATGTCCCCATGGGACGATGAGAGCGCATCAGTGTCCAGTCTGAACCCGGTGAAAGCCAGGGACAGGTTGTAGTCCAATTCATTGGCGAGTCCGGGGCTGGGGGGAGTCCCGTCGAAGGTGGCATCGACCGCGTCCGTCTTTACGGAGGCCAGTGACATGTCCAGGGTGTTGCATGCCAGGCACATGGCGAAGAGAAAGCCGCCTTTCTCTACGTAGTCGCGGATAGCGAGCACCACCGCCTTTTTGAGGATGACATTGTTCCTGAAGCCGAGGTCTGCGGCGAGCTTTTCCGAGGACGCCACGTTGTTCACGTACCAGGGGGCGGTGCGGAAGGAGGAATAGAACTTGGAGTGTTGGCCCGTGAAATCCTCGTGATGAAGATGCAGCCAATCGTACTGTGACAACTTGCCTTCGACGATTTCCCTGTCGTAGATCTTGGTATAGGGGATTTCCGAGTATGACATGGCCAGGGTCACCGCATCGTCCCAGGGTTGTTTGGTGAGTGGGGTGTAGATGGCGATGCGCGGGGCCTTTTCCAGGAGCACCTTGTCCATGTTGTTGGATTCGATTTCCAGGTAGATGCGCTCGATATCCGCCTCGCCTGCCGGCTGGAAAAGCACGCCGCGCTTGGCCGCTTCCTTCTTCAGGGTCGGCAGGTCCTCGATGAGAAAGCTACCGCCCCGATAATTCAGCAGCCATTCCACGGGATGGCCGCCAGCCACGGACAGATAGGCGATGCCGTAGGCCTTGAGATGATCCGTCTGTGACAGGTCCATGGGGATGAGCAGCTTACCGGCCTGGGGAGCGGAAAGGAACAAGGCAAGGAACAGGGTAAGGCCGAAGGGGACGGCGGTGAAGCGGGATAGGGTCATGCCGGTAAAATACGCATAAAGGCTTTGAGTTCCCATTAGTAAACCACTTCTTCGCCCCCCACGGCGACCAGCAGAACCTCATGGGCCTTGCTCACGATCTCCTCGTACAAATCGTAATCGGGGTGGTGGCGCATGTGGATGGCGATGAAATCGGCGTGCGCGCCGGGGCGAAGGCATCCCAAGTCTCCGGACCTGCCCAGGGCCTTGGCGGCGTTTATGGTAGCCATGGCCAGGACGTCCCGGCTGGGAACCGAGGCGTGCTCTCGATGGAACTCCGCCATTTCATCGAACATACTGAGGCCTTCGTTGGAAGCCAGACTGTCCGTTCCCAGGCAAAGGTTCACGCCGGCTTCCCGGAACAGGTCCAAGGGAAATCCTCCATGGTTGAAGAAGGCGCGGCTGCGGGGGCAATGTACCACGGAGGTTTCCGTCTCCGCCAGAATATGCACGTCGTCCGCGTCCACGTGGTTGCAATGGGCGAAAAGGGATCCCCTGGGGATAAGACCGTTGCGGGCCAAAAAGGCGACGGGACTTTCGCGAGAATCCATGCGCAGGGAAGGATGGATGCGACGGCAGAATTCCAGCAGCGCTCCCCGTCCTTCCCGGAACATAGCCGTTTCCTCTACACTTTCCGCGACGTGCAAAGTGTAGGGTCCAGATCCGTTGCGCCCGGCACCTGCCACCCGGCGCATCAGTTCGGGGGAACAGGAGTACGGCGCATGGCAGGTCATACCCGGATGGAAGCGGTCCGTGGCGGCGGGCAATGCCGCCAGCCTTTCCAGGGCGCCGGCGAACCGGCCTTCGGCCATATCCGGATCGAGGCCTATCAGTTCCAGGCTCGGATAGGAGCGGATGGGCATGTTCGCCAGCTCCGCCAGGGATTCGCCGGTATTACCCACGTCGACCAAGGTGGTGGTTCCGTTCTTTAGGCATTCCAGGGCGCCCAGTCGCGCCGCCTCCCGATATTGTCCGGCAGCGGCTCCATCCAGGGATTTCCGGAGGCGGGAAACCCACATCGGGAAGGCTTCGCTCCTCGGAAACTGGCTGCGCGCCATGCCCAGCTCGAGATGACAATGGGAATTGATGAGGCCGGGCATGAGCACGGCGTCGGGGATGTCCTTGATGTCCCCATCGGACGGCATTTCGGCCGGGGTCCCGACCTGCGCAATCCTACCACCTTCGACGCGAATGCAACCGCCGGCGATGGGCGGTCCGTCCATGGTCACCACAAAGCGGGCTCGGTAGATCAAGGTCGATTCTTTCCTTGGACGGGGAGTATAGAAACCTGGGTCCGTTTACATCCCAGGAACAATTATAGTATCCTAAAACGGGCTTTCGGGTAAAGTAAGGGAAAGGCCGGTTCCTTTTGAAAAGACCCCTCCTGCTCGTCGAAGCCCTTGCCACGCGCAACGATTCCGGCCTTGGGAACATGACGCGCCTTTTCGTCGACGGGCTTCGCGGTCTCGCGGAATTTGCGGACATCAAGGTGGTTTTGCCGCGTTCCGGGACCTATCGTCCCGGAGCCCATTGCGAAACCCTATTGGTCTCCCCGCGGCCGGTCCGGCTCTGGATGCAAGTTGTTTTCCCCCTCCTTATCCGCAAGTTGAAACCGGACGCGGTTTTCTGCCTCGGACAGAATCTGCCGCGGTTCCGGCCCGCGACCCGCTATGTCTTGGCAATTCCGGACGCCGGTCCCCTGGAAGATCTCGGCATGGTCACGTCTTCCTACGACACCTTCAACCGTCGATGGCTCAGGAGCATGGCCCCGCGCGCGGATGCCATCGTGACCATTTCCGGGTTTACCAAGGATCGCCTGGTCGCCTTACTGGGCATACCTCCGGCGCGGATCCGGGTGGTGCTTCCCATCCGTCCCGCAGGATTGACGGAGTCCGTGGCCGAAGTCGGCCGGCCGGGCAGTGCGCCTGGTTCAGATCCGCATGCAATGGGCTCCCATCCTCCGGGCGAATATTTCCTCGCTCTGGGAAACGTCGAGCCGCGTAAGAATTTCCCCGGTCTCATTGCCGCCTACGCTGCCCTCAAATCCCGGCGTGCGGACGCGCCACCCCTCTATATCGCCGGGCACAAAGCCTGGGGAACCGCCGCTACGGAAGCGGCCGTGGAGAAATTCGGGTTAGGCGGAAGCGTGCGGCTTACCGGCTATTTGTCCGATGCCGATCGGCGGGCTCATCTCGACCATTGCAGCGTGTATGTATCCAGTTCCCTGTACGAAGGTTGGGGCTTGCCTCTTTTCGAAGCGTTGTCCCGGGGGAAACCCGCCATCTACCAGGCGGGTTCTAGCCAGGAGGAGTTCGCCAGGGGCGTTGCCTTGGCCGTGGATTGCCGGGACCCGGAAGCTGTGTCCAGGGCGATGGAGACCTTGTGGTGCGATGGAGGCGAACGGGAGCGGTTGGGACGGGCCATGGCCTCCCTGTTCCCCCGAATCCAAGCCTACGACCTGGAAGGTGTCCTGAACGACGCGTTACGGCCGCTTCTGGAAGGCCTTAAGCGGGATCCTTAGCGTGAGACTTGGATCGCCGGAACGGTGTCGCGGTGCAATGGACCCCGGCAGGAGTCGGGCGAGGCCGCCGAATCCAGGGTAACGTAGGAAAGACGTACCTTTACGGTGTCCTTCACGGCGCTGAATTCCGCCTTGTTCAAAAAAGTGCAGGATGAGAGGGAATCCCCCGAAACCGTGCGCGAAAGCGAGCCCAGGGAATCCTGGAAAGTCCAAGGTCGTTTGGTAAGGGTTCGGGTAATACCTACCACCCCTTCCAGGCTGTCGGAATGGAGCGTTCCCCGGACCACCTGGGCCGAATCCATCGGTTTTCCCGAGGAATTCGCAATGCGCACGATACCCGTTCCCGCTCCGAAAATGCGCGTCAGAATTGAATCCTGGACGGCATTACTGTCCACTGCGCAATCGGGAACCGCGGGCAGCCGGATCCGGGACCTGGGCTTGAAAGCCGGAGGTGTTCCGCTGGGAGCGTCTTCGAGCTTGAGCTCCAGGATTTCCGAGCAGGCATAACCGATATTAATCCCCTTCAATTGGATCCGGACGAGGGAATCCTGCAGGATGAACCGGCCGCCGGGGGGCAGGAACCTGACGGTGTCGATGCGGACGTTTTCCACTGTGACTGGGGAGCGCTCCGGCCATACACTGCCGCCGCATCCCGGCAGGAAAAGCGCCGCGACGAAAAAAAGCACGGCCATGCATGCCCAGTCGAAGGCCAGGGGGATTTTGCGCCCGCGCGATCCGGTGGATTCATTTCGCATCATTTCCTCATCCAAATCGAAGGGGACCGGCCGCTTCATAGTCCTGAAGGGTTTCGCCTTTCCTGATGGAAAGGCAACCGTGCTCCGCAAGGAGGAAAACCGCCCGTCCCACGTCGCCATAGGTTTTCAGTCCGAAACGCTCCATGGCGACTTCTGCGAAGCCGCCGAAGTCGGCGACAGCCTGTTCGCGGAGCATCCTGCATAGTTCCGGGGCGGGCAGATCGCGGAATCCCTTTCCCTGGAAGGCCGCGCGGTAGATCAGATGGAATAGATATTCAAAGCATTCCGGCGGGAACGCATCCGCGCTATTGCGGCGCATGGCCAGGTATGCCGCACGGATGTCAGCGGGCATCGGCTGGTCTCGCGCTGTCCGGTTGCAAACCCAGGAAGGCATAGGGGTCGACCATCAGGCCGTCCTGTTCGATGCGCAATTCCAGCACGCCCAGGGAGTCCCCTTTTCCTGGAACCATGCCGAGGGTATCGCCCGTATTAACAACCGAACCGGGGCGAAGACCGGCATGCAATTCCGCGAAACCCCGGTAGAAGGAAAAAATATTCCTGCCATGGTAGATTTTTATCCATGTGCCCGTGGATACGGAGGGTCCCGGAACCGGAGGGATTGCGCCCGGATTCGCGGACCCTACCGGCGTGATGACCGAATCCGCCGGGATCGACAATTCAATCACCCTTCCGCGCAGCACGGGTCCCGCTGCCGCGTCCCCCAAGGGGATGAAGGCTGCTTCAGGGATGCGCGCTTCTTGCGCATCGGAATGGATCGGGATAGCCGCCTGCCTGAAGTTCGCGAACGGCGCGCGGGGGTTTAATTCATCGAGGCAGCGGCCTTCCGCACAAAGTGCGTTCTTTTCCGGAATGCGCTCGAGGACCACCGTGCCCTTGGCGCTGCGAAGTTCGAGGCGATCTATTTCGAGCAAGGTACCGGCATTGCCCGGAGCAAGGGGATCCGATTCATTGGGTACCCGTCGGAACCGGGCCAGAAAGCCACCGCCCGCGTCCGCGTCCCATTGGGCGATGGCTTTCCGTAAGTACGCGTTGAGAGTTCCGACCGTTTCCTTGCCTAGGCCATGCCATTGTTCCAGACAGGAGTCGGCCTTGGGTGAAGTGCATACGGCTTCTAGGGAGGTGGAATCCACGGACCAGCGCAATCCGGTATCGGTGGTGGATGTGGAATGGGCTGCGGGAACTTTCTTAACAAGGTCCGCAACCAATTTTTCGGTATTTTTGCGGAGGTTTTGGAAGGTCTGGGAGGTGACGACGGTATCGTATTTTAGATATACCGCCAATCCGATGACCGCCAAAAGAAGGATACGCAAGGTCGGCCGCCGCTTGGGAGGGGGGGCGACGTATTTCAGTCGCCGTTGCGGCCGGAAGTCCCGGTGGGAAAGCTTCACCTTATTGCAAGGTCAAATGCAGAGCCTTGTTCTTGCCCTCGTTCACCATCTGGTTCACGGTGGCTTTCTGGCCGCTTTTACTCATTTCGATGCGGTGTTGGCCGGAAGGCAACTCCAGCTTCGCGGGAGTTTTTTTGCCGGAATTCTTTCCGTCGATAAAGATATCCGCACGGGCAGGGCTGCTCGAAAGGAAGATGATGCCTATGGGTCCGTCGCCCGGAGTCGGGATTTCCGCCACCTTGTTGGACTTGGGCGCTGGCGCCGGCTCGATTTCACGCTCCCGTTCACGAGGGGGAGGTTGGGGCTTGGGCATGGGCAAATCTTCCGGCTCCTCGTACTTCGGCTCGTCCTTGGGTTCAGGAGTCTTGGCGATGGGCGCTTTAGCCGCGACCGGCTCGGCGGATTCCTCTTTCTCCAGTTCCACAGTCAGTTCCCGTTCCGAATGGTTCTTGGCCAGGGTGGTTTCGAACCGTTTGTAGCCGGGCATGCGAATGATGATCTTGTTCGAATTGTTACCCAGGATCACATCAAGGGGCGTAACGCCCTTCTTCGAGAAATTGATCAACACTTCCGCGCCGGGGGGACTGCTCGTGATACGCAGGCCCTGTTTGGAAGGTGCTTGGGCCTGCTCTTCGGAAGCAGCGGGAGCGGGAGTGGGTGTGGGCCGCTCGGCTCTTTCACGCTTCGGGGGCTTGACGACCGCGGTCTTTTGCGGTTTCGGTTCCGGCTTGGGTGCGGGCGCCGGAGGCTTGGGTGTTTCCGCAACGGCCGGCTTGGAAGGCTCCGCCGGTGGAGTCGAAGGAGCGGGAGCGGGTGTGGGAACCGGAGTCACCTGGGCCGGGGTTCCGGGAATTTGGGCCGAGGGTTCTACCGGAACGCCAGGAGTCGGGGCGGGAACCACCGTTTCCGGCGTCCTTTGGGGCTCCTGGGTCATGGGAGTATTTTCCAGGACCTGGTGTTCACCTTGCTCGGCGCTCTTATTGGACAGAAAGAAATAAAGTCCGACGCCAAGAGCGATCAAGAGGACGAGGACGATTAGCTTGGCCGGAAAGCGCGCTTCCTCAACCAGGTTGTTGGAGCTTGAAGGGGGAAGGTTATTGTAGGCCGAGTACTTTTCGTTGTCATGGGAAGGGGGTTCGACGACCCTTTCCTCGGCATAGGCCTGGCGATCGGTTGTTTCCTCGTCCTGGCCGGGAAATTCACGGCCGCCCACTCGGCGCCCTTGCTGCTTGCGGGCGTTGGGGCTGCGCATGCGTTCCTGCGAGGACTTACGCTGGCGCGGATCCGCGAGATCATCGACGTTATTCAGTGGGGGCATTCCATGACCGGGGCCTCCCTGCGGCGCAATGGGCGCTTGGGGCTGGCTTAGGTTCCCGAACTGGCCCACGGGCAATTGTACGGTGGGGAATTCGAAGTTGGGCGGAGCCTGGTTGAAATTCTGCGAGCTCGGTCCCGGAAAGGTCGGCGTGGTATTGGCCATGCCGCCAAAGGCCTGATTGTTGAAGTTGTATACCGGCGCGGGTTGGGCCTGGGGAAATCCCTGGGCGGGCGCATCCGGAATCTGTGCGGGTCCGAAACCCGGCGGATTGAAGGACGGATAGGCGGTTTCGGGTTCCCGCGGCGCCTGCACCGGAGGATATCCGGGGTTGGCGGGAGCGTTGGGAGCGGTCTGAGGCACTCCGAGCTGATATTGGGGCAACTCGTTGTTGTCCAATTTGGAACCGAGACGCTGGCCCATTTCGGCTTTGAATTCGTCGAACTCGGTCCTGGGGATGGGCGGCGCCTCGGGCTGGGTCGAAATTTTCTGCAGCTCTTCGATGCGATAGCTGGAGGTCTGGCGCAAAATCTCTTTCGAGTCCGCGATCATCTCCGCTTCCGAGCGGTAGATGCGCATGATATTGTCCAGACCGGCGCGCTTGAGAATGTCCTGTACTTTAGGGTGCTCGGTCAGGATCGCGATGCGTCCGCTGACCTCAAGCATATGGCGATTGGACGCGATGAAGGCGTTGATGGTATCGCTATAAAGGTATTCCAGGTTTCCGAGATCGATCACGACATTCCGCATGTCATTCTCGATCAAGAAGCGGACCGTGTTTTTTAGTTTGGCGGAATCGAAAACTTCTCCATCAGCCAATCGGGCAGATACCACATCGAAAATTCCAACGGAGCGAATGTCAAATTTGATAACTACCTCCCGGTGAAAACCGGCACCTCGGTCATGTCGAGTCGGCGCGGCCAAGCACCCATCCCCATTTTCAGGGATTTGCGCATAATAAGCTCTTTCAAAAGTTACAAAATTTCTCCCGGACCGAGGTATATTGTGGGGAAAATTTCGGCTTTTTAGCCTATTTTTGCAACCTTGGAGCTTGGGCTCGGTAGAGTGCGGGAGTCAATCCGAAGATCGGCTTTTTCCCCTGCGGCAAGGTATAATTAAGGCCTCTGGAGGGGTACCCAATTGCGAGATGAAGCCAGATTCCCAACGGTCCGCTTCCACAAGTGCAGGGCTTGCGGCCAAGTCTATACCGGGTCCCTGACCGGAGACAATGCCTGTCCGGGCTGCCACGTTCCTGCCGTCAAAGTAGCTCCACCCGGAGGGCAGATCCAAAGGAAGTTGGAAGGGGGACATGCCCTGTTCACCATCACCGGTACCCTTTACAAGATACAGGAGTTAGAGGAGCTTCGGGCCCAGATCAACGAAGTCGTGGCCCAGGAAGTCGATTCCATCGCCTTCGCATTTCAGAGTTCGTCATTCCTCAACAGCAGTACCATCAATCTGCTGGTCAAAACCATGCAGACACTTTCCATCCACGGAAAACCCACCTTTATCATCACGGATGACCATGAGGTGCTAGAAAGTCTTCAGATGATGGACTTGGACCGGGTGATGCGGGTCCTTCCCGATCTAGACCGGTATAAGTCGGCTTTGGGCTGACAATCGTCCTGGCCCGACAGGGCGCTACTGACCTTCGTCCTCTTCTTCCAGGACTTCCTTTTCCCCTGTCGGGAGAGGGAGGGATTGCGGATTTCCGCTGTTTTTTGGGGTCACGGGCGCTACTACCGGATTCACGGTTTCGGCAGGCATGGGCGTCTCCTGGACGCTTGGATTCAAGGGTTGTTCCGAAGGGGCGGCTTCGCTTGGATGGGTCTGCGGCCCTGAAGATTCCGGCGTTTCCGATTCCTCCCTATTCAGCTCCTCTACCGGGCCGGAAGGGCCGCTCTGAGGAACTCCGGATTCGTTCCCCGGTGGGTGTCCATAGGACCCGGGCTGTCCGGGCACTGCCCCGCGAGAATTCCTGGCGCGGTAATTCCGGCCGATGAACTTGGGGAATGCAGGGGTCAGTTGCAGGGAGACCCGATGGGTCGAAAGCAGTTCCGGATGGGGTGTAAAGCTGTAGTCCAGGCCAAGGATGCGGCGCCAGTTATAGCCAATGCCGAAGGTGGCAAGGGAGGCTGTGGATTTCCTTGAGAACTCGGAAAGGCCCAATCTCAACGCCAGACCGAAGTCGAACAGGAATTCCATTCCCAGGTTGGTCGCGGCCAGGAAGTCCAACGGTTTGGAATAGACCGTGGAACCGTTGAGCTGATTTCCGGACTTAGCCTGTTTATGTAAGAGACCTTCGCTTTCCCAAGCCGTCTGCAAGGTTCCGTAGAAATAGGGAAGGGCGAAAAGGGCGGCGCCTCCAAGATGGAGTTCAGGGGCTTCGTATTCCTGATAGCCCGATTGCCAGGAGGCCGAAGCGGGAACCAGGCCTTTCATGAGAACGCTAACCCGATAGCGTTTTTGCCAGGTGTATTGGGCCATGCCATCCCCGCGCATGCCCATGCCATCCTGATCGAGATGGCGGTAGAGCAGGTTGAGGTTTAGGCCCAGATCAAATCCGCCCCACCGGCGGGCGAATGCGCCCACCAAAAGGTAATCGGCGATGGAAAAGAGCTCCGCCGGCTGGGATTGCATGGGATTGGAACCTTCAGGACGTAACTCGATGTCGCTGACCCCATATCTGGAAAGGCCCAGGCCCAGGGTGCTATTCGTTTCGAAGGGGAAGAGGAAGGAGAAATAATCGAACTTGGCTTCGCCGAATTTTTCCGCATGGCCTGTCGAAAAGGTGAAATCGTCGACGTCGTTCATTGCGGCGGGTGAGTTTGCGACCGCGTCCGCATCGGATTGGAAGGGGGAAAACGTGACGGCCATGCCGGATTGGCGGGCCCCGAAACCTTCTTCCAAGGTCTGGTTTACGCCCACGGCTTCATTGATCCCGTCTAAAGCTTCCGCATGGGGGCGGGTCAAGGCGGGGACTAAAACCAACCATATCCATATTTTCGGCGACATTACGGCATATTATAGCAAGATGGATAAGACCGGCCCGGCGACTCTTCTTATATTTCCACCATGACCCTAGGGCGTTTCCCCGTCTTTCCATTACGCAGTCCATGTTTTCCCGGGCATAAGATTCCTTTGCGGGTTTTCGAGGACCGTTATCTCCAAATGCTCAAGGATATCGAGGATAACCCGTTTTTCGTGATTTCCCTGATCAGTTCCGGGGACGAAGTGGGCACTACGGCCACGCCTTACCGGATTGGAACCTTGGTGGAGTTCGATTCCATCGACCGCCAAGGGGATTTCCAGGTCATCCGTCCCAAGGGGCTGCATCGCGTCTATCTTGAGAATTTCGACCGGGATTCGAAACCATACCTGGTCGCGAATTGCATCGAATATGGAGACGAACCAGCGGAACTCCCGAAATCCGGAACCAACGAACCTCAAGATCGCCTTGCCGAGCTCGAGGCCGATATCCTGAGCATGCTGACCGTGCTCGGACCCGAAGAAAGTCGCGACGTCCGGGATGTGATGGAAGGCGTCCGCATCGACATGGATCGTGAAAACTTTTCCTTGTTCCTGTGCGGCTGCCTGCACCTGCCGCCCATCTACCTGCAGCGACTGCTGGAGTCCCGTTCCCTTCCCTATCGGATGGAAAACGCCATAAACCTCCTCTCACAAAACGAATGAACATTGTTTTCGATTGGGCCGGAACCCTCGCCGACGACCAGGAACTCACTTGGCGTCTTACCGACCAGGTTATCCGTTCCTTCGGACATGGCCCTATCGATTTTCAGACCTACAAGCGTGAATTCACCCTGCCCGCGGAAGGTTTTTACCGCGTGTACTGCCCGGGCGCTTCGTGGGAGCAAATCGATTCTCGCTTTTCCGATCTCTGCCGTGCGCAATACCCATCCTCGGTGAATCCCTGGCCCGGCGTCCAGGCTGGCCTTTCCTGCCTGGCCTGCAAGCACCGGCTGTTCCTGATGTCCACCTTGGATCAGGCGATGTTGGAAGAGACCCTCAATCTCTTGGAACTGCGCGATTGTTTCGAAGCTGTGGTCGGTTCCGTATCGGACAAGGTCAAAGCGCTACCGGACCTTATTCGCGCCCACGGCCTGGTCCAGGACGAAACCGTCGCTATTGGGGATTCGAACCATGACATGACGGCGGCGGTGGCGGCGGGCATCGAGCCCATAGCCGTCACTTATGGGTATGCCTCGGCGCAAGCCTTGGCGGAAGCGGGAGCCGAGATCGCGTTCGGCACCTTCAAGGACCTGCTCCGCCACCTGGACAAGCTGGCATTCGCGGAAAGCCGGCATTTCCCCGTGGCCACCGTCGGCGGCCTCATCCGCGACGCGGAAGGCAACCTGCTGTTGGTGCGGACCCGCAAGTGGTCAGGTCTTTACGGCATTCCCGGCGGGAAGGTCGATTACGGCGAAACCATGGAAGCAGCCTTCATCCGGGAAGCCCGGGAGGAGACTGGGCTTGCAATAGGAGGCTTGGACTTTGTCATGGTCCAGGATTGCGTCGAGCATCCGGAGTTCTACCGTCCCCGCCATTTCATCCTCGTGAATTACACGGCCACGACCCCCGGAACGCGGCCCGCCGTCAAACTGAACCATGAATCGGACGCCTATATGTGGGTGGTGCCGGAGCAGGCCTTGGGCATGCCACTCAATGCTCCCACGCGCATCCTGCTTGATAAGATCCTGGGCGCGGCACCCGGAAAGGGGAGTGAGGTCTGATGGGAATCCTGAATGTGGATGATCTGCGTATTCGATGCATTGTGGGCGTTTATACCCACGAACGCAAAGTGGAGCAGGATTTGTTTGTCGATGTGCGTCTGGAATTTGATTTCAGCGAGGCGGCGCGCACCGATCAGATTTCCCATTCCCTGGACTATACGCGCTTGGCCGCGATTCTTGAAGAGTGGATGCAGCGGGAAAAGTTTCAGTTAATCGAAACCCTGGCGGAACGGGCCTGCGTGTTGATTACGGATGCGTTTCCGGAAGTGCGGCATTGCCGCGTCACCATCAAGAAGCCGGCCGCCCTGGCCGCGGCGCGATATGCATCGGTCACGGCCGAACGATCGGTGGCGCCATGACCATGGGGCGAGAGCGCAAGAATTCGGGTCCAGCCCGGTCTGCGGCCCGCTCCGGGACCGTCAAACGTGGCAAACCTGGAAAAGGTCCGGGCGCGACGCAAGCCGCCAATTCGGGCGAACCAGTCGCGGTTGACAAATTCGCGGGCAACCGGGTCGCGGGCAACCGGGTCGCGGGCAACCGGGTTGCGGGCAACAAAGTTGCCTTGGTGACGGGTTCCGCCAAGCGGCTCGGACGGGAAATCGCCCTGGGCCTGGCAGGCGCGGGATATTTTACCTGGGTACATTACCTCACCTCCCGTCCCGAGGCAGAAGGGGTGTTGGCCGAGATTAAAGCGCGTGGCGGCCGCGGCGGTCTGGTCAAAGGGGACATGTCCTCCAAACGGGATATCGCCGCCATGGCGGCCAAGGTCGGCAAAGAATCC
>JALYSE010000319.1 GCA_030854955.1 Fibrobacterota bacterium | reverse complement strand
CCTCTTCCCGCCCCCTGCGCCCGGACGAGAATGTCCCAAGCTTGGATAAAGAGCTCACCTTCCGCAATGCCCCGTCCATCAACATGGACCACTTCTCCATTCCGAAAGTGATGGGCGGATAGCGTGATGACTTCCAAGGTCAGCTGCGTCGTCCCAGCTCGTCTCGCATCCAACCGTTTCCCCGGCAAAATGCTCCATCCCCTGATGGGGATCCCCATCGTGGTCCATACCTTAAGGCGCGCCCAGGAAGCCCACTGTTTCGATGAGATCCTCTGCCTCACCGACTCCAAGGACATCCGGGACGAAGTGATCGCCCATGGCTTCCGCGCCGAACTCACCGGCCCCGCCGCCAATGGCACCGAACGCATCGGCAAGTACCACGACTATATCGCCAACGATTTGATAGTGAACCTGCAAGGGGACGAGCCCGCCTTCTCCCCCCATGCCCTGCGCATCCTCTACCATGCCCTGCTCCAGGAACCGGAAACGGTGCATATCCTGGTGCATGATCATCCCGTGGGACCCGACGACCTGGCTAATCCCAACCGCAGCAAAGCCGGCCTCAGCGCCGACGGCCTCGTCCTCGACTTCTATCGCACCGAGCCTCGCCGCGCCGTTGCCGAATCCCGCCTCCAAATGGGAGCCTACGGCTACAACAAGGACTGGCTCCATAAGTATGCCCAAGGAGCCGCATCCTCATTGGAACTTTCGGAAAGCCACGAACTTTTACGTAACCTGGCAGCCTCCCCGGTTCGCGCCCATGCCTGCCCATTCATAAGCCAAGCCGTTGATATTCTCGAAGATGCGGAAGAAGCCCTTGCCCTGCTGCAGCGGGACTTCCCGGGCGGCATCGACGCGGAAATGGCCCATGCAGACTCGCGCGCAAACCGTGCCGAGGCCCACTCGAATATGGCTATAATAGAACCTTAGTTCAAAAGTATTCAGGAAGGTATTTACATCGTGGCCAAGCCCCGGAAATCCAGTTGCAAGTATATCGTCGTCACTGGGGGAGTCCTCTCCGGTCTGGGCAAGGGCATCGCCGCAGCATCCATCGGCAATCTTCTCTCCGGCCGCCTCAAGGTCATCCCGGTCAAGTGCGACGGCTATCTGAACACCGACCCCGGCACCATGAACCCCATCGAACACGGCGAAGTCTTCGTCCAGGACGATGGCGGCGAAGTGGATATGGACTTCGGCCACTACGAACGCTTCATGGGCATCGAGACCAAGTTCAACTGGAATCTCACCATGGGCAAGGTCTTCAAGAACATCCTGGAAAAGGAACGCCGCGGCGATTACCTGGGCAAGACCGTCCAGTTCATCCCCCACGTTACCGATTGCATCAAGAACTGGTTCCACGATATCGCCACCAAGGAAAACGCCGATGTGCTCCTCATCGAAGTGGGCGGCACCGTGGGCGATCTGGAAAACCAGTTCTACCTGGAAGCCATCCGCCAGTTGAAGCGCGACGTGGGTGTCGACAACCTCATCTACGTGCACCTCACCTACGTGCCCGTGCCCGAAGGCGTCAACGAACAGAAGTCCAAGCCTACCCAGATGAGCGTCCGACTGCTCAATGAGAAAGGCATCGAGCCCGATATCATCATCGGCCGTTGCTCGGAGCTGCTCAGCCCGTCCATCAAAGAGAAGATCGCCTCCTACTGCAATATCTCGCCCACGGCCGTCATATCCGGCCCCGACGTCCGCAGTGTCTATGAGATCCCGCTCATCTACGAGAAGGAAGGCCTACCGGAACTTCTCCACAGCGCCTTGGGCATCTATTCGCCCCCGGACCTGCGCCAGTGGGAAACCTGGGTCAACAACATCAAAAACAATCAGGACAATCCGCGCAAGGTCGTCACCATCGCCCTGTGCGGTAAATACACCACTCTGGAAGACTCCTACGCCTCGGTCGTGGAAGCCCTGACCCATTGCGGCGCCCATCTCAACTGCAAGGTCGAGATTAAATGGGTGGACACGGCCAAGCTCACCGACCCCGTCAGTGTCGAGGCCGCCCTCAAAGGCGCCCAAGGCGTCATCGTCCCCGGCGGCTTCGGCCATCGCGGCATCGAAGGCAAGATCAAGGTTATTCAATACGTGCGCGAGAATAACATCCCCTACCTGGGCATCTGCTACGGCATGCAGCTGGCGGTGGTGGAATTCGCCCGCAACGTGGCCGGTCTCAAAGACGCCAATACCACGGAAGTCCGTCAAGAGGGCATCGTGGTGCCTCATCCCGTCATCGCCATCCTTTCCGGCCAGGTCAACGTCTCCAACAAGGGCGGCACCATGCGCCTGGGCGGCCACGACGTGGAAATCAAACTGGACAGCAAGGCCTACTCCATCTTCGGCAACAAGACCATGGTGCGCCAACGCTTCCGCCACCGCTACGAGGTGAATTCGGATTACATCAAGGCCCTGGAAGACAAGGGCCTAGTCTTTTCCGGCAAGCATCCCACGGAAAACATCATGCAGGTGATGGAACTGCCGAACCACAAGTTCTTCATGGGCTCGCAATTCCATCCCGAGCTCACGAGCAATCTGCGCAATCCCAGTCCGCTCTTCTACCATCTGGTGAAGGCCGCACTTTCCGAATAAAGAGGTAACATGGCCCGTCTGGTCATCATCGATGACGAAAGCCACATCACCGACATCATCACGCGCTTTTTCCGCGAAAAGGGCCACGACGTTACCGGCTTCACCGGCGCGGACGAGGCCCTGGCCCACATATTTTCCTCTCCTGTCGATCTGGTCATCACCGACATCACCATGAAGGGCCTATCCGGCCTGCAACTGGTTGCGAAGCTGAAGGAGATGGGGCTGGACGTGCCTGTGATCGTGACGACCGGGAATCCTTCCCATAATTCGGCCGTGCAGGCCTTGCGAAGCGGGGCCTTCGACTATGTGGTAAAGCCCTTCCACCTGGAAGAGATCGCTGAGCGGGCCGAAAAGGCCGTGTCCACCAAGCGCGTCAAGGATGAAAACCTGCTGTATTCCAAGCTGGTGTCCCTGCATTCCATTTCCCGGGTGACGGCGGAGGTGGCTTCCATGGAGGAGCTGTCCACCAAGGTGATCAAGCTGGGGACCCGGCTGACGGGCTCGGATGGGGGATGGTATTGGGTGGCTTCGCCTTCGTCGGATACGGCGATCACGGCGGCTAAGGTGCTGTATCCGGAGGCGGAGAACATCGGGCAGCATGGCTTTCTGGTGAAGGTGGCGCGCTCGACGGCGGAGAAGGTGGACGTGGAGGTGACGGATGCACCCGGGGATCCGGGCGGAACGTCCGGGCCGGGCGGGTCATGGTACCTGTCATTGCCGGTGGAGGTGAGTTCGGCCCTGCATGGGGTGCTGATATTCCGGCGGATGAAGCCGGCGGCAAAGTACGATGCGGTGGATTTGGAAGTGTTCAATCAGTTGGCGGCGACCTTCGCGCTGGGGATCCGGGCCTTGGGTTTGTTCCCTAAGCCGGTGGCACCGGACTTGTCGGTAGGCGGGAAGGCGCTGGAGGCCTGGGGGCGTTTGATCGGGCAGATGGTGGACGAACATTGCGCGGGCTATGAGAGCAAGGGCGAGCGGGTAGAGGCGTTGGGGAAGATCCTGATGAAGGAGATGAACTGGCCCGTCGAGACGGGGGAGTCGTGGCCGCTGGTTTGCCGGATCTATGATATCGCAAAGGTGCGGGTGCCTCAGAGGATGTTGGAGAATAAGCAGGTGCTGGCGGAGGATGAGCTGGAGTTCGTGCATTCGCAGGCGGCTTGGGCTTGTGAGCGGGTGAGCAGTATACCGGGGGCGGAGACAACGGCGCGGGTGCTGGAGGATTTCCAGGAGAGTTTTGATGGGAGCGGCAAGCCGCGGGGGATTCGGGGGCGGGCTATAGCGCCGCTTGCGCGGTTGTTGGCGGTGGCGGATGCCTATGTGTCGATGTTGTCGGCGAGGCCGTATCGGGCGGCTTTGGCGGAGAACGAGGCGATAGAG
>JALYSE010000119.1 GCA_030854955.1 Fibrobacterota bacterium | reverse complement strand
GCTCTACGCTGCTGCAGCGTGGGGCTGAACATCCGGATAGGCCAGGTTGGCCACCGAATTCAGCAATTGCATACGATTGAAGGGCTTAGGGAGGAAATCCAACCACTCGGGTAGGATTTCAAGAATTGTCGGCAGCGAAGCCCCGGAAGTAAGCAGCAGTTTGGTTTCGGGCCGAAGTACTCTGAAACAAGCCGCCAACTCGATTCCATTCTGGAGTGCCCCCATTTCATAGTCCGTCAAGAGTACATCGATAGCCCCTCTTGTCAAGAATGTTACGTCCCACTTGCCAAATAGGAAACCTCGCCTGACAATAAGGCACTCCCAGTCTTCGACCTCACCCAAGCCATGGCAAAAGCGCTCCGCTCGTCTTTCCCTTTTATCCCGGTCTTTTTCACCGCCGATGCCCTCCTGGAAAAGCATCAATCCTCAGGGTTATTTTTATACTGGGGTCCGGAATCAGGATGGTCGCGAATCTGGTTCTGGCTTACCTGGTGGGCCGTGTCAGAGATTTACTCAAGGTCCAAACGAAGCTTTATGCTGATTGGGTGGAGGCGAATGTCCAAATCAGGGTATCGACGGTCCTATTTGGACGCGCTTTTCTTTCTGATGCTTGTTCCAGCCTTCTTGGCCTGGATATCGCCTTTGCCGTCCTTGTCGCCTTTGCCGCCGGCGATGGCGTCTCCACCTGCCTTCACGGACTTCGCCCCTTTCGAGCCGGGATGGGCAGGCGCCCCTCTATTCAGGGATTGGGTGGTGGCTTTGGTTCCGGCGGATTTCGACATGGTAAGACCTCTGGTTCCGAACGGTCGAACTCCAACCGTCATGTGAGGAAGATAAGCTTCCTGCCGGGTCGATGGAATTTAATTCGCGGCAGGATGCGGTGTGGCAATTCAGCGGGTGCATAATCGTTCCGCAGACCTAGTCGTCTTTCCTCCGCCACACCGAAAAACGCCGGTCTTCGACATCCTCGTGGAAGTCGACCAGGGCGCTCAAGGCCCGTCCTTCCTTCGCCAAAGTGAACGCCCCCGAAGCCCGTCCCAGTTCCAGATAAAGCCGGTGCTCCTTGAGAGTATGGGTAAAGACCAGCAGCCATCCCCCCGGCTTGAGGATGGATGCGACCTTGGTCATCATGCGCGCGGGTTGGAAGTAGCGCAGGGGAAGGCCCCATAGCAGCAGGTGGTGGCGGGTGACGAAGGGATAGAACAGGGTGACGATGTCGCGCCCGCCGCCTTCGGTCCTGAGAAAGTCGCGGACCTCATAGGTAACCTCCGGGTTGCCAGTCTGGGCCGCATACGCCAGCGCGTAGTCCTTGCGGGACCGAAAATCGGGATAGATTCCGTAGCCGTCCACCTCCACGCCTTTCAGGCTCACACGGCGCGCTTCAGCGCCTCCTCCATGGCGCAGCCAACGTTCCAACGCGAAAACGTAATGCCAATCCTGGGAGCCGATATCCAGGGCGGAGGCTTCCCGCCGCTCCCGGTCCGGGATGGGTAGGCCCTCCGCGGCCTTTTCCAGGATGTCGATCAGGTACAGGTTCTTCCGGTACAGGGCCCGGGTCGAGGCTCGATAAAGATCATCGAGATGGTAGCGTTCCCGCAGGGCCCGCTCCTTGGCCCCGGCTTCCATCATGGAAAGCGGCGGGGGTGGGCCATTCTCAGATCCATCAGCTTGCGCCAAGTAGTCGAAAAGCCCTTCCTTGCCCTCATCGGAAAGCTTAGGCCGCCCCCGGGACCAGCGCAGGGTCTGCCGGATCCAGAAAGAAAAAGCGTTTCCGGGAATCCGCGAGAAAGCCAACAGGGTCCAGAGGCGATAAGGAATCACGGTATTAAAGATAGCGGGAGAATGGCGGAAACGGAATACGCCCCGGATAGAGAGCAAAAAAAAGGGCGGCCCAGATGTCCGGGCCGCCCTGTCCGCTGTGACGGACCTGTATGAATGGAAGGTCGAGGGTCCTACAGCCCGATATCCTGGGTGCTCACCGCCACGTCGTCGATGTACATGGTTGAGGGCGAGGCCGGGCTCGAGCAGGTATTGCCGTTGGCGGAATTCGAGTACCAGCCGCCCAAGCGGATGCGGTTCAGCTTCACGCCCGTGCCGCCGTTGCCGCGGATGTTGATGTTCATCTTGGTGGCAACAAGGACGCCGTCCACCCAGATCTTGACCCAACCGTTCTTCAGTCCGGGGGTATTCAGGAACACCTGGTATTCGATGGCGTACCAGCGGTTGCGCTGGAATGTCCGAGTGGAAGTCAGGTTGCCCCAGTCAAATCCGACCGGGCGACCGTTGAAGAACATGCCCAGGTCGGACATGTCGGTGGTGCCGCACTGGTTGATGCCGCCCTTGCTCCGGACCGTCATCACAATGTCGATATCGTTCAGCTGGGTGCTTTCGTTGAAGGACTGGACGCGGGCTATCTTCACACCCTGGCCGAAGTCGTATCCGGTTCCGAAGTTGTAATAGGCTCGCACGTTCACCACATTGGCGGAAAGGGTCAGGGTCGCGCCGGCCACGTCTTCGTTCTTGGCATAGGTCACAGCCATGGCCTTGGTGCCCGACCGGCGGGTCCCGTTCACATTCAGCTTGGAACCCCAGGAGCCGATGCCGCCGTATTCGCCGCAAGCGGCGGTGGCATAACCGGAGGAGTTGCGGGTGCCCCAGCAGGTGGCCGACTGGTCTTCGAAGTCATTCCGCCACATGAGGGGATCGCCGGTGAGCTTGGCCAGGCCGCCGCCGTTCGATTCGTCCGTGAACAGGGTCCGGCCCAGGGGAGCTAGGTCGGCTTCGTCATAGGCTCCGGGGACCGAAGGGCCTTCCGTGGAGGATTGGGAATCGGTCGGCGCCGACGAATTCGGCATGAAATCGCAGGCGGTGAAACCGAGGGTCAGGGTAAGCGCAAAGGCGGAGTAAAGAAGTGAGCGCATCTAAGTCCTTCCAGGAGCGAAGTCCGGTTGGGGGTGAAGGTCGATCCTCATGAAGGCCGCTGCGTCGGTCCGGCTACCCCGATTTTTTCGGGAGGGCCGGATTGAAGCGGTGATGAGTCCTCAAGGACCCGACTGTCAGCAGTTTAAACTATCGGCAATCCGGAATCCATGCCTAGCTGGAATTTATAAATATTTTTACCCTTATCTGAGAAAACCGGCCCATATGGGATTTAAAGCCCGCCGTAGTTGGGTTGCAGAAGGTAAGGTAAAAGTAAGAAGTAAGAGAAGGGTAACGTATCGGATACTATGAGACGGGGTCATCCGGGAGCGCATAGGAAATATACCCCGGCACCGGGCGCGTGGCGCACAGCGCCCGGATCCTTCTCCGCCAACTTCGTTTGGGGCCGGTGAAATCGACCCTTCTCCAAGCGCCTGTAGAAAAGGACCTAGCCGTCCTAATCCCAAAAACCGTGGAATCTTACCGTTGATTATTTCATCGGCCCCACCGGAAAACTTATTTTCGGGACATGCAGTCATTCGCGTATCGTTCAATCGCTCGCTGGTTATTTGGCGTACGTGGTTAGTTGAACTCGTTTAGTTGAACTCGTTAAGTTGAAAAGGTAGCCCATGAAAAACATTCACTGGAAGAGGTCCAGCGCTGTTCTGATTTTCCTTCTGGCCGTGTTGGCTTTATCCCCGCCTGCAAGCGGGCAGGCCACGGGAGCAAAGGCGGCGGGGGCGGAGGACATCCGCGACGGAAAAGAGCGGAAGGGCGTGCGCTTCCGCGGCATTGCCGAATTCGGGTTCCTGGGCGTGCTTTCACACCAGGTCCAATTCGGAAAGGACGGGACGGATTTCGACTATGTGGAGGACGGGGGGCAGGATCTGCTTTTCCCGGTCTCCCGCTATTCGCTCGAGATCGAAGCGGGGCGGCGCAATACCTTCATCCTGCTCTATCAGCCTTTGGCTATCGAAACCGAGGTCTTCCTGAGGGAGGCTGCGGTGTTCGACGGCGAGACCTTTCCCGATTCGACCGGGTTGAAAAGCGTCTACGGCTTTCCCTTCTATCGCGCTAGTTACTTGTACCAGTTGTTCCCCGATAGCAAGGGAGGCGACCTGGCTTTGGGTCTTTCCCTGCAGATACGCAACGCCAACATCAAATTCGAATCGACCGACGGAACCCGCTTGCGGAGAAACGGAGGGCTAGGGCTGGTGCCGGCTTTGAAGCTGAGGGCGCGGACCCGGTTCCAGGAGCGGTTTTTCGCGGAGCTGGAAGCGGACGGGATTTATGCCCCCGTCAGCTACCTGAACGGGAGCGACAACGAGGTGACGGGCGCCATCCTGGATGCCGCCTTCAGGGTGGGGGCCGAGGTAAGCGAGCCCGGGGCGCTGTTCCTGGGCGCGCGTTATCTGGGTGGGGGCGCGACGGGTACGAGCACCGGGGACGTGTGGCCGGGGGATGGATACGTGAAGAACTGGCTGCACTTCGTCATCGTAACAGCCGGAATCGTTTATGCTTTTTAGCGCAGGATGAAGCCCGCGACCGCCTGCGAACCGTTCCGTGCCTTCAGCCGCACGGGCAAGACGAAGACGGGTACGGTCTTGCTAGGAATTGGACTTTTTTATGGCGATTTCCTCCAACGGGTAATCTGCCCCATAGAGCGAAATCTCCAATCCAACGCATGGACCGGATAAGGGTGGGTGCTGGAACTGAAAAGCCCCAAGGATGAGAATGTCGACCTCTGGGACGGCTTCCAGCAATTGCAAACCTATAAGGATGAAGTCTCCGACCTCTTTGTTTCCAATGAAACGCTCATCGTCAGCGATGGGTACACGACGCGGGTGGGTTCGCTTAAGGCCGATCAGGAGCGCTATATGCCCTGGCGCACTTTGAAAAATCAAACCGATGGGACGCATACTGGAGCGAATACCAAGTCGTCAGGCTCGCCGCATGATACGTAGATCGGAGTCTCCACCCAAACCATTGAACTCGTGATGAAGCAGGCGGAAATCCTCTCGAATGCCTGGAGTGCGTGAGGGCTTCTTTTGCTTCAAGAAAGCCCTGCCATTTGCCCGAGGCGCCCTTCCCCGTTTTTTTGCACTTTGCCTTTTGCTTTTCGCCTTTTGGCTTCCATTCCGACCTATCTTTAAGTCCCATGCCTTCCGCCCCCGCCACCACCTTCCGCGACATTCTCGAAACCCTGCCGCAGGAATACCGCAACGACAACGATTTCCTGCTGACCTCCTTCCTGGACTGGGCCGCCCTGCGCGGGCTTTCCATTTACCCGGCCCAGGAGGCTGCGGTCCTGGAGCTGTTCGAAGGCAAGAACGTCATCCTCAACACCCCGACCGGGTCGGGAAAATCCCTGGTGGCCTCCGTATTGCATTTCCAGGCGCTGGCCCAGGGCCGCCGCTCGGTCTATACCTGCCCCATCAAGGCGCTAGTTAACGAAAAGTGGATGGCCCTGTGCAAGGAGTTCGGCCCCGACAACGTGGGGCTCTCCACCGGGGACGCCACCGTGAACCGGGACGCGCCCATCCTCTGCTGCACGGCGGAAATCCTCTCCAACATGGCCCTCTCCGAGGGCGCGGACTGCACGGTCCGGGAGGTGGTGATGGACGAGTTCCATTATTACAACGACCGGGATCGCGGGGTCGCCTGGCAGGTGCCACTTCTGACCCTGCCCAAAACCCGCTTTCTCCTCATGTCCGCGACCTTGGGCGAGACTGCATTTTTCGAGGAAGCCCTCACTAGGCTGACCGGCCTTCCCAGCGTGACCGTGAAATCCTCGGACCGGCCCGTGCCGCTCACCTTCCAATACATGGAGACGGCCCTGGCGGAAACGGTCCTGCGCTTCGCCAATGAGGGCAGGGCGCCGGTGTATGTGGTGCATTTCACCCAGGCGGATGCGGCCAAGAACGCGCAGAGCTTCACCAGCCTGGACCTGTGCACCAAAGAAGAGAAGTCCTCTATCGCCGCCGCCCTGGAGGGCTTCCGCTTTTCAAGTCCCTATGGTCCCGATCTCAAGCGCTGGCTGCGCCAGGGCATCGGGCTCCATCATGCCGGCCTGTTGCCCAAGTACCGCATCCTCATCGAAAAGCTGGCTCAGCAGGGACTGCTCAAGGTCATCTGCGGCACGGACACCTTGGGCGTGGGCGTGAACGTGCCCATCCGCACCGTGCTCTTAACCCAGCTGTGCAAGTACAGCGGAGACAAGACCGCCATCTTAACGGCCCGGGACTTCCATCAGATTTCCGGAAGAGCCGGCCGCAAGGGCTTCGATGACGTGGGGTACGTGGCCGCGCAGGCTCCGGAGCACGTGGTCGACAATCTGAAGCTGGCGGCCAAGACGGCCCAGACCGGCAAGAAATTCGTGAAACGTCAGCCGCCCGAAAAGGGGTACGTGCCTTGGGACGAGGCCACGTTCAAGCGTTTGATTGCTGCCTCTCCCGAGCGCCTGTTTTCGCGCTTCCAGGTGACCCATGCCATGCTCCTAAACGTTTTGTCCCGCCCCGGGGATGGGTGCCGGGCCATGCGTGATCTCATCAGGGACAGCCATGAAACCGCCAAGGACAAAGCCGCCCACCGCAAGCGCGCCTTCCAGCTGTTCCGGTCCCTGGTGGAGCGGGGTATCGTGGAGATTACCCCCCTCGCTTCGAGGGGCCCCCTCGCATCGAGGGATCCCGTCGCTTCGAGAAGCTCCGATTCGGTCCACGGCGCCGGTCCCAAGTTGCGCGTGAACGTCGATCTGCAGCAGAACTTCTCCATGGATCAGACTCTTTCGCTCTACCTCATGGACACGCTGTCCCTGCTCGACCCGGTAAGCCCGGAGCACCACCTGGACATGCTCACCCTGGTGGAAGCCATTCTGGAGAACCCGGACCTGATCCTGCGGCGCCAATTGGACATGCTCAAGACCGAACGGATGACGGAGCTGAAGGCCCAAGGCGTCGAGTTCGACCAACGCATCGCGGAGCTGGATGCCATGGAGCATCCCAAGCCCTTGCGGGACTTTGTGTACGACACCTTCAACACCTTTACGGAAAAGCATCCCTGGGTGGGCGGGGAGAACATCCGGCCCAAATCCATCGCCAGGGAGATGCTGGAAGGGTATTACACTTTTTCCGGATACATCAAGCGCTACGGGCTGGAACGTTCCGAAGGGCTTCTACTTAGGCATCTGAACAGCGTCTACAAGGTGCTGGCCAATACCATCCCCGATTCCGCCAAGACGGAACAGGTCCGGGAGATGGAGGTCTTTTTCGGGGATCTGGTGAGGCGGGTGGATTCCAGCCTGCTGGAAGAGTGGGAACGTCTTAAGAATCCGGACTATCGTCCGGTGGAGCGGTCGGAGCCACTGCCCCCCGGAGCGGAAGAGGCGGCCTTGGCTGCGGCTCGGGACGTGACCGCCGACGCCCCAATGTTCACCGCCGCCATCCGCGCGCGGGTTTTCAGTTTCCTCGCTTCATTGGCGCGCTATGATTACGCTGGGGCGTTCGAAGCCTTGTCCGAAGGTCTGGGCGACGCGGGGACGGGGAGCGTTCTGGCCGGATCCGGAGCAACGGCGGCTCGGGCCGCTCTGGAAGTGGGCGGGGAAGGACTTTGGAACGAGGATCGGCTTCGCAAGGCCTTGGAGGAATACCGGGCCGACCATGGGATGTTCCGCCTGGACCCGGAAGGCCGTGCCTCGCGGCATACGGTTGTAGAAGCGGATCCGGAAGCGAACGGTGCGGGCCGGTTCTGGCGGATAAGTCAGATGCTGCAGGACAATGAAGGTCATAACGACGGGAAAGTGGTCTTTGAAGCAGATTTGGCGGCATCGCGAACCGCTGGGGCTCCGGTGCTCATGCTGGTGGGGTTTGGCTAGGGATGCTCCCTGTAACGGCGGATCTGGAAGCACCATTCTCAATGGTGCTTGTTCACCGACCATTTTCATTGGTATTTCCACACCTACCCGGAGTGACTTGCCGATGAGGGCGCGATGGTGAGCAAAAAAAATCTCTACCCCCTCGGGGATTCCCTGATTACGGGGGCGGCTTGATGGAATGCTATTTTTCCGGGCCATGCACCTGATTTTCATCGACGCCGACGCCTGTCCAGTCAAAGACGAGGTTTACAAGGTGGCCAAGCGCCATGACCTGGAAGTAATCGTGGTCGCCAATTCGCCCATGCGCATTTCCGCCGATGGCAAAATCCGGCTTCAGGTGGTTTCCGACGGCTTCGACGCCGCGGACGATTGGATCGTGGAGCAGAGTGGACCGGGCGATATCGTCGTCACCGCGGACATCCTCCTGGCGGACAGGTGCCTGAAAAAAGGCGTCTTCGTACTGGGCATTACCGGACGTCCTTTCACCGAGGAGAATATCGGTGATGCGGTGGCCTCCCGCGAGATCGCTTCCGAAATGCGGGAAATGGGATTGATGCGGGGCGGGCCCGCGCCGTTCCAGAAAAAGGATCGGTCGGAATTCCTGATGCAATTGGACCGGGCCATCCACGCCATCCTGCGAAAATTCAAACCGGGCGCACCGGGGAAGACCGATGGATAGGAAAGACCTCTTCGCCTGCATCGACGCCTGGGTGCGGGGTCCACCCAAGGAAAGAGAAGCTCAAGAAGCCGGCGATGAGATTTAAGTATGGCTGGGTCAACGATTTGTCCACATGAATGATTGTAAAATCACAAAATTCAATTCTAAAATGTGAACTTTGTACATTAAATTCCATGAAAATGAAGTTGACGGTTTCGGCAAAATTCTTTCTCTGCGTGACCCTAACCACTTTACTAGGGTTCATCGATTTCATTTCAGGATGGGAGCTCGGATTTTTTGTTTTCTACTTCGTCCCCATCTTCCTCATTACTTGGGGCATCGGAAAAAAGGCAGGAACCTTTGTAGCAATTTATGCTGCTCTCACCTGGTTTGCCGCTGATGCCTTACTGGAAAAACACTACTCTTCATGGTTTTTCTTATTCTGGAACACCGCGATTAGGTTGGTTGCGGACTTGTTGATGGTATACCTCGTAAGCAAAATTAAGGACCTGTACGAGATCCAGGAAAAAACCCTCAGCGAGCTCGTAGAGGCAAACAGGAAGGTCAAGGTGTTGAGTGGAGTCTTACCGATCTGTGCATCCTGCAAGAATATCAGGAACGACAAAGGATACTGGGAACAAATGGAGGTTTACATCTCCAAGTTTTCGCATGCGGAGTTTTCGCATGGAATTTGCGGGGAATGCATTGCAAAGCTGTACCCGGAATATCGAGTAAAGCTTTCCGAGAACGAGGAGTTGGGCGATTCTACATAAACAGAGTCGCCTTGAGACTCTAAACAGTTTTCAGTCGGTTGGGAGTAAATAGGTGGTCGTATAGGGATCTCCCTCGATTGATATTCCATACAACTCTTATAGGAGTAATTGGTGATTTAATGGGGATCTTTGAACAATAAAGCACTCGAGGTTCACCACTTGGCCTGTGACTTTTTGTTACCACTACCTAAATTTATTTCCATGAAATCAACAGAAGAATTATAGTGGAACAAGTCAGTATCGGAACCCCGATTCTTTGGGTCGTTTTCATCGGCTTTGTTTTGGCGATGCTTGCACTGGATCTCTTTGTTCTGGGCGGAAAACACGCACACAAGGTTTCCGCCAAGGAGGCTTTGTTCTGGACCGTGGTCTGGGTTACTTTGGCATTTGTTTTCTGCGGCCTACTTTGGTGGTGGCTGGATGGCACGATGGGTCGGGAGGTGGCCAACCTCAAGGCCTTGCAATTCCTGACGGGTTACCTTATCGAGAAATCTCTTTCGGTGGACAATATTTTCGTCTTTCTGATGATTTTCTCGTACTTTGCCGTCCCACCGGAATTTCAACGCCGGGTGCTTCTCTACGGAATTTTGGGCGCTATTGTGTTCCGCACGGTAATGATTCTTGCCGGCGCCATGCTGGTCGTTAAATTCCACTGGGTTCTGTATATATTCGGTCTGTTTCTGGTGATCACCGGCTTTAAGATGCTGATTTTTGCCGACAAGAAACCCGACCTTGAAAATAATCCCGTGCTGAAATGGATGCGCGGCCATTTACGCGTCACGCCGGGGTTCCACGGCGCAAGCTTTGTGGTCAAAATAGACGGAATACGGTGGCTCACGCCCATGTTCTTGGTGCTTGTCATGGTTGAAATCTCCGACGTCATTTTCGCCGTAGACAGCATTCCGGCCATCTTCGCCATCACCACCGACCCCTTCATCGTATTCACCTCCAACATCTTCGCAATCCTAGGTCTCAGAGCGCTGTACTTTCTCCTTGTCGATTTGGCGGAACGATTCCATCTGTTGAAGTACGGTTTGGCTCTGGTTCTGGTGTTTGTGGGCACAAAAATGCTTATCGCCGGTTTCTACAAGATTCCCATTGTCATTGCTTTAGGGGTTGTAGCAATCACCATTGGCGTTTCCGTAGCCGCGAGTCTCATTGCTACCCGCGATGGAAAATCCAAACAAGTCTGATTGGCGCCCACAGATGGGATTCTATCGTGGACGAAAAATCGCCTTACCAACCCAGCACGGCAAAGAGGGCGTGATTGCGCCGATTTTGAATGCGATGCGTGGCACCCGGGTGCCAGAAATGTTCCCACCGGCTAACAATAAAACGATCCGGCCGGCAATTTGCCGATCAGGGACGTTGCGAGTACTCCAATCCCTGAGGTATCGCCTTTGACCCTGACTTTAATCCGCCCTGATGATTGGCATCTTCACCTGCGCGATGGATCCGTTCTGGCCTCGCTGTTGCCGCACACGGTGCGGCGTTTCGCTCGCGCCATTATCATGCCAAACCTCAAACCGCCGGTCACAACGACCGATGAAGCGCGCGCCTATCGCGATCGCATTTTGGAGGCATTGCCGCTAGACGCGACTTTCGAGCCGTTGATGACGATTTTTCTCACCGAATCCATGCTACCCGCCGAAATTGCACGAGCAAAGGAAAGTGGTATTGTCCATGGTGTTAAGTATTATCCGGCGGGCGCGACCACCCATGCCGCCAGTGGCGTCACCGATCCGAAACACTGCTATCCGGTATTCGCGGAGATGGAAAAGCGCGGAATGCCGCTGTTGGTGCACGGTGAAGTGACCGATCCCAAAGTGGATGTATTTGATCGCGAGGCGGTTTTCCTCGAACGACATTTGGATCCGATCATCCGCGCCTTCCCGAACCTGCGCATCGTGCTGGAACATATAACAACCCGGGATGCCGTCGACTTCGTCCGCCAAGGCTCGAAGAATTTGGCGGCGACCATCACTGCGCACCATTTGCTGCTCAACCGAAACGCGATCTTCGAAGGGGGATTACGACCTCACAACTATTGCTTACCGCTTTTGAAACGCGAGCAGCATCGCCTTGCCCTTATCGAAGCCGCCACGAGCGGCAACCCCAAGTATTTTCTTGGTACCGATAGCGCACCTCATCTCCGCCATGCCAAAGAAAGTGCCTGTGGTTGCGCCGGTATCTATTCCGCTCACGCCGCTATCGAACTCTATGCGGAAGCTTTCGAACAGGCCGGTGCGATAGATCGGCTGGAATCATTTGCAAGTTTCCATGGTGCGGATTTTTATCAGCTGCCGCGCAACCGCGAGACTGTGACCCTAGTTCGGGAATCATGGCAGGTTCCGGGTGAATATAATATTGATGGGAATGCTCTGGTTCCGATGCGTGCAGGAGGAGCAATTGCTTGGAAAATTGCAGAAGGAACACCTTCATTTTAATCAAGGACGAATTTCACAGGCCTTGGGGCGGGGCGGCCGGGCATTCCCATCCCGAATGGAAAAGCTTGCTCTTGTCCAATCCGAACCTGGGTGCATGGTAGTAGACCGTGACACCGGCCTCTTCGCCTCCTAATCCAAAAGCAGGATTCTCGGCGCAATCCCGATACAACGGCGGCGCAGTAGGCCGAAGATCACGGTATTGCTTTGGTGCCGAGGTCATAACGCGCATTCCGGCGGGTGCCGTCTGCGCTTGCCATGCCTCGCGCCGCGAATCCAGGAAGGCGGAAGCCGCATCCGTATCGTACAGGGACAAGGTGATGGCCGTGCTGGTGGTTTCACGCAGGCGTTCGAAGGATTCCAGGGCGATGGCGCGCGCCCACACCCCGGCATGGGCGGTTTCGAAGGGAACTGGACTCTCCCGAGCCGCGCGCGCCAAGGAACGGGTATCGAGGTAGGAAAGATGGAGATCCCCCGGAGAAGCCAGCAGGTAAGAGGTATAAGGCGTGAGGGCGCTGGTGGCGGTGGGGGTACCCCCATGGCAGGCTGAAAGCACAATTAGGGAAAAGGGCTTTGCGTGGGAGCATCCCGGCCCCCCGAATTTCGCCAGACCTCGGGCGAAGGAGCTCATGGAAAAGGCCATGTCCGGATGGCTCCGGGAATAGGATACCTCTTCGGTTACCGGAATTTCATGGCCGAAATAAAGGAAGAAACGGGCCGGGCCGCCCTTGGGGTGGGCGACGCTCTTGGCCGGGCAAGCTTCCGGAGCAGGGAATGCGGCATGCCTGTGGAACAAGGCCGCTTCCGATTCCAGGTCGTCCTCGCGTGTCTCTTTTTGATAGGCCGTCGTCCGGAGCAGCTTGCCTCCCCGATAATGCCGCATCATGCCGTCCGCGCCCCGTAAGAACCAAAGGAAGGTCGAAGGTTTTTGATGGAAGATGAAGACTTCGGCCGCAGGGGAGTTCCGGGCCACTTCCTCGGCTTGAGCGACGGCCTCCCTGTCCGCGAATCGTCGTTCTCCTGTCTCGTCGTAATAGGTATAGCCGGCGTCCCCATGAATCACGTAAATGAGTTGGAAACGGAGGTCGCCGGCGACGCTGGGGGTGGGATTTCCGGAAGCTCCGGCATCCACCTGGGTACCCTGGGTGTTTCTAAAGCCGGGATGGACCGACCTGGACGGGGCACAGGCAACCATAAAAATGGCGGCTAGGCCCATGCCCATATTCATACTCATACTCATGCCCTACCCATAGCCCCTACCCCTACCCCTACCCCTACTCAAAAGAGCGAGGCCGGGATTGGATAAGGGAGCTTGCGTTGGGGGCCGCATCCTATCCCATCAGAGGACGAGAACCAGCAGGATGATGATGACCAACAAGGCGCCGCCGCTGAGATAGACGCCTCCGCCCATGGGGGCCTGTTCCATTCCCTGGCGAATGAATCCGGCGAACTCGTTCAGGTTGGAATCGGGCACTCGGTTGAATCCGGCCTGGCCGTTCAGTTCGTTGTTATAGGTGGAATACTTGTCCGCGACCACTTGCAGGGTATTGCGATCGGTACCGGAAATCGATTCCATTCCCTTGGCCTTCTCCAAACCATCGCGCATATGGAGGATGAAATGCTGTAGGATCTCGCGTTTTGCGGAAGGATCGGGCGTGTTTCGTACCTTTTGGACCATTTCATTCAAGGCCGCCTTATAGCGCTCTTCAAGGAAACTCTGTCCGGTGCTTGCCTTCAGGGGCGACGTTGCAGCGATGATACCCAGTGCCAATATGCCAAATAATTTTTTCATAGCGATCCTCCCGATCCGGTGTTTCAAAGTCAATTAATGCTTTTGACAACCAGAATGCAACAAAAGATGGAAACTTTTACGGGAAAACCGTACCCGGTACGGGAAAAAACGGGAAATTATGGACAAGTCTACCCGTTCGGCCCCCCACGCCGAGCGTATTTTCCGCCTTGATGCCCCTGCTGGAGCCATCCCTGCCCTCCGCCGACGCCTTGGATTCGATCCTTAACGCCACATCTACCCTCAGC
>JALYSE010000118.1 GCA_030854955.1 Fibrobacterota bacterium | reverse complement strand
CGTTTGAGGTATGCCTCCGCCAGCTTTTCCACATGGTACCGATCCGCTCCAGCGTCGTCGGTCAGGGCTTGCAGGGCGAAAAGATATTCCTCGGGATATTTGGAGGGACCTGGATCCGCAGCTTCGATCGCGGCGAGAAGTCTTTTCGCATCGTTACGGTCTGCTCGTTTCATGGATGCCAGCCGAAACAGGACAGGGATCCGTTTTTCGATTTCTCCCGCACCTTCCAGAGCGGAGAGGTAACCCATGAGGAACATTTCGTCCCCGGGTTTGATGGCCTCCGCATTTGCGAAACCATCCGCGGACTGGGAAAAGCGGCCCGCTTCCAATGCAGAATTCGCCAGGGCGACCCATGCCTCCCGGTTACGGGGCTGCTGTTCCACGCATTTGGACAAGGTCTTGATCGCCTTCAGAACGTCCCCGGAGGCGTGCTGGCTACGACCCAGACGGCAAGGATCCTTCGCATCCGAAACGGACTTTGCTTCGAGGGCATCCAGTGGCATGATCGATATTGCGCAAAGCATCGCGCTGATGGAAATGATTTTCTGCATTGCCATAACTCCCCCCGGTTCGGGACATGGCCTCGACTGGCCGTAAGTAGCCAGCTGAAGTGATATGATACGAGGCTATCCGATCCGGCGCGTGGTTCCGCCCTAAGCCGTCGCCGAGGCCAGCCATGCCCCAGCTTTCGCCAATCTCCGGCATTCTGCCGCCGAGTGGACTATTTCAACGCGAGAGACCGCATTAATCCCATCAGAATCTAGGATAAGGGGCACCAGACCGCTGGTTATTCGCGAAAAATCGGGCCAGGGAGACGGGACTGATCGTACCGAATTTGGAACGGTTCCTTAAAACCACCTTTTTTTCAACCTTCAATCGCTTCTTTCTTTTTTGGAAGCCAATCCAGGCCGGGGACCTTTTACCCTGGAAAACTTTTTCAGGGTGTCCTATCATTTGCCCTCATGAGAAGGCCCCGGTCCTAGTTTTGGGAAGTCCCAAAGCCATTCTTTTTCTCTTTGCGGTCGCGCTCCTGGCCGCCTTCGCCTTGAGACCCCATTCACCAACCTTTCTTTCCAAGGATACCCGGTTCTCTTCCTCCATGGCCATGTCCGCCGGCGTATCGAAGGGGTCCATACCCGAAGTCCGTTTCTCCTGGGGAGGGGATTTCCAGGAAGGTTACGCTCCGGTCCAGGTGGAGGGGAAATTCGGATTCGTCGACACCCTGGGCGCCTTGGCCATCTGGCCCAGGTTCGATTATGTCGGCGCCTTTTCTGGTCGGCTGGCGCCGGCGCTCATCGACGGCAAGTGGGGATACGTAGACGTTACCGGAAGGATCATCATACCCCCAGTCTACGATTGGGCCGGGCCGTTCAACGAGGGATTCGCGCCCGTGGAGAGCACCGGAGGGCGCGGTTTCATCGATACCTTGGGAGCCGAGTTGGGCGGATTCCGCTACCAGGACACCCGGCCGTATTCCGGAGGTTACGCTGCCGTCCGTATCGGCGATGGGGAATGGGCCGCATGGGGATTCGTGGATCGCACCGGGAATCTGGCCATCCCTCCGCTGTTCGCGGACGTGATAGGCGGGTTCTCGGAGGGGTTCGCGGCCGTCAGGGTGGATCTCGAAATGCCCTACCGATCGGGTTTCATCGACAGTTCGGGTGGATTCGCGATCGATACCCTATATGACGCGACCGGCGAGTTCCACGAAGGACTTGCGCCCGTAGGCCGCGGGGAGTGGCGCGGGAACAGGTTCACGGGATCCTGGGGTTACGTCGATACCACCGGTCGCCTGAAAACCCCGTTGGCCTACTCATATGCCGGAGCCTTCCGGGGGGGCAGAGCGCTGGTAAGGCGGGTGGGCGGCGGAAACGCGATTATTGCGAGGGATGGACGCGTCTTGCAGGAGTTCCGGGAGGACCTTCAGGTCCTGCCTGCGGACCAAGGTGGCATGTTAACCTTCAAGTTACGCAACCTGTACGGCTTCATGGATCCTGCGACAGGCGGGGTAATCGGCCCCCATTTCGCGGAAGCCGGAGTATTCCGCGATGGATGGGCGCGCGTGCGTCTTATGGACGCTGGCCCCGGCGGGTGGACCTATATAGGCAAGGACGGTCGATTTCTGAAAGTGCGCCGATGATGCAGCATGGTGTTGAAAATACTCAAGTCGATACACGGACAAAAAACCGAACATTCGCGCATCGCCCAAATACCCGTGTACTCAACGCTTGAATTCCGCAAAATGCTCATTGCTGGGGGAAAATACCTGGCCCGTTCCGCGCGTAATAGGTTACCTTAGGCTCCATAATGCGCTCGAATCGGGCCAGAATCGCGTCAAGAAAAAACATGTTGAGATCGCAGGACCAATTGTTTTTATTGAGGTGAAGCTGCCCGGAGGGAAAGCTCTCGCGCCTTCCAAGGGACGGGGATAGAATGACGATGAAGACTCACACTCGCTTGGCGGCGGCTTGCCTGGCAGGATTGGCCGGGATGGCCTCGTCGGCATGGGCCAGCCCGCTCGAGGCGAACCGCAAGCTCATCATCACCGACGAATCCTTCACGGCGGACAAGTATATCCTCGACCAGGCCTGCATCATGATCGAACTCTATTACCGTATGGACGAAGATGAAGGCCTCCTCTATGATCATGAAGCTCCCGATGTCGTGTTCGGCCGGATTCCGTTGCGGAACCTGAACGCCAAACTTGCCGAAGACAGCCTTTCCAAAGCGCGTGAAGCCCTGAAGGTAAGCGTCCGATCTATGGCATCCGCGACGGAAGCGGATTGGACCCCAGAACAACTGGCCCTGCGCAAGATGTTTCCCTTGGAATGGACCACCCAAGAAATCGAGGCCTCCTCCGATCGCATCGTTGGCCATCGCGGTATGCGCAGGACCTTCCGCACCGGCATGGAAACATCCCTGCAATACCGGGATCAAATGGATTCGGCATTCCGTACTGAAGGAGTGCCCGCCCGCCTTAAATTCCTGGCGCATGTGGAATCCCGATACAATCCCGAAGCGGTATCACCCGCCGGGGCCGCGGGCATGTGGCAGTTCCTGAAATCCTCCGGAAGCAAGTATATGGTAATCGATGATCGCATTGACGAGCGTTTCGATCCGCGCGCATCCACCATCGCTGCGGCCAAGTTCCTGAAATTATGCCGTAAATACCTGGGGTCGTGGCCCCTGGCCATCATGTCCTATAACAATGGACCGGGCCAGATGCTTGATGCCGTCAAGGAAACCGGAAGCCGGGATCCCTCGGAAATCATCCAAAAGTACCAGGCCAACGGCTTTGGTCGGGTTTCCCGGAATTACTATGCCATGTTCCTGGCCGCATCGAGCCTGGGAATGCAGGCCGACAAGCTTTTCCCCGGCATGCGGGTCCCCAGGCCGACCGTTTCGGTCTTTAAAACCCTGAAACTCGAACATGAGTGGACACCGCGCCAATTGCGCATCCTTTCCGGATACTCCACGGCCGTACTTAGGCGATACAATCCGGCGTTGCGTCCCATTATCTTCGAGCGCAACCTCCCCGTTCCAAAAGGGTTCGAACTGAAGCTCCCTTCAGGCCTCCCCACCGTTCAAGACCTGCAATTCTCGGATCTGCGCATCGCAGGAGAAACGGCCGACTCTCCCCGCAGCCAGCGCGGTGCGATGACGGGATTTCCGGTTCCCAAGTTCGCGGAGAACCTGCTTCAGCGCGTCGGCAACACCCTGTTCTCCAGGCACCAACGCCGGGATCAGCCGGTCATGGCGTACATGCACTCTCAGGGACTTTTGGACGCCGAGCGCCTGGCCCTAGCCAAGGAAGATAGGATTCTAATTGAACCGCATCCCGCATTACACGCAATGATCCGGGGCATGGGCGGATAAACGGCTCCCGTAGGTATCCTTAAGGTTACGGAGCCAAGCCATCGGGAAGCGGCAGGCCGAGCAGGGGCTTGGAGGGGGCCGGTTCGTCGTAGATGAGCTCGTTGAGACTGGAGCTGTTGCCCACCACTCCCATCTGGCCCATGAGGTCTACCAAATCCAAGGCCCGGCGGTTTTCCAGAGCCCTGACCGTAAGGCCCGCATCCTTTCCGAAATCCACGAAGAAGAATTCGCCGAGATTGGTGGCGTAAATGCCGTTTACATCGAGCTTCTCTTGCCCCCACTGCTGGATGGAAACCGGGAACGCCCGCACGGTGGTCGGGGCCGCTTTCCGCAATTCCGTTATGATATCCAATTCAAGTTTTTCCAGCCTACGGGCGTTCTCGAAGCGTTCCAAATCCATCATGCCTCCTTTCGAAACCCGCAGCGATTCATTTCTGAACCGAATCATTAAACCGCGTGGGTCGCGGCTCTGGTGAAAATACGAAGGATTTCATGAAGAAGCAAATAGAGAATGTGCGATTTGTGATTTGCAACACATTGGCGTGAACGCGGAGGCTAAGGAGAGTCAGGGGTACCAAAAGGGAAAAATGGCCGAAAGCAAGCCAAGCGACGGTTCCGGCAAAGTTGTAAATTTATAAAGATGGTATTTCTGAGAGGAAACCCGATATGCTTTTTGAAACCCTGAAAAAGACCCTGTATGCCGGCGTAGGATTGGCATTTCTCACCCGGGACAAAATCGAGGAGTTGGGAAAGAGGATGGTCGAAGAAGCCAAGCTTAACGAGACCGATGGAAAGAAATTCATCGACGAGATCTTGAAGAAATCCGAAGCTGCGAAAGCAACGTTCGATAATACGGTAAATTCGGCCGTGTGCACCGCTCTGGAAAAGCTGGCTATTCCCCGGAATTCGGAGCTCAAAGCATTGGAAGCGCGGGTGAAGGCGCTCGAACAACGGGGCCCCGGAAATTCCCAGCCCCAGGCCGGACCGTCCGGGATTTGATGCCGTTGGCAACGTGATCCGGAACATCCGTCGACTCTCCAAAACCTACCGGAACGTCAACCGGTTCCGGGAAATCTTATCCGTATTCGTTAAGCACGGCTTCGGGGATCTCTCCGATACCCTGCATTTGGATAAATACCTGGACCTGGGGACCAAGTATCTCCGGCTACCTCCGCGCGCGGCCACTTTGCAACTGACGCGGCCCGAACGGTTCCGGACCGCATTGGAGGAGTTGGGCCCAACGTTCATCAAATTGGGGCAGATGGTGGGAAACCGGCCGGATCTGCTTGCCCCGGAGTGGGCAACCGAGCTGGAGAAGCTACAGGATGCGGTTCCGCCCTTTCCAACCGACGAAGCCAAGGCTTTGGTGGCGGCCCAGTTCGGCAAGCCGATGGATGCCCTTTTTACTCGGTTCGGGAATGCTCCCATCGCTTCGGCCTCAATGGCCCAGGTGTACCGGGCCGAGCTCCCAACCGGTGAGCAAGTAGCCGTAAAGGTGCAGCGCCCCGGGATTGAAGAGACCGTAAAGGTCGATTTGGAAATCATGTTCCACCTGGCGTTCCTCCTCGAGAAATACGTCCAAGGCATGGACGTGCTCAATCCCTTGTCCATCTGCGAAGAGTTCGAGCGTACCATCATCAAGGAACTGGACTTCTCCCTGGAAGCCTCCCAGATGGAGCGTTTCGCACAGGCGTCCGTTGATCTCGCCGTATTCTACGTGCCTCGCATCCACCGCGCGTATACCACGCGAATGGTCCTGACCACGGAATTCATGGAAGGAATGAAAATCTCCAACCTGGAAGGCATCCGCCATGCGGGGCTGGACCCGTTGCGGATTGCCGCAGACCTTTCGCAGGTACTGATGCACCAGGTATTCACTCAGGGATTCTTCCACGCCGATCCGCATCCGGGAAACGTGCTGGTGCTACCGGACCGGACCCTCTGCTTCCTGGATTACGGCATGGTGGGGACTCTATCCCCCACCCATCGCGATCGCCTCTTGGACATCCTAGTGGGAGTCGCGGCCCAGGACGCCGGCCGGATTGCCAAGACCCTGATCCAACTGGCTTATCAGCCTACCGATATCGTGGAGGATCTGGAATACCAGGTGAGCGAAATCCTGGAAACATACTCCTTCGTGACCCTGAAGGATTTCCGGATTGGCGAGTTCCTAAATCGCCTCATCCGCCTCATCATCTCCAACCGCCTGCGCATGCCGCCCGGATTCTATCTCATGCTCAAGGCGGTGGTTACCCTGGAAGGGATCTGCCGCCGCCTCGATCCCGCCTTCGACATGGTGGAACAGATCAAGCCATTCGCCAAGAAGGCGATGAAGGCGCGGATGCGGCCGGACCGGTTGGCGAAGGATATGTATTTCAGCGCCCTGGACCTGACGCCTATCCTCAAAGAATTCCCCGCTCAGGCCCGGGACATCCTCGGTCTGATTAAACGCGGAAAACTGCGCATCGAGTTCCAGCACCAGGGCCTCGAGCCGATCCTGAAAACCCATGAGCGTATGATGACGCGCATGGTCTTCGCGCTGGTGCTGGCTTCCCTGATCATCGGCTCTTCCCTGGTAGTGCTGTCCGGAATACCTCCCAAGTGGTACGGAATCCCGGTGATCGGCGTGGTGGGTTTTCTGAGCGCCGCATTCGTGGGATTCTGGCTGCTGGTGTCGATCATCTTGCGGAAGGGTTCCTGGAAGTAGCTTCTGCCGACCTGGCAGTGGTCGGGCAGTGGCCGGGCAGTAATCGAATAGGCTCGCAACTATAGAGTTTGCTTGCGAACTGCCCAGCGGTTGTAGCGGTTGAAGGGGTGGCTAGGTTTCCACCTGCAAGGGACCCAATCCCAAAACCCCTTCCACCCTTCCCGCGGCCAGGGCCAGACGGCCTAAAATGCGGAAATAAAGGGCGTAGCATCGGCCCAGGGCCGCTTCTGCAGCGGCATGGTGCGCTCCGTAATCCTTTTCCATGGGCAAGGCATCCAAGGCGTAATCCGGGAGACTGGAAGGGGAGGCCATGGAACCGAATGGATACTCCAATCCGCCCAGGCCCGTTCCCACCGCTTCCAGATCCATGCGAATCGCCAAAGCGTGGGTCTTCAATTGGCTTTCGATTTCCGGTGCTTCGTTGCCTTCCAGGTTTTCCAGGAGGATGCCCATGCCGTGGAAGGATCGGCGCAGGGATTCCAACCGCGGCTGTATCTTTTCAAGCGCACCCAAGATGGGAAGCAGTCGTGCGACTTCATGGGAACAGGAGCGCGCATCAAGCAGGCGCTCCCGCACGCCGAGATCCGCCAACAGCTTCAGGGCGGACGACAAGCGGAGACGCATGGCTTCCTCGAACACAGCAAGCGAGGCCGATATGCCGCGCTGATCGGCTTCTGCCTCCTTGAACGCCTGGCCGGCCCGGATGGATCCTCCCTTGCGCAATTGGAAATCCCCGGGTTCGATCCAGAAATTGGCGCGCATCAAGGCCAGGGCCTGAACGGCATCCAGCATGCGAGCATCGGCGGCGTTAAAGGATTTGTACAGTTCCGCGGCCCCGGCATGGTCTTCTTCGATGCGGGCGCGGGCTGCCTTGAGCCGGACCTTCAATGTTTCGGACTCGGCAGGTTCGAGAATTTCCATTGAGACCGTATTCCTGAGAACATCATCATGAACGCCTTCCAAATCGCCTGGCGATAGCCATAACGGACGAAGATTGGTCAGGAGTCCCAGGAAATAACCGGTCAGCGCGGCCTCCCCCACCTGTATGTCGCTTTGGCCGGTGACCAGGTCGGACGTGGAAATCATCCGCGAAGGATTGAAATCATCGCCGAGATCACGGCGATAGAATGAATGGGTGACGCGGCGGGAAAGGGCCGGGAAATCGGAAAACAGGGTATGAGAAGGAGCGCGGGCATGGAAAATACCCCGAACGTGGGTCCGGCGGGCGCGGCGGATCCGGTCCGCCAGACTTGGATGAGTGTCGAACCACGCAGTCTTTTCGCTCAGAAGCGACCGCTCCATCTTTCGGCGTACCTCGGGAATGAAGACCCTGGTATGCGCCGCCACCAGGGCCGGCAAATCGTCGGCCAGACGGCCTTCCCTGAGGGCCAGTCCCAAGCTGCGGTTGGCAAGTCCCCAGGCGGCCTCAATGACCTTGGCTTCAAGCACCATGCCCGCGAAGGTTTCTCCGCCCACCAAGCGGATGGCGGCGCCGTCGGCTTCATGTTCCATTTGGCGCAGCAAAACGCAGCTGATGGCCTGACCGGCCTTCACGTGCGCCTTGAGTACCTGCTTCGCGCTCCAGGAGCAGATGCGCGCGCACCAGCAGAGGCCGTAGAGGAACGGGTCGATGCGATGGCCGTTTCCCGCCAGGTCCTGCTCCCAGGCGTCTTCTCTGGCCGCAGACCGCGAAAACCATTGATTCACGGAACGGATTCCGTGGACTAGCCGCATGCCCGCACCTTGGCGAAAATGCCCCAATTCATGGGCCAGAACCCCGGCAAATTGCCCAAGCTCCAGACCCCGTATGAGCGGAAGGCCGAGCACCAGCTCCAATTCCCCTCCCCGAAAATTCCGCCACCCGGGCGCGAGCCGGGCGCTGGCGTTGACATCCATGCTCACCAGAATGCGAACCGGCGTAGGGGATCCCAACGCGGTGCAAATCTGCTGTACGAAAGCATGCAGGCGCGGCGCCTCCCCCGGAATCAGGGAAAGATCCGCTTTGGACAGGTGATGGGCGGATATGAAAGGGCGGAAGAGGAAGACGCTGAAGGCTGCCAGAAAAAGAGCGGCAGTAACATACAGAATACCCATGGCCAACCCGGCGTCCGGTCCTGCTATCCATCCCAGGTTTCCGTCCAGGTGCCGGCGGAGCAGCCATATAGTTCCGGCGAAAATGCCCAGGTAGGATACCGGAAGCAACACCGTTCCCAGGCCCACAGCCATCAAACCCGCTGCGTATGCAATGGGCGGCCCCTCAGTTGCATCCTTGTGTCGCCGCAAATGGATGCGTGCGCCCGTTTTGGGCAGAAGGGACATGGAACGCATGGCCCAATTGTACCCGAAGGATTGGCTGCGAACAATCACGTTTCTAACTCGCGTCCCGATCCCGCCTCTGTCTCTTGCAAGTTACCATACCATTTTTGGGCTGTTTGCCTTTCCATGCTTCCGCTTGCATTTTGAATTCGCGCCTCCAATACCCTAAACACCTCCAGCGATTCCCTTCTACGCAAGGCTCCAATGTATTGATGTCCCCGGGTGCCCGGGGGTACAATAAGGTTCGACCTACCGGGAAATCCTTCGGCTCCCGCATGCTGACCCCCTGGTAACTATTGGGAAAGTACCGGAAATGCAAGAATCATCGCCCCACCCCAGGACAGGGGAAACGGGCTCCCGTCATGGGGAGCCACGCCAGGTGGCCATTGTCGGCTTGAACCGCGAAACCGCCGCCTTGCTTCCAAGTCTGCTAGACGCGGAAGGCATCCAGGTTATCAAGGTGCTCAATCCGGACCTGGAGGATGTCTCCAAACTGACGCAGTATCCCCATATCGACATCATCATCGACACCACCCACAACACTTCCATAGCAGCCCGGCTGCGCAAACTGCCACTGAAGAAGATTGAGGTGATCAGCGGCTTGGGCGCGCGCATCCTATTCTGCAGCAACCGCAAAGGGCAACCGGGAGAAAATAACGGGATGCTGCAAAGCCTGGAGGAAATCCGTGAGGCGATCTGCCTGATCAAAAACAAGGCGGAGATCCTCAAGGTCATCCTGAATACCGTCATAAAAACCTCTGGAGCGGATTGCGGTTCGCTCATGCTCCTGGACCCGTCGAAACAGACATTGACCATTGAAGTCGCTTTCGGTCTGGAGGAGAGCGTCATCGTATCCTCCATCCAGCGGGTAGGCAAAGGCGTTTCGGGAAGTGCGGTGCGCCGCGGGGAACCCATTCTCATCAACGGCGCCGTGGACCGGGATACCTACTCGGCCGAGTACCAAAAGCCGGAAATCATTTCCTCCATCTGTTGCCCCCTCATGTTCGGAGATGAAACCATCGGCGTGATAAACATCGCGAGCAAAAATCCCGGCCGGATCTTCACATCCAAGGACGTGGAGTTCCTCGAGGATCTCGCGAGACTGACCGCAGAAGTGATTAAGAACTCGCGGGATTTTGAATCAATACCGCACTCCACCTACACCCTTGGCCTGTTGAGCGGCGTCAGAGAGATCCTGGCCATGAAGTATCGTTTCGAGGAGCGGCTTAACCTGCTCCTGATGAAGGTCGCCAATACGTTTGGTGCCAAAGCCTGCACCTTCTATGAGTTCAACCCCGGCGATCGCTCTTTCGTGGCCAAAGCTTCGAGCTCGGTGGGCCTAAGCCTCCTGCGGGAAAGTCCCATGCTGTTGGACGATTTCTTCGCCCAACGCGTCATCAAGACGCCCAACACCTTCTGCGTGAATTCCACCGGAAAAACGCCCCGCTCCAAGAAATGGTACATGCTACAGCCCATCCGTTCGGGATCCGAACTTGCCGGAACCCTGTTCATCCATCTGCATTCCGAAAAGAACCACCTTAAAGAGGAGATGGGCCTGCTCAAAAAAATCGGGGATATGCTGGCCAGAGAGCTCTCCAAGAACCGCGAATTGGAGTCCATGAAAATCCAATCCCTGAAATACTCCGCCATTTCCCAGTTCTCTTTCGACATCATCAACGCCCGGACCCTGCCCGACCTGAGCAAGATGATCCTCTCCAATGTTGGATTGATCTTGGAATCGGAAACTTGCGTGCTCCGCTTGCGCAACTCTCCAGCGGATAACCTGGAGGTATGCGATTCCCTAACCCACCAGGACCCGGTCTGGATGAAGGACATTCTCGCCATGGACCAGCTCATTACCGCGGACCTGGTCCTTGGAAAAGGCGTGATCAAAATCGACAGACTTTCGGAAAGTGATTATACCGGTGAGACCCTCATATCCGAATCGGTATTGGCCGTAGCCATCGAGATCGATGGCGAAGTGCTTGGAACATTGGCCGTATATGATAAAAAATCCATGGAAATATCCGCTTCAAGGCAGTTTTCAGTTCAGGATCGGGACATTCTTGTGAATTTTGGGTTGCAGGTGAGCAAGGGGCTAAAGCGGTTCTTTCCCTTCCCCGCCCCCGCTCCGGTTCCAGGTGAACCGGTTCTGGCTGATCAATAGTCTGGTGCCGGCTTCAAGCCTGACGCCGAAAACTACTCAGGCTTTGACGGCTTCCAATGCGCGGGAGGAATTGCGAGCCAAGTTCTCCCCTCCGGCACCTGACGCCGAGTCCACCTGCTGGAAATCGCCCCGCAATGCCTTGAGGGCGTATTTTTCTTCATCGATGTCCCTGCGCGAACGGAGACCCAGAGACTTGAGCATGCCCTCGGAGGGTCGCCATTTTTCTTGACCATACAGAAAAAGTAAGGGCAGGGAAATCCAGGTCAACACCCGCCACACTCGGCTGCCGAACAGTCCCATTACCAGACCGAACAAACCCATGCCGGCCAGGCTGACCGTAACGAATTTTGCCATGTCCCATTCCTCTTCCAGCGACCCAATGCGCTCGGTGAGGCCTTCCTTCCCAAGGGAGCCGTAGAACCGGACATTGTCCCAGGTTTTGGATTCGGAATCGATTTTTTCTGCTGCTTCAATCATGAACCATTTCCTCCTGCTGACATGCTTGGATGGCCTTAGCACCGATATAGGGAAAAATACCTTATGGCCGGCTCGTAAGCAATCTGTGCGCGAGAAGAAAGGCGGAGTGCCTCGCGCGCTAGGGTGAAGCGGTCGATTGTGAACCCTTCAGGCCGGGCCGCCATGACGAGGATTCCGAAATATGAGAAACCGTTCCGCGCTTGAAGGAACCGCGACTTATAAGGCCGGCTGCGCCCGCACCCAGAAGCGTTGCCCCTCCGGCAACCATGACGGCGCTGCCTTCGCCTCGCAACCGGAACCCCATCACAGTCATGGTAACGCCACTCGCGGCCATGATCAGGGAAAGCACGGGAGAGTAGCTTCCCGGTTTCCACCGAAGAGACCGTGAGCCCGGTTCCGCATCATCCCACGACGTGAAGGGCGGCGTAAGCGTTTCTAGGCGGTTCTCTACGCTCTTCACGCCCCTGATGGAGGAAACGCTTTCGGAAAAGCGCCGTACCTCTTCCTCTCGGGCGGTGCCCCAAAGAAATACCTTACCCTTAACCACGCTTACCTGGACGGCGTCGGGTCTCGCGAGCATCCGTGCGATTTTGACTTGGATCTTAGCTTTTAGGACTGGATCGGGTATTTCCGCATGGGCAACCAGAGCGCGGATTTCACGTAGCAGGAATTGGGTGCGGTGTACGATGTCAAGGGCTGATTCCTCCCCTTGGGAAGGAATCCGTTGATGACTCAGCAGGCCCGGATGCAACGGTTCGCGATTGAACCAATGCCCCGCAGCTGCTCCGAAACCGGCCCCCACGAGGAATATGAGGAATCTCTCCATGCACTGAAAATACCTTTTGGGAGGGTGCTGTGCTCCTCCCAAAATTCAACCCCTCGCCATTTGCCCGTAGGCGGCTTCGCCTGTCTCCATAAGGCTCTTGAACCGGTTCAAATCTTCATCGACAATTTTGTCGGGATTCTTGCCTATGACTTTGGAGAAGGTCTTGGCCAACTTGCCCGCAGGCAGATTGTATTCCAGGTAGACCCTTAGCTCCGTGGCACGGCCGTCCGAAAGGGGCTCGAACAGGACAACACCGTTGTTCTTGATCTCGGAACCTTCCAGGGAACGCCAGGAAATCCTGCGATTATCGAGTTCGTCGGTGATTTCGGCATCCCATTCGATTTCGATTCCGGCCGGTGCCTTAGCAACCCAGTGGGAACGCCGATCATCGATGGATCGAACAGACTTGAGGTGCTTCATAATCCTAGGCAGGTTCTCGATGTTACGCCAGAAGCGATAGACCTCTTCCGGAGCTCGATCGATCACGATTGATTTCTCCACCTTGAAATTCCCCTGTAGGAGGGTCTTTTTGAGGGTATTTCCGGCATCTACCGCCGTGTTGATTCCCAAGCCCCGGTAGATGAGGCTGCGCCCCAAAGTGCCGCGCAGGAGCAGATTGCCTCCCGCCAAGGCGAGCAAGGTTCCGAACAGCGTGCGCTTCCTGACCCCGTAATAGAGGAGCCCAGCGCCGAGCGCCGCCGAAATCCACCGCTCGGGCTTGCTCACGTTCAGCTTTAAGCCCCCTTCCTTGCTTTTCTCATTCTGCTCTTCCGCCGCTGCATCTATGCCGGGCGCTTCCATTGTATTCTGCATTCCATCCATTTTGAATCCTCCTTGTAAGTTCGGTACCGGTATTTACAGGGAAAACGCCGCGACCAAGCCGCGAGCATCCGCTGTGACAACCGTATCTCGATTTAGACAGTTTTAAAATAATGATGTGGAACCAGAGATACCAACAGGAATCGGAAGAAAGCCCTAATTGGTCTCGTAAAATCGCGATTCACGCAATCGCGATTTCGTGAATCGGCCGGGGTGTGCCCAAGGTGATGCGGATATGATGCGTTTTGGCGTCATCTTCAAGACTGAATGATTCAGGAACCGTTTCCAACTTGACGCCGTCGATTTCGCAGCTTTCGATGCCTCGATTGTATCCGTTGGGATTCAGTACGGTAACCTCATAGACTGCGGATCCGCACCGGTATCGCACTTCATAACGTCGCCAGTCCCTGGGAATACAAGGATTCATTTCAAGCCTGCGGTTCCGGATACGGAAGCCCAGGATCCATTCCAAACCGGCGCGGTAAAGCCAGCCAGCCGACCCCGTATACCAAGTCCATCCCCCG
>JALYSE010000318.1 GCA_030854955.1 Fibrobacterota bacterium | reverse complement strand
ACCGCGAAGGAGAAATGGACCCAGGTACCTGACAAACGGAAGCTCCCGCGCATGATGCGTGATCCCGGATCCTGACGTCCGGCGTCCGTGCAGGGGACGCAAGGGATCAGGTAACCGAACTCATCGGAAAAACCGGGGTCGGCCATCAGGGATCCGCAAATGCAATTGGCCAGCTCGCAATAGGCGTCCAACTTGATCTGGTCGGGCACGTCGGCAGCGAACAGATTGCCCCATTCGGCGATGTCGGTGGACAGGTTGCAGATCAATTCGAATTTTTCGCCGATGTTCTTTTGCGAACAGTTAAGGGAACGGGCTTTGGGGATGCGCGGGGCTTCCCATATTGTGCAGAGGGTGGCCTGGGTACAGAAGAAGGCGCCGGCGGTTTCCGCGGCGGCACGCGCCAGGGAAGGGGCGAGGCGGCGGAGTCCGCTTTCGATGGTACTGGGCTCTCGCCCTAGGTCGATGGAACTGGTCTGGATGTACTGGTGCAGGGTCTGCATAGCTTCCTCCGGCATCGGATTCCAGGAAACGCGCGGCGGTCGAGTTTCTGGATCCGTTCCTAGGTAAGATTTCGGACTGGCCGGAAAAATCCTTTAGCCCTTATGCGGATTTATCTCGTCTCACTATGGGCCGGAACCCTAGCCTTCAAATTTTCAAAAGCAACCTCAAAACTGAATCCAGACCAAAACTTCTCTAATAGTGAAAAGAACCCTTACCTTTTTTCAACGTATTCGCCATTTCCCCTTACTCACGCGTCCTAAAATTCTTGTTGTATTAGAATTAGAATAATTCTAATTCTCTTTAATGGAAGAGAAACTGACTGCCCACCGGCTTGCCGTCCTGGAAATCGTCCGGGCGGGCAAGGACCATCCCACCGCCCGCCAGGTGTTTGAACGCTCGGCCTTATATACCCCGCGCCTGAGTTTCGCAACGGTTTACAACGCTCTCAAATACCTCACTGAGAAGAAGTATCTTCGGACCATTCGCGTGGGGGACGACGCGCTGCGATACGACCCGATCGAGGACCGGCACGACCATCTGGTCTGTAGGGTCTGCGGCGGCATCGAGGACGTCATGGGCGGGACGAAGCCGATGCTTCCACAGGGGATTGCGGGACCGAACGGATTCCAGGTGGAGGATATCAGCATCCAATACCTGGGCGTATGCGCCAAATGCAGGCCGCCGGAAGCCAGCGCAACCAAGATTACCAAGGCCAAGAACTCTGAGAAACCCGGAGCCAAGGCGAAATGAATCGTCAGTACGGAATTACACCATCAACCCAAGGGAGCAGAACATGCAAATAGACATCGGCATCGGGGAAAAGGAACGCACGGATATCGCCGACGGCCTGTCCAAGGTCCTGGCGGACACTTACACCCTTTATCTCAAGACGCACAACTACCATTGGAACGTCACGGGCCCTATGTTCCAGACCCTGCATCTCATGTTCGAAGGCCAATACAATGAGCTGGCCTTGGCGGTGGATCTGGTCGCCGAGCGCATCCGCGCATTGGGGCTCCCGGCTCCTGGGACTTATGAAGATTTTGCCCGCTTGGCATCCATCAAGGAGGAGGCCGGCGTTCCTGGGGCCCAGGATATGATCAAGAAGCTGGTCCAGGGCCACGAAGCGGTGGTGCGCACCTCGCGCTCCGTGTTTCCGGTAGCGGAGAAATCGTCGGATCAACCGACCATGGATCTGCTGACCCAACGGATGCAGGTGCACGAGAAGACGGCCTGGATGCTTCGCAGCCTTCTGGGCTGAACCTTCAGGATTCGGTCCCGGGTTTTCCGGGACGGAGAGGCGTATGGCCATGGGCGTGAGGCTGCAGGTCCCATGGCTTTTCCGTTCTTCAGTTTTGCGGCATCGACTCCATCCGCTTAGCCATCTCCTCGGGGGAAATGTCCTCCACATGGGTGGACAAGATCCAGATATGGCCGAAAGGATCTTCCAGGGTGCCGCTCCTGTCCCCGTAGAATTGGGTCTCCACGGGCCGCCTTTCCTTACCGCCAGCCTCTATCGCGATCTTGAATTGGGCATCCACGTCGGGCAGGAAGACATTCAGGCCGAAAGAAGTGCCGCCCAGGGTCTTGGGGCTTTTGGCAACCGCATCCGACATTTCCGGAAACTCATCCGACAGCATGATACGGGAGTCGCCGATTTGGATTTCCGCATGTCCCACTTTGCCGTCGGGCATGGGCATCCTGAAGAATTCAACGGCTCCGAACGCCTTTTTATAGAACTCGATTGCCTCTGCCGCGCCTATGACGGTGATGTAGGGAGTTACGCTGTGATATCCGTCGGGAACGGGCTTCGCTTTTCCGGCCATGGTTTTGTCCTTGGGTTTCGGCTGATGCCACCCGGCAACCGCCGGTAGGGAAGATAAGTCAAACAGGGGGCTTTGAATAGGAATGGAGATGTTTCCAAATGGTGCGGGATTCCCGTATCCGGGGAATTTTCAGGTTTCTCCGGAACGGAGTCGGATGATTAATGGCAGGGCTGGGACTTCTGGAGGACCGTAGCGAAGAGGCTGTCGTTCTGGAAATAGAAATTGACGCCTTCGAAAACGTCGAAAACATCATAGTCCGCGGCCGTGCTCAGGGTATCGTCCTCGGCGCGTGCCGGGGTAGGGGCGGGATGATGGGCCAGGTACCTGAGGACGCCCTCCTGCCGGAAAAGCGGGGTGCCTAGGGCGGCGATGATGTCATCCTGCTTCAACCCAGTCCGCAGCCATTTGGCCGGATGCAAAAATTGCCCCGATAGCACATAGGTGGTGGCGCAGGGGTGATCCTGGATGTAAAGGCCATTTCCGTACCCGTGGCGGAAGAGCGTATCGTCCCGGAAAGAATCATCGTAACCGTAGGGCATTACGAATTCCGGATGCTGGGGGAAGATGAAGGTGGTGTCCAGCATCTGTCCGATGAGAACCGTATCCACCGCCTCCGGCAGGGGCCTCCAGGCCTTGGGGTCACCGCTGAGGCTGTCGAGCCTGGCGATATCCCCGAACACGGCGAAGGTGCTCTCCGGCCCGGGATAGGCGTAGCCTTCAAGGCGCTGGGGCGTGAACTTGGCCGGATCCCACGGAGGCGTCAATCCCCCGCTGCTCAGGGGTTTATCGGGCTTGTCCTTTACCAGGCAGCCGCAGAGAAGCAAGGCCCCCAGAAGAAGAACTCCGGGAACCGGGAATGCCCTGAGCGAGGTCGGGACGGTTTTCGATCGGATGGCAATCGCCATATTGTCGCCTTGTTTTGGACCAAGCTAAAGATACCCGCCCGGGTCCGGTTTTCAACCGATAAAAAGGCGGTATTGCGGGGGGGAAAGGGGTTAGCGGGTAGGGGATAGGGGATAGGGGAGCCTGAGCAGTTTAGAAACCGTCCATGACATGGTGGGTAATGATGTGGTTGGGCAGGGCTTCCACGATCTTTTCCTTGGACAGGCTCAGGTCGATTTGGGCGATGGCGTTCTTGGCCAAGGGTGCGCCACTTTCGTCGGTCAGCAGGGAAACCACCGGTTTGGTGAATTCGGAGGCGTTGGGGCTGACCACCTTGGCGATGTGGCCGCTGGTGAGGCGGACCAGGGATCCTAGAGGGAAGATGGACATGGTCTTGAGAAGTCGCTTGATGTGTTCGCCGTCCAGGTGGCCTTCTCCGCCCATGGAAAGCAGGGATACCATGGCCTGGTAGGGGACCAGGGATTCACGATAGCAGCGGCGGTTGATGAGGGCCGTGAACACGTCCGCGATGCTGACGATCCGCGAGAATTTGCTCACCAGGTTTCCCGTACGCTTATCGGGATAGCCGTTTCCGGAAATTCGTTCGTGATGCTGGTAGGAGATAATGAGCACCGCCTCGGACAGCCCATGGACATGTTCCAGCAGGCTCAGACCCAGCATGGGATGTTTCTTGATCTCGAAGAGTTCCCCTTCCGTGAGCTTTCCACGCTTGAGCAGGATGCGCTCCGGGACCAGCATCATGCCCACGTCCGCGAGT
>JALYSE010000117.1 GCA_030854955.1 Fibrobacterota bacterium | reverse complement strand
TTGGTGTCCCCGAAGGAAACCTGCTTTGGGATGAAGTAATCCGTCGAGAACTCGCCGTTCTTGTAGGGTAAGGTCCGCTCGAAAAGGATATTGCCGCGCTTGTCCACTTTCTGGGGACTCAATCCGAAGCCGAGATTATAGGTCTTGTGCACCGAACCGGCCACCACCTTGATATTGACCTTTCCCGAGCCGCTTCCGCCTTTGATCCGGCCTTTGAGGGTGCTGCAATCCAGGGCCTTGATGGTGTCCATCACCTGGGTGATCTCGATGCCCATTTGGGGCTTGCGCATCAAGAGCACGGGTTCGCCTAGCAGTCCGTATTTCAGATCGTTAAGGTTGTTGAAGTTGGTGGAAGCCCCGTTCTTGGCCTCGCGCAGGGCTTCACCCACGGTGACCACCAAGCCGGAGGAGTCGGGGGGGAAAAGGAGGAAATAGAAAGCGTTGGCCAAGGCGATGTTTGGGGTCGGGTAGGATTCCCGGGTGGCGGATACGGCCGCGATGGCGCCCACGCCCTTCTGTTTCACGAATTGTTCGCTCATGCCTTCGCTGGTCAGACTCTCGAACCTGCCGACCGTGCAGGAGAACGCGTTCACCATGGGGGTGCGGCCTTCGTTGCGCATGCGGGAGATGGCGTCATTGGTCTGGAGCAGCACCTCGTCGGCCCATTGGTTGGATGCTCCGTGGCCCACGTAACTAATCAACAGGGAGCCCCGGTTGAAGTAGGAAAGCAGATCCTGGGCCGCCTCCGGCTTGTGGAAGGCGGAGTTCAAGGGATAGTCCAGCAGGTACACCTTGTCCACCGTGGTTCCTTTCTGGTTACCCGAAATCAATTTGCCCATTTCGTCCGAGTCGGTTGTATGGCCTCCAATAATGGGATCGATGTCGTCCCGGGCACCTCGTTGGATATGGTCGTCGGCTGCGAATACCACGCGGGCGCGCCAGTCGCCCGCCAGGGCCGGGTTTTCATAATCGGAGATCTTCTTGAGGTAGGCCGCCGCCTCGCCGGTCGTCTGCACGGGAATGCGGCCGGTGGCGATGTCGAGGACGCCCCCCGAAGATCCTAAATCCCCGAAGTCCAGCGTGCCGTAGAAATCGTCCGAAGCGATTTCCTCCTGCGGCGTGGTGCCCACGATGAATTCATACGGGGGAATGAGGTTCGGGGGCGGAGACGTCATCAGGGAAGCCTTGATGTTACGGTAGTCGTAATGGCCGTCCCCGAAGAACAACGCGAACTTGAGCTTGCCGAATCCCGAGGCGCTTCCCCAGCCATGATAGGCGTAACGCAGGAAGTCTCGGATGGCCACGGGCGACATCCGTCCGCTCGAAAATTGGCGGTAGACGTCTTCCACCAGTACCACCTCGGTTTTGACCTGCAAGGCACGCTTGGGGGAGTTGCGGTAATCACGGAGGGCCAAGGCCTGTTCCAGCAGCGGCCGGGCGGTCAGGATGATGTACTCCGGAAACCTGCCATCGCCGTTGGTGAGGTCCCGCAGGGCCGATCCGGACCCCGGCCTCGAGTCCAACTCCATGGCTCGGGCGGGAAGCGCGGCCGGGGTCCGGAAAACCAGGTATTTCGCGTCCGCGTCCTTGGCGAGGCTGTCGGTGAAGATTCCCTGGCCATCCAGAGTCATCAGGCGAGTGGCCACCCCATCCTCGACCCGGACGCACTTCAGGCCCGCACCGGCCTCGACCTTAAAGGAAACCGCCTTGCCGGTCGCTTCGGGATAGATCCACAGGGGTTTTCCCGTAAAGAAATGGCTGCTGCGATAGACGACGGAATACCCTTCAAAACGCATTTCCCTTCCACGCCAATTGAGGTTGTCCAATTGGAATTCGGGAGTCGTCTTCGAGGTCGCTGGTTTCAGGGGGCCGGTCCAGACGTACCAGCTTCCCGGGGATCCCGTGGGAACGCGGAACTGATCGAGAGTATCGCCGCTCCCACCGTAGCTCGCCGTGAAGATGCTGTCCGAACGGGATGCATAGACATAGAATCCCAGGAAGATCGAATCATCAGGCCCGGTGCGGGCCAGGTTGGGAAGCGTGGCGGTTTCCTCGCTGAACAGTTGGATGCGGGACAGGGTGACTGCCGTGTCCGAATAGAGATTACAGCGGCCTTTCCAATGCCAGAACCAATCGAAGCCGGTCTCTTCGTCCTTATGGCTCGAAGGATCGCACGCCGCTGTCTGGAGATCCTTTTCCGCCCGCAGGTAGGTGTAAGAACTCGTCAAGGGAGCGCCGGCGACGGGCGAGGCCGGAGATTCCGGAAGCCGCAGACCCGATTCGGCCGATTCTCCAAAGTCCAGATAGTAGTAGTTCTCGAAAGAGTAGGGGTCTGCGGAGTATTCGTATCGGATTTGAGTGGTCGCCTCGGGCAAGCGCTTCCAAATGCTCGTCCCATGCCCGAAAAAGAGAATGGAATCGTCGCCGTCGAAGGTCCCGTTATCGTTCCGGTCCACCATGCGGATGGGGATTTCTCTAAGGGTCCCCGAGCGGATATCGGCCGAATCCATGCGCCGGACAAGCGTATCGTTGATGCCGGTGAATAGACGGAGGTTTTTGACCTTTGCGGCATTGATCTCTCCCGTCACCTTCGCCAGGTCCGAGAAGGAAAGCCCATAGACCCGGTCTTCGTCCAGGTTCTCTACGGTTCGGTCCCCGACCTTGATTCTGATGAACCGGTTGCCGAGGGGAACCGGAACGGCGCCGCGCTTCGACCGGGCTCGGAAGTTCCCGGACGGCGAAGCGTACAGGTAGGCCCCACCAATGGGATTCTTGACCGCGTTGCGGAAGGAGCCTTCCAGACGCAAGCTGGCGGGCCGCGCCAGTGCGTCGGAAAACTCCACCTGGACGCGTATCCGTTTGAGGATGGTAAGCGTCCGGGTCTCCAAGGACCAAAGTGCCAAGGGGACTTCCACCCCGCGCACGGGGGCACCGCGCATAAACTGGAGTCCGAAATGGCGGGCGGTGAGAACCCGGGCCTGGCGGTAGAGTTCGGCGTCCGGATGGTATTCCGATGTCGAGGGCGTCGGGGTATGCGGATAGGGAGCGATGCCTCCGGGTACTGGACGGGTTTCGGACTCCAGCACATGGAGCGTTACCAGGGGAGGATTGGGTCCGCTCAAGACATCGAACCGATAGACGGGGAGATCGGGGGCACCGGGACGGCCGGAAAGGTGGCAACCCTGGCAGGAGACCTTCATTCCCGCAACCGAGTCCACGGGGGTAATGGAAGGATCGGGAAGGTTCAACTCCAGGACCAGACGGCCGGGAATATCCTCGATGACCCGTTCAAAGGGACGATTCGCGAATGCGGGAGCGCCAGCCAGGAACGCGGGAACAAACACCAGGAGCCAAACCGGGAACCCACCGAGCCGCTTGCCTATGCCCATCATGTTTCTCCGCCGGCGCTCAAAGAGCCCGATTCCAAGGCGAAATTGCGTCCAATATAGGTACAAAGACCATTCAAGCGGGGAAAGCCGGAGTTGTGGTATTTACGGAATAATCGTGAGAGGATAGAAGACTTTTGACCGGCTCCGGTCTATCTCCAGACTTTTGACCGGCTCCGGTCTATCTCCAGACTTTTGACCGGGTCCGGTCTATCTCCAGATATAGTAGGTGCCCTGCCGGACGGAAGGAAGCCAATCCTTGGCCGCCTGGGCTAGGGAGCCGAGCGGGGAGGACGTCTTGGACTCGAAAATATTCTCAATCCAGGATTTGGAAGGCGGTTCCTTCACCATGATCGGTTCGCCCTCCAGTTTGGCCAGTCCGGTCAGGTAGTGCTTAGCCTCATGGTATCCTCCCAAGGTGTCCACCAGACCCTGATCCTTGGCTTGGCGGCCCGTCATGATGCGGCCGTCCGCGATCTTGAGCAGGTCCGCCTTGTCGATTTTCCGGCTGGCCAGTATGTCCTCGATGAACTGGTCGTAGGTATTGTCGATGACGTCCTGGAGGTAGCGGAGTTCCTCCTTGGTGGGTGGGCGGGAGAAGTTTCCCACGTCCTTGAGGGGCCCGCTTTTCACGGTGTTCATCTTGACGCCCATCTTGTCCAGCAGCTTTTCCGCTTCGGGAAATTGCAAGATTACGCCAATGCTGCCGGTCAAGGTCCCTGCATTGGAGAAAATGCGATCCCCGGCCAGGGAGACATAGTAGCCGCCGGAGGCGGCGAGGTTGCCCTGGCTTACGACGATAGGTATCCCTTTGGCTTTGAGGCCTTTCAACGCCGAATAGATTTCCTGGGAGGCTCCCACCGCCCCGCCGGGGGAATCGATGCGTAGCAGGATTCCCTTGCAGGCCTTGTCCTCGTAGATACGCTGGATGCTTTCCATATAGGCATCAGAGCTCATGATGGGACCTTCGAGCTTCAACTCGGTGATATGCGGACGGGTTTCCTTGAATCCGCCGGAGTTCTTGGCCATAGTCCCGAAAAGGCTGAAGAGCGATCCCAGGAAGAAGAAGAGGGATATGACCGCAAGGATCGACATTACGGCCATGATTTTGGCGAATCGGCTCATGAAGGGATTCCTTTGCAAGAGAGGTTTATCGGACCCGGATTCTGGTTCCGGGCTTCAGGACCGAGGACAATCGCCCGTTCAAATCTTTGAGTTTCCGCACCGTGCTACGGTTCTTGACCGAGATATCCCAGAGGGTATCGCCGGATTTGACTACGTAATATTGTTTCTCTTCGGCCTTGGCGGCGCGGTGAGCCGGAGGAGAGATGAACCCGGCCGAAGCGACTGGAACGGTCTTGCCGGAGCGGGCCACCTTCTCCATCGCAGGTGATGTGTCTTCCTCATCCACGGCTTCGCCTTCATCTTTGGACGCGGTCTTAACCGATTCGTCGCCTGCCTTGGAGACCACGTACTTGAGCCTCTGTCCTACCAGGATGCGGCTTCCCTCGATGGCGTTCCACTTGCGGAGATCTTCCTCGCTGACGCCCAATCCGCGGGTGATGGAGTAGAGGCTCTCCCCTACTTGGACCGTATGCACGGCGAATGTGCCGGGTTGCGGCGTCGCCTCCGTGCGGACCGGTTCCTTGGCTCGCGGGGCCTTTTCCCTGGGGATGATTTCGGCCATGGCCACCGGGGAGCGATGGGATTCCGGTTCGTCAGCGATCTGGGATTGGCCTTTGCCCGTGAGTTTGAGCCGTTGCCCCGACTTGATGACCGCGCCCCGGCGGAGATTATTGGCCGCCAGCAAAGCGGATACCGTGGTTCCGAAGCGGCGGGCGATATCGAAAAGGTTGTCGCCGGATTTCACCTTATACGTTCCGCCCTTGAATTTGGATTCACGGGTCGAGACTTCCGCGATGTCCTGCTCGAGATATTTTCCCGCGTCCTGGGGAGCCAAGGGAATCAGAAGGCTTTGCCCCTTGTGCAAGCGGTTGCCCTTGATCTTGTTGGTGGCCTTGATGGCGGCCACGGAAACCCGGTACTTGGAGGCGATATGGGAGATATTCTCTCCCCGGGCGACGATATGGTGGCGCCAATTGACCAGCTTGGCCTTGTCCAAACGATCGTAGCTCGCGAGGAAGGACTCGCGGGACCCGCTGGGTAGGTAGAGGGTATGCTCGGTGCGGTTGGGAGGCGTACACCAGCGGCGGAGGGAAGGATTCAAAGCCAGGATGGTGTCTTCGCTGACCCCGGCGGAATTGGCGATGGTGGCGATGGTGAGACAATGGGCCACCGTGACCGTGTCGAAGGCGAAGGCCGACTCTTGCTTGTCGACGACGAAACCGTATCGCTCAGGGTTGCGGCCGATGATCATGGCCGCCAGGATCTTGGGCACGTAGAACCGCGTTTCCTTGGGCAAGGGCATGTCCCAAAAGCCGCGCGTGGAATCTTCCCTGATGAACCGGCGGACGCGGCCTTCCCCGCAATTATAGGCGGCCATGGCCTGAGGCCAGTCCTGGAATTCATCGTGGAGGTCCGCCAGGTATTCCAGGGCCGCGTCCGTGGCAAGCATGGGATCGCGGCGCGGATCGTACCACCAGTCGTCCTTGAGGCCGTAGCGCCGCCCGGTACCGCTGATGAATTGCCAGAGGCCGCTGGCCGAAGCCGTGGACCAGGCCTTGGGATTGAATCCGCTTTCCACCATGGCCAGGTAGATCAGGTCCTTGGGCATGCCCCGCGCCTCCAGCTTTTTAAGGATCAAATCCTCGAAACGGGATTTTCGGTTCAGCCACTTGGTGAAGTACCCCTTGCCCGGTCCCATGAATACCGCCATGGCCTGGAGGATGCGCGGCTCCAGGGGAGTGGTGAGCGGCAAGGTGTAGTTGCGGGGATCGATGGAGTGGGTAATGGAATCCACGGCCCTGACGGAGGAATCCTGGACCTCCTCCATTTCCTCATTGAACTGGGCGGTCCAAGGAACGGGCTGCGACATCTGGCTCGTCATCGCCACGGTAAAGATGAGCAGCTTCTGGACGCTGTCCCGGTAGGAATGGATATGGGAATAGACCGTAGGACTCAGGGAATCGGTCGACTCTAGGGCGGAGAGGCGCACCAAGGCGCTGTCGAAATCCTCGCCGGCCTGGAACCACAGGGAGTCCTTCAGGTCTTCCTGTCCCAGCTTCACGAACTCGGCCACTTCGGAGAACAGGATCTCCTCTTCGGGGACCAGCACCGGCATGGTCACCGCGGAGGCGGAATCGGTCTTGTCCGTGATCAAGCCCTTGCTTTGCCTGGCCTGCTTGGTGCCCGAACAGGCCAGGCAAAGCAAGGCCCCGGCCAACGGCAGATAGATTGTCTTTCTCAAACGCGCCTCACGTCTTTCGGGTGGGCGACAGATGAATCTGGGATGGGGACGGAAAGGCGGAAACCTTGCGGTGCAGACGATAGGGCCCCGGGGATTGGGGCCCTACTACTCCTCGAAATCCAAATCCTCGGCGTAATCATTCCATATGTCCGTCTTTTTGAACTTGGGATTATCGAAATCGACTTCTTCGTTTTCGTCATCTTCCTCGTCGTCCTCGTCGACTTCGTCCTCTTCGTTTTCCAAAGGCTCCAAGTCATCGAAGTCGTCGTGTTTTGGACGTCTGCCACAATCCCATCTGCCGGTATTCTCCAGTTCCATACTGGCCTCCTACAATTTTATCATATTTTTTGCAAATATATCTTGGGTTCCAGGATTGTCAACCTATTTATCGGATGCAGTCTGGCCTTTCTTGGCCCGGGATTGCAGGATCCTGGATATGGGATTTGAGCTAAAGTAAAAAAAAGCAAGAGTCGAAAACAACGCCAATCGGTTCCGGCACCGTCATTCTTTGTTCACGAAGCGCATTGGAAAGGACACGGGAACGTCTCCATTTGCGTTCGGATCCTCGCGGAATCTCCATTTCCTGACGTTTTGAAGTATTTCCGTGTTGAACGCCGCATTGTCGATGGTGCTCTTCTCGCTCACGATGCGCGCATCCTTGACCGCCCCCGAGGGGGAGATCAGAATGCGAATGGTCAAATTTCCATCAAACACAATGCCTTTACGCATATACTTCTGGTATAGGAACTCCAGTTCCCCCTGGTTGTTTTCGATGGTTCCAAAAATGGCTTGCTGTCTCAAAGGGTCGGCGATGATTTTCGCGGCTGACCTCCGGGTCACCACGTCCTTCTTCAGGGTGGCTGCCAGCTTTTTGGCATCCTTCTCGGATTTGTCCGCCTGATCCTTCTTTTCCTTGTCCATGTTCTCCCCCCGGAGATCTCCCACGTCCAACTTGTCCAATTTGGCGGCGCCGTGCTCAACGGTTGAAGTCGAAACCTCCTCGGTGGGCGAAACGACGGCGGTGCGGGTCTCCTTGGGCTTAGGCACGTCCAGCGATTTTAGGCTGTTGATGAACTTGAAATCTTGGTATTGCTCGATCTTCTTCAGCGCCGATTTGGCCAAATCCTCGTCATTACTGTAGAACTTACCCAGGACGTAAAGGCGGCGGTTGGCCTTCTTGGCTTCTTCCGAATTGGGTGCCGATTGAATGACGGTCCGGTAGGTCACCACGGCATCGCTGTCCTGGCCCAATTCCTCCTGAGAGCGAGCATACAGGTACCGGCTTTGGAGTTTTTCGGACGAATCCGAGGCCGAGTTCGAGATGACCTTCTGGAGCTGCTTGGCGGCCTCGGCATAGTTGGCCAAGAGAAAGAGCTGACGGCCTGCCTGAAAGGGTGCCAACAGGCTTTCCTTGGCCAATCGGACCTGATTCTCCAGTGCCTGGGTGAGTTCCCGGAGCTTCATCGCCACATGCGCTTCGTCGGATCGGGGAACCAGGCGGGCGACCTCGGTGAAATCCTCTTTCGCTTTCATGTATTCCCCGATCAGGCTGGCGCAGAAACCACGGTGCAGCAGCAGGGTCGCGGAGACTTCGGGGGGCAGGTTCGACGCGGCCAGTCCCTTGGTATAGATTTCGATGGCCTTGTCGTATTTGCGCGACCGTTCGAAGAAATAGGCCGCTTCCAGTTCCCGCCGCGCCACGTTCGGCACGGCTGTCTTGCTCTTCTGCTTTCCGAGCACGAAGCCGACGGCACCGATGGCCGCACCGATGACCTTGGATTTGACGGAGGACTCCTTGATCACGGTGACGAGCAGATTCCCCGAAGCCAGGGATTGCATTTTGATCTCAAGTGCGGTTTCGTCCTCCTCCGGCTGGTTCTGGCGATGCTTAATGAGCTCGAAACGGGCCAGCATGTTCAGGGAGTGGCTGGAGTTGGAGGTCTGGGACAGGGTTTCCATGGCCCGGTTGTATTCGTTCATCCGGTACTGGATGATGGCTTCATTGGTATACAGGGAAAAAAGGATAAGCATGACGATGAGGAGGATGGGCCGGTATGAAAACCAGAGGTCGCTCAGTTTGCCGAATTGGGATTTACCACCGGAGGATCTCATTGGCCTTAGCTCGTCCGTTTGTCTATCGCGTAAGTGCTTCCCTCGGTCTTCTTGACAAATTTCTTCATTTCCGCAGCGATGGAGACCATCACGCGGTGATCCGGACAAGGACGGTAATGATTGCTGGCCACCGCCAGCGAAATGGACATCAGGGGAAAGCGCATGCGGCGGCCCTGGCGATCGAGGGATTCGATGAACCCGGACTTGGCGTCGGTGTCATTGTAGAACTGTTTGATGTTGCTGTCGAACCCGGCCACGATGCCTTTGCAGACAGCTTCCCAATTGTTGTAGCCTGTCACGATTACGAAATCGTCTCCGCCTTCGTGGCCGACGAAGGTGCTGGCGTCTCCAACGCGCTTGGCGACGTCCAGGAAGCAATCGCGCGTATACAGGATTGCGTCATCGCCCTTGGAAAAGCCGTACTTGTCGTTGTAGGCCTTAAAGTTGTCCAAGTCGCCGTAGATGACGGCGAACTCCTTTTTGGCGTGGATCATATCGTCGATCTTGGTAACGATTACGTTGTTGCCTGGCAGGCCGGTGAGGGGATTGGCGCCCTTGGCCTCTTCGGTGATGCGCACCAGGCTGAGCATCATCTCCTTGAAGGCGTTGGCCAACAGCCCGATCTCGTCGTCCTGCTTGATGTCAACATCCTGGTTGAAATCCCCCTTGGACACTTCATGGGTGATCTTCTCGAGCTTGGAGATGGGCACGATCACTATCTTGCGCAGGAACAGGGCGAAGATGAATTGCAGGAAAATGACGATTACGGTGACGAGAAGGCAGAGGCGGAGCAGGACGTTCTTCTCCTCTTCCAGGCTCCTGATCTTGATGGGGAACTTGCCCACGATCATTTCGCCCGTATTGAGCGGAAGCGGGATGTAGAGGTTGATCAGGCGCTCGGCGATGTGGATGTCGTGGTGGAACTCCTTATCCTCCAATTCCGATTTGGCGATGGCGCGGTTAATGACGATCTTCGTTTCCTGATCGACCTTGGGCGCCGCCGTGGCTCCGCGGTGGTAGAGGATCTCTCCTTTTTCCGTGAACACGGTGAGCTCGGTGAACCCGTCCTGGGCGGCCGTCTCGGCGATGCGCGTGTATGCTTCTGGATCCTTCTTGTCCTTGATCAGATCGCGCTGCTTGACGAAAAGCTGCTTCAGGCGGACGGACTGGTTCTCGGAGATCAACTGCTGGTTGCGTGTGATCAGATCGCTCTGGTTCTCCCAGATGATGAAATTGAAGATCGAGGTGGTTAGAACGGTGAGGACGATGTACAGAATCGCGGTCTTGTAGGACAGCGAGTTCCTGCGGATTCCGAGCACTCAGACCTCATTTGTTCCTTTGTCGCCGGTCGAATCCGACGATACCCTGAAGTCTATCGAATAACTCCTTCGGGGTGCAAGGCTTTTCTAGGAGCTGGAAACCGAGGTAACGCCTGACGTCCTGATCATCGACCGACATGCCGGAATTGATCAAAAGCGCGCACCGGGCATCCGCGCTCAATTCGCTCAACCCGAGCAGGTAATAATCGCGTCCAAATTCCTCAAACCCGGGGGCTTCATTGATGAGAAGGAAGTCGAAACGCGGGAGCGGAGTCTTGTTCCAATCGCGCAGCGGGGCCGAAACGTAGTCCACCTGGAAATTACCCAGTTCCACCTCTGCGGCGGCCTCCTTGAGCCCGGGCATATCGCGCCCCAGGTCCAGGATGAGGAGGCGGCGCTGGGTCTGGCGCATGGCCGAGGCCTTGCGCTTTTCCACCGGCAGGTGGACGATGAAGACCGAACCTTTGTGTCGGGTAGACTCGACGAAAAGCCGGCCCCCGTGAAGTTCCACGAAAGACTTGCTGATGGCCAGGCCCAGCCCGTGCCCCTTGCCCGCCAGGTTGCTGCCGGCGCCGGTGTGGAATTTTTCGAAAATCGCTTCCAGGTCCGCCGGAGCGATGCCCGGGCCCGTGTCCTGTATGGAAAGCGCCAGCACGTTGTCCTGTTGTTTGGAACGCACCACGATCTTGCCGTTGGCCTTGGTGAACTTGATGGCGTTGCCGAGGATGTTGGAAAGCACCCGGCTCACCTTTTGCACGTCCAGGTACATGTCCTGCACCGGTTCCAGGGCGAATTCAATCTGGATGTTCTTGGCGTTCGCCAATCCGCGTAGGGATTGGACGGCCAATTCCACTTCCTTGTTGAAATCCACCTTCTCCAGCTTAAGCTGGAGCTTTCCCGCACCTATTTTGGCCGAATCCAGGAGATCTGTCACCATGTCGATGAGAAACTGGCAATTGCGGTGGATGGTCCTGATGGGCTCCAACTGGGTGGCCTGAAGGTTTCCCAGTACGCCTTCCATCAACAGCTCGGCGTAACAGATCATGGCGGCCAGGGGCGAGCGTAGGTCGTGCACGGCCATGTGGAGGAAATCACTCTGATGCTTGATATTGTTGCTCTGGGATTCAATGCGCATCCTCAGGCGCTTGTTCACAATCTGTTGGGCCAGCAACTTCGACTTGAGCGCCAGGAGCGCCTGGAGGCGCACCCGCAAGGACGGGAGGGAATCCGGCCCCTCGGAAACGAGGGAGTAGCCCATCTCGAAGAGTGCGACCTTTTCTTCGATGGAGAGCGGTTCCGGGGAGACGGCCACGGAATTGGCCAGAACGTACAGAGCGTCCGAGCCGGCTTCGAGCATGGCGGGGAATTCCCGGGCGATGCGGGCATCCACCAGGCATACCTGGCTGGAATCGGCGCCGGGAGCGGTTTCCTTTTCGGCGAACGGAAACGCGTCCAATGCCTTGCGGTACCGGGCTTCCCAAGCAGGGTCCTGGGTGACGATCAGAAGTTTGGGGGGCTCGGCCGCACCGGTGCTCACTTGCGAATCCTCCTCAAGGTTCAACTGAATTTAATCTGCAGTTTGCCTTGCGAACTGTATAGCGACGAGCCATTTCGACGAACCATTCTCCGGGCCCTACGGATCCTGCAATTTATATTCGTGCAGCTTATTTCGCAGGGTCCGGATGCTGATATTCAGCATTTCGGCCGCTTTGGTGCGATTGTCGCTGCAGGCTTCCAGGGTCTTGATGATCAGGATCCGCTCCGCTTCCGCCACACTCATGCCCGGCATAAGGCCGGAATTGGAATCTGCAGAGGCCGCCCTTTGTCCGCCGTCAAGGCGCAGGTGCTCGACGGTGATCTCCCCCATCTTGGCGAAAACCACGGCTCGGTGAATGACGTTTTCCAATTCCCGGACGTTTCCAGGCCAGGAATGGGATTTCAGGCGGGCCATGGACTCGGGCTTGAAACCAGTCACCGTGAAACCGTTTTCCTTGTTGTACTTGCCCACGAAGTGGTGGGCCAGGGCTTCGATGTCGACCATTCGTTCCCGGAGGGGGGGTACTTCCAAGGGAATCACGTTGAGCCGATAATAGAGGTCCTCGCGGAAACTCCCCTTCTTGACCTCATCCTGGAGATTCCGGTTGGTGCTGCAGACGATCCGCACATCTATGGCAACCTCGTCGCTGCCGCCGATCTTGGTGATTTCCCGCTCTTGGAGCACGCGCAGCAGTTTGGACTGGGCATACAGGGGCATGTCCCCTATCTCGTCAAGCAACAAGGTGCCGCCGTTCGCCAATTCGAATTTGCCGATGCGAGTCTTGATGGCCCCGGTATAGGCGCCTTTTTCGTGCCCGAACAGCTCGCTTTCGATGAGGCTTTCGGGAATGGCGGCGCAATTGATTTTCACGAAAGGGAGAGCGCTGCGACGGCTCTTGGTGTGGATGGCCTGGGCCAGCAGTTCTTTCCCGGTTCCGGACTCGCCGGTGATCATCACGGTGGAGTTGGATCCGGCCACTTCATCAATGGTCTTCATGAGGTGGTCCACGATCGGGCTGGCCCCCACGAATTTGTATCGCTCGCTCAGGGTCTCGCGAAGGCGCCGGTTCTCGCTTTTGAGGCTACCAAGTTGCAGGACCTGGGAAACCGTATGCTCGAGCATTTCCACGCGGAAACCCTTTTCCACGTCCTTCTCGATGAAGTCCTGGACGCCGACCTTCATAGCCTTTACGGCGGTCTCGATGGTGCCGTAGGCGGTCATGAGGATGATGCATGCGGTGGGATCCAATGCCAGCAGCTTCTCCGCCATTTCAAGGCCGGTCATATTGGGCATCTTGAAATCTGAAATCACCAGGTCCGGACGGTTGGCTTCATAGGCTTCCAATCCTTCCGGTCCGCTCTTGGCGGAGCGCATCCTATGGCCCATCCGCCCGAGGCTGGTGGTGATGAGGTCCCGAATTAGGGATTCGTCGTCGACTACCAGGATCTCAGCCATGGACACTACCCCGCGAATCGATGCGAATTTCGAATTGTGTGAATTTCCCGGGATCGCTGGAGACGTTGATGGTCCCACCGTGAAGGGTCACGATGCGCTGCACGATGGCCAGTCCCAAGCCGGTTCCCTGCTCCTTGGTGGTGAAGAAGGGATTGAAGATCTTGTCCATGATATCCTTGGGAATGCCCTTTCCGTCGTCGATGATGGCGACGCGGAGGAAATCCTTCTCGTCCAGGTCGACCCGAAGCGTAATGTTTCCCTTACCCTCAATGGACTGGATGGCGTTGAAGATCAGGTTCAGGAAAATCTGCTGGAACTTTTCGGGATCGATGCGCGCGTCCATATGGTCGAACCTGTAATCGCGCAAAATGGCGATGTCCTTGTTCTCCTTTTGGATCTCTATCTCGGCATAGTTGAGGATCTCCTCGATCCAGGAGATGATGTCGACCTTCTGCAGGTTCAACTCCATATGCCGAGTATAGACCAGAAGGTTGGAGACGATTTTGTTGAGGCTGGAAACGCCTTGTACGATTTTCTTCACCAGGGCCCGGCGCGGGTCGTCGCCTTCCAGATCCCGCTCCAACAGGCCCGCGAAGCCTCCGATGCCGGCCAGG
>JALYSE010000116.1 GCA_030854955.1 Fibrobacterota bacterium | reverse complement strand
AGGGAAACCTTTTCAATCCCCATTCCAACATCCTTTTCGGCGAAGGCGGGGCCGGCACCTTTTCCGACGGCAAGCTCACCTGTCGTACCCGCACGCGCTACACGGAAGCCTTCCTCCAGGAATTGGTGGCCTCGGGCGCGGAAGCGGATATCGCCTACCTGTCCCACCCCCATATCGGCACGGACAAGCTGCAATTCATCGTCAAGGCCTGGCGTCAGCGCTGCGAGGCTCTCGGCTGCGTGTTCCGGTTCAACACCCCGGTGGAATCAATCCTGACCGAGGGGGGGCGAATCTCGGGTGTTACCGTGGCCGGAAGCCCGGAGCCGTTCGACGCCTTGGTGCTCGCTGCGGGGCATTCCTCACGACCCATGTACCGCCGGTTGGCGGAGCTGGGCGTGGCCATGGAGCGCAAGCCTTTTTCCGTGGGCGTGCGCGTAGAGCATCCCCAGGACATGGTGAACCGGCGCCAGCTAGGCGATCGGGTGGATACCTCCCTGACCGGCGCTGCCGAATATTACCTCACGTGGAACGCCGAAGAGGACGGCCTGAGCGCTTATTCCTTTTGCATGTGCCCGGGTGGAGTGGTGGTTCCCTGCGCCGACACCGAAGACGGCCTTTTCACCAACGGAATGAGCTATTCCAATCGGGCAGGAGCCTTCGCCAATTCCGCCGTGGTGGTGCCCGTCTCCCCGGCCGACCTCCCCGGTATCGATGTCCTGGCGGGACTCGATTTCATTCGGGACTTGGAAGTGAAGGCCTTCGAAATGGGCGGCGGCGGTTTCGTGTTCCCCGCCCAGACCATCCTGGCGTACCTTGAAGATCGCGTGGACGAACTTCCCGCCCCCCGCACTTCGTTTCCCAAGCCCGTCAAGTGGGTCAACCTGCGCCCCCTTTTCCCCGCCAAGATCGCCATTGCCCTCCAGGAGTCCTTCCGGAATTTCGATCGCAAGCTTCCCGGGTTCATCGAACACGGCCTCATCATTGGTCCGGAGTCGCGCACCTCCTCGCCGGTGCGGATCCAGCGCCATGGGGAAACCCTGGAATCCACGTCCACGCCCGGCCTATTTCCCCTGGGCGAAGGCGCAGGCTATTCCGGCGGCATCGTCTCTTCCGGCGCCGACGGATTCCGCCTGTCCGAAGGCTGGGAAACCTGGGGTCCACCCATAGGCAGGCCGGATGTACCCGAGAGTTCCACCGTTTCCGACTCCACCCGCGACCCGGCCGCCGCTTCCGCGCATGCCGGTTCCGGAGCACCCTAGCCTCACCCATGCTGGTCGAGCTGAAGGTCAGCCGCAATGACGGCGGACAGCGGGCGGAGAGGTATCTGCGCCGTCGTTTTGCCGCCATGAGCCTCGATCGCCTCAATGCCCTCTTCCGGCGTAAAGAGATCAAGGTTGCGCGTAAGCCTATCAAAAGGAACCAGATTCTCGTCGAAGGGGACGTCATCCAGATTTACGGTCTTCGACCGGAGGACGTGGAAACCCCAGCCGTAGGCAATGGGGAAGCGGGATCCGGCGGTGACCCGGCTGAAGGCGCGACGTTTGATTCCGACGGAACAGGGGACGGCGCGGAAGCTTCCGCGATTCCGGCCCGATCCACGCGCACGGGCCTGGGCATTCCCATCCTCCATGAGGATGCTGACCTTTTGGTGCTGGATAAGCCGGCGAACATGGCGGTCCATCCCGGTACCGGGATCCTGACCGGGGCGTCCGTCATCGAAAAGGTGCGCGCATACCTGGCGGGGGAGAAGAACACCGACGAGCTTTTCCAACCTTCCCTGGTGCATCGACTGGACAAGGACACTTCGGGAGTGCTGGTGGTTGCGAAATCCGGAGTGAGCCTGCGCAAGCTCACCGAGGCCCTCCGCAAAGGTGGTTTCGCCAAGAAATATCTGGCCCTGGTGGAAGGGGTTCCCAATCCCCGCGAAGGCGAAATTTCCGGCTTGTTGCAACGGGTGGACAGCCGCTCGGGAGGCGCGAAAGCCGAAGTCTCGCAAGACGACGGAAAATGGTCGGTTACGCGGTATAAGACCGTAAAAGACTTCGGGAATTTTGCATTGCTGGGTGTTATCATTGAAACCGGCAGGATGCATCAGATCAGGGCACATTTGGCAAGCCAGGGACACCCTCTGGTCGGGGATCCGCGTTACGGATCCTTCGATCACAACCGCGCCTATCGCAAATCCCTGGGATTGAAGCGCACCTTCCTGCACGCGGCCGACCTTGAAGTGGATTTGGGACCTGGCAATCACCTGGTCTTCCATGCTCCCCTCCCCAAGGATCTTGCCACGGCCCTGGAGCGCGTCCGCTCAATTCCGGCGGAGCAGGAATGAATCCCCAAGCTCCCCAGCCCCCGCCCATCAATCCCAAGTCCAGTCTCCCCACCGGATCTCCGGCGGCCAATTCCATTCCCACCTCCGGCCCCAATCCCCTCACAGAGACCGATTCCCTGACCCAGGCCACGGCCAACTCATTGCTGCAAGTCCAGGTCGGCGGCCGCCTGGGCAAGTACGTCATCCTTTCGGAATTGGGCCGGGGCGGCATGGCCGTGGTGTTCAAGGCCCATCAGCCCGATCTGGATCGGTTGGTGGCCATCAAGGTGCTGTTCGGCACCGTACTGCAAAAGCGCTTTGTGGAGCGTTTCCAAGTGGAAGCGCGTTCGGTCGCGAAGCTAAACCACCCCAACGTGATCCGCATCTTCGAGGTGGGCGAGCAGAACGGGGTCCATTACCTGGTGATGGAATACATCCAGGGCATGGATTTGCTTGCCTTCCTGCATGAAAAGAAGCCCAGCTTCAGCGAAGTGGTGGAGATCGTGAACCAGATCGCCGAGGCCCTGGCCTATTGCCATCGCCAAGGCATCATCCACCGGGATTTGAAGCCCACGAACATCCTCATGCGAGGGACCACGCCCATCGTCATCGACTTCGGCCTGGCCAAGGCGGTGGATCCCAATCTCAACGTCACGCTCACCCTGTCCGGCGAGGTGGTGGGATCCCCCGCCTACATGTCCCCGGAGCAGGCCATGGGCCATTCGGTGGGAACCCACTCGGACATCTGCTCCGTGGGAATCATCATGTACGAGCTTATCTCGTTCAAGAATCCCTTCCTAGATCCGCGCTCATTGCACCAGACCGCGCTCAACGCCATTAGGGCCGAGCCGGTCCCCTTGCGTTACCTGTCCCCCTGGCTGGATTTGGATTTCGCGGCCATCGTGCAGGTGTGCATGGCCAAAGACATCAAGGATCGGTACCAGAGCATTGAACTGCTGCTGAAGGATCTTTACTCCTATCGCAACGGCCTTCCCATCATGGCCAAGCCCCCCAGCGCCATCAATCTCGCCTGGCGCTTCGTCAAGGCGAATCCCATCCTTTATCTTGGGGCGAGCTTCCTGCTGGTGATGACGGGAATCGTGTTCGGTTTCCTGAGCGTCCAAGAGGAAAGCAAGAAGGCTCCCTGGGGCCTGGTGCAGGAGGAGACCTTCAACAAGACCGACTCCTCGCTGAAGTTCCTCTCCTTCGACAGGGTTGACGGGAGTTGGGTCCCTTCCGAATCATGGAAGGTGGCGCGCGGCCGTCTGGAATCCTTTTCCTCCGGCCAATCCTTCACGGTGGCCAACCAGGAATTTTTCGGCGATCTCAAGATCGAATTCTCCGTCAAAGGCCTCAACGGCAGCAATAATGATTTCAATGCCTTTCTGTTCGGGGCCACTCCGGACGACGCCTTCCGTTTCTCCTTAGGCGAATGGGGCACTTCAATGGCGAACATCGAATACGGCAAGACCGCGCGCTACGCATTCAACACCGCGCCCGTCAAGCTCAACGGCGGAGTCGTCTACAAGGTCACCATCGAGAAGGAGGACAATGTCGTCCAGCTCTCACTGAATGACGTCCTGCTGGTTCGCAAGTACTATACCCTTCCTATCAAGGTGGAGCGCAGCAGCAAGTTCGGGTTCTACACGTGGAACTCGAGCCTGGCCATCGACGATCTCCGTATATATAAGAAAGCGGTGGCACTTTCCGCGAAGCCCACCGTGGTGGCGGACGCCTATCTCGAAGAAGGATTCATCACCAACAGCATCCCGGCCTACAAACATGTCATTGAAACCTATCCGGGCAAGAGTATCAGCTATGAAGCCCACATGAAGATGGGGGAGAGCTTCATGGTGCTCAAGAACTACGTCGGAGCCATCCAGAATCTCACCCTGGCCGCCAGCAACTCCAAGGATCCGAAAATCATCCCGGAAGCGCTTTATCAATTGGCCCAATGCTATTTCGACCTCGGCAAGGCGAGTTCGGGCTACGACAAGCTCAAGTTGCTTTCCGCCGCTTATCCGGAATCAGATTTCAACAACATGGTGATCCAGTCCCGGATCGAGGCTATTTACCAATGCCTGAACGCGGGCGAAAACACGGATCTGTGCGCGGCGCGGATGATCGATGAGTTCCGTTTCCTGATCCAGTTCGAGGACGCGCGGCGGCTGACCTTCGGCCACTTCTATGCGGACATGGCTGAGATCTTCCGACGCCTGGGCCAGCACGCCCCCATGCAAAACGCGCAGCATCTTTTGACCTACTTCCAGGAAAACGACCCCATCCTCTGCGCCTTACGCCTAATCCTGGCCCGCTATTACCTGGGCGTGAAGGACCAGGCTCGGGCCAATTTCATGCTGCAGGCCGTCCCCCACGGCGACAACGTGGGCCGGGAGCTCAAGGCCGAGGTGGCTTTTCTGACTGCACAGATGGCCTTCCTGGAGGGAAAGAACGCTAATGCCGCCGATCTCTACGATCGCACCTATCGGCAATTCAATTCTGTCAACGGAATGGCCTTCAAGTGCATTCTGCATTCCATGGTGATCAAATCCATCGTCGATATTCCCGTGCTCTCCGTGGATCCCAAGCTCTATCTCAACCAAGCGGCCTCGCGCAAGGAGCGGATGCAAATGGCTTATCTTGCGGACAAGATTCCTGAGGACTATTTCCGCCGCGGCGTTCCCGCCGGCTTCGGTCCGCCCGAATCCCTGGAGGACATGCTCGTCTATTTCCTGAAGGTGAACGCCACCGAAGGCAATGGCAAGGCCGCTGCCTACCTTGAGGCGGGCTTGAAACGTTATCCCCATTCGACCTTCGAATACCGCTACATGGCGTTCCTGCTCAAGAGGTACAAGGAAGAGAAACGGATCTGAATCGTGCGATTTCTTTCTCCTTCCATCGGCGCCCTTATCGGGCTCTCCTTCCTCCTTTCCTCGTGCGAGTTCCGGTCTCATCGCGCCACCTGGCGATTCGATCCCGGAGCCGCATCCAAGCTCCTGTATTCCGCCGAGCTGAGGGCGAAGGCGGACGGAAGTTGGGGTTCCAGTCCCTATGTTTCATCGGCCAATGCGACATTCTCAATGCAGGCTTCGGGTGACACCTCCAAAGGGCAGTTCGAACTCTCCCTCACGGTAGACACCCTCACGTACCGCAGTTCCGAACGCGGTCCGGACGAAGACAGGTACATGACCGGCCGGCTCAGGAAATACCGGGCCAAGGTCTCCCTTTCCAGGACCGGACAGGTGTTGGCCATGGAAGAGGAGCCCAGCATGGCGCCGGTGGAATTCTCCCCCCTCAACTTCGGCCGGTTCCTGGCCTATGCCATGCCATCCTTTCCGGATGCATCCATCAAGAAAGGCTCGCGCTGGGAAATCATCCAGCCACTACTCGACAAGTTCCATCCGGATTCCCGGGTGATCAAGCGTTTCACCCTTTCTGCGGTACGCGAGACTCCGCAAGGCGACCTAGCCACTCTGCTGGTGGAGATGGAGGCCCATTTGAGCGAGGACCTGGGGGAAGCCGAAGGGGCCACCCAACCGGCCATGACCGGAAGCGGCCAGATGGTCTTCAACTTGAGCAAGGGCCGCCCGGTCTCAGCGGATTTGGAGCTTGAAGGCCGGTTTATAAGCCAACTTCCCCAAAAGACGGGAGATTCCACCCAGCTCAAGCCCCTGCCCCTGCGATTACAGGAGAAATTGAGCCTTCGTTTCCCGGGTTAAATGTGTGCTGCGGCTCCGGCCCCCGTCCCCCAGTCCATTAGGGCGCCATCAGCCTGGACCGGGAGCGGAAAATCCACTATATTTCCACACCTATTGAGCCATCGATTAATCAAAAGTTACCAGGCCTTTACGTCCAAGGATTGGCCCCCCGCATCCTATGCGGCCTCGTCCCCGGTATCCGCATCCGGTAAGAACTCCGGTTCCCAGTCCTCATCTTCCGATCCGCGCAATGTGCTCGCCTTCGTAACCCGACTCGCCGATCCCAACCATACCATCCTGATACGCGCCCTGCTCGACCGTGAATCCCTGCCCGTTTCCGACCGTGCGTCGGATTTCAACGGTCTTTCCGCCGGACCTTCGGCCTATGCCATGATCCAGGATCGTATCGAGCGCATCCGCGAGGAATCGTCCTTAAAGTTCATGGAATTCCGGGACAAGTGGAGGAAGCGATTGGCCTTCACCCAATTGCATCCCTTTCTTCAACGCAACCAATGGTTCCAGCAGGACATCGCCGGGTTCTCCCTGGTGGGCAAAGGCACCCGCAAGGAGGCCAAGATGCTCTACTTGCAATCCCTGCACGACATGGCCTCGGACGTGGAACGCCAGGTCTCCTTTCTGAGCGGCCACATGTTCCGCCTTCAGGGAGAGTTGGCCGCAGTCTGGCATCGCGAATCCGTGAGCGACGATCGCAGCAAGCTCCTGCCCGCGTTGGAATCGGCCCTGCACGAGGGCGAGGCGGATCTGTTCAAACGCCTCCGTCTTTCCCTGGGCGAACTGGCGCTGGATACCTTCATCGAACGCGTGGCCAAGTGGGACAAACGCATCTACGGCTCGGAAGAGGAAATGTTCAAAGGCATCGCCTGGCCCTGGGAAAGTCCCCGGTACCGAAACGGTTTCGAGGGATTTATGGAAACCTTTGCCGACCTGGCGGAAGCCATCTGCGCCGTCATGATCGCCCATTATGAAGGGAAATGGGATCTCTTCCTGCGGGGTTTGACCCCGCCGCAACCTTCCCGGTTTTCGCGTATGGAGCATCCCACGCGACTATCGGAATCGCCGGCGTCCTGACGCCCGGTCCCGGCACTTTTTAGCTTTTAGCTTTTAGCTTTTCGCTTATTGAATTACGGAGAACCATCCATGTCACAGAGAAGAAATTACGGAACCGCCATCCTCCTCGCCAGCCTGGTGCTGGGGATTTTCCTGCTGACGGGATCTTTCATCTGGATGCAGGACAAGGCCAACATGATCCTGGCCGTTTTCGTACTCATCCTGTACGGCATCGGCCAATGGATGACGGTGGTTTATTGGCAGCGCATCCAGGTTGAATGGGAAGAGACGGGCATGGTGCTTGGCCGCCTTCAGCATGCCGTCAGCGACATTCCCGCCGCCTTGGATTCCAATCTCAAATCCATCGCCACCCGACTGACCGAAGGCCAGGCCCTGGCGCTTTCGAATTTGCAGACCGAAGTCAACATGGGCGCTCGCGAGACCCTGGAAAAAGGGTCGATCCTCATCGGTGAAAGCCTCGCCAAGAACCTGGCCGCTCCCCTGGATTCGATGAGGACCCTGCTCACCGGCTTCTCGGACAAATCCATGGAACAGACCGAGCAGTTGAAAGCCCTCACGGAAAGCGTGCGGGAGGATTCGCGCCAGTTAATCGCCAAGGGTGCGGCTCTCATCGCGGAAAGCCTCGACAAGAATCTGCGCGGGCCCCTTGCCTCCCTGGAAACCACCTTGGGCGCATGGGAAAAACAGGCGACGGCCCAGGCGGAAGCCTCCCGCGCTTTCGGCCAGGAACTGCGCAAGGCCCAAAGTGAATGGTCGGAAAAGGCCAAGCAGATGGCCGATACCCTGTCTGCGGAATTCAAGTCGCTCGCTTCCGAAGGTGTCCGCTCCGGTGAGACCGTTCAGGCCGCTTGGGCCGAACGCGCCGCTGAAGTCCAGGCCGCCTGGGAAAGCAAGGTTGCGGACCTGCAATCCCGCCTGCTCGAGGACGTGGTGTCCCGGGTGGAGGGCCTGCAGCTCGCTCAGACCGAAACGCAGCACCTTATTTTGGAACGCGCCCTCACCGGCATGGAAAGCCAGGCCAAAACCATGAAAGACGCCGCCGCAGCCTTCGAAGACGGCCTCGAACGGATGCGGGAAGCCTCCTTGAAGCTCGTCCTCGAAGTCGAGGAAAAAGCCGCGACCGGTCAGGCCGGCCTGGCGGAAACCATTTCCGCAGGACAGAGCCGCCTGGTCGAGGAAATCTCCGGATTGCAACGCCAGGTCCTAGGCGAAGCCGCCAAGACCCTCGAGGCCCAGGGCCAATTGGGCCTGGAAGTGGCCGGCAAGGTTTCCGATCTCGCTGAGCAGATGCGCCAGGGCTCCCAGGACGCCCGGGAACTCGCCCATCTTTCCCAGATCAACCAGACGGAAATGCAGGCCAGCGTGGCCATGCTCAATTCCGGCCTATCCTCCATTCTCGATCGCCTGGAAAAGCAGGCCGATGCCGGCGACGGCTACCAGACCTTGCTCGCGGAATTGGGCCGCACCCTGGCCTCGTTCCAGGAGCGCGCCGGCGAAGTGCTGGTCGAGAACGCGATGAAGACCCAGGAAATCCTGATGGAAGTGCTGCATGCCCAGGAAGATCGCGATTCGAGCGGATCGCGATCATCCCAAAGCGGTTCGGACCAGCCCGCCTCCGAAACCCTGGCATCGGTGCCCTGAGGCTGCCCATGTCGTTGGATAACGTCGTGGAACCGGAAAAGCCCGAAGGGGGCCGCGACGCGGCCGTCCTTGAGGGGACACTTTCGCGTTACCCAGGAGCGACCTTCCGCAAGGCCTATCTTGCCAATCTGCTGGCTAGTGGCAAGCGGTTCCAGGTGGCCGGGAACGCCCGCGGCGCTGAATACTGTTTTGCCAAGGTGGAAGCGGCCCTGCAAGAGTTCGCTTCGATCCTGGATGACGAGGACGTTACTGCATCCCCATCGGCTCCCAGGGTCCGCGCCAAGGCCAAGGATCGCCCGCTGTCCGCCACCGAACGGGTACGTCGGCAATGGCGCCTGGAACGCATCAAGGACGCGGAGACCGTATTGGTAATGCACGGAAGCCGGCTTTCGGCCCTGGAAAACCAGACTTACCGTGAGAAACTCGAAAAGTTGCGCCACTCTGGGACGGCCGCCGCCAGCCCGTCCCAATCCGACAAGGCCGATTCGGGCCTGTTGGACCTCCGCCGCCGCCTCTACAGCCGTGTGCTCAAATCGCAGAAGATATCCCTGAAACGCCAGCGTATGCCCGTAACCCTGGGCCGCCTCGCCTTGCCTCCGTCCACGCCCGGTTCCGCCAGACTTCCCGTGCCCTCCGGCCCCGCGGTGCGCGTGGATACGGCTCGGCAGCCCGTCATCGGCCCCTACAATGATCGCTTCAACATGGAGGATCTGCTCAGCCTTATCGCGAATGCTGATGCGGCATGGGTGGAAGAGTTCCTGGATTTGTACCGCGGTCTGGCGGGGCTCGAGGGCCTGATGGCTTCGCTCACTCCGAAAAAATAACCGCCGCGTCCGCGGATTTCCGGTTTCATCCGAAAACCCCGCGGTTGTTCCGGAGTGCCGCCTATTTTTTGGCCGGCCGGGCTTGGATGCCCGTTCCAAGAAAGATGCCGGACACGCCGGTGAAGCTTTCGCCCACCTGCAGGCCGCCCTGGTCGATCTTGTATTCCTTGATGTCCTTGTCATGGTCGCTGCCGCGCATTTTGAGCACCATCAGGCAGCGCTTAATCTCCGATTCCATTTCCAGGTACCGCAGGAGGATGTAAGTGTCCACGATGAAGGGCATCTTATTGGACGAAACGTCCCATTTACCCAAGACGTTGGCATTCTCCTTGAGGAAAACCGCAGTCATACCTTCGCGTTTCACCCCGTTTACGATGTCGGTTTCAATGGAACGCAGGTGGCCGATGTCCTTCGACAGCTTTTCGAAGTGGGTGATGCTGTCCAGAACGATGCGCTTGGTGCCATGTTCGGTCAGGATCTTGGCGAGCTTGCCTTCCGGATCGTCCAATTCGTCGAGGAACTCCTCGGGGGTGGTGAAGACCACGTGGATTTTCTTCTCCGCCTGGAGTGTGCGCAGGTCCCAGCCCAATTCGGCCGCGCAGTCGTAGTATTGCTCGGGGAATTGCTCGAAGGTGAAAATCAGGCCATGTTCGCCCTCCTTCACGCCCTGCATGATGAATTGCAGCGCCAAGGTGGTTTTTCCCGTGCCTGCAGATCCTTCAATAAGGGTTGCGGAGCCTTCCAGGAGACCGCCCCTGAGAATGTGGTCGAGACCTTCACAGCCGGTCTTGACTCTTTTGGTAGTGACGCTCAACCTAACCTGCCTTTGTCGCCCCATCCGTGAGGCTCTTTGATGTACCAATCAGAAAATAATATTAAACCATCCCCGCGAAGGCCATTTCAACTTCGAAGCGGTTGGGATAGCGGCCTTGTTTCAACTCGATCTCGAAGCGCGCGAGGCGCGTAAGCAGTTTTTTCCAGGTTTCCGATGGCCGGGTGCGCGCCTGCTCCAGATACCGCTCTTTCTGAACGATAAACGGCGGGCGCTTGATGGTGGGGACAATATCCTGTTCCCGCATCCCCTGGTCCATCTGGGCCCGGATCTTGGCCAAGGTCAGGAAATGGCTGAAAAGCATTTGGGCCACGACGAACGGCGCGTCCTTGAATTCGTTCTCGAGCAGGTTCCGCAAAGCAGGAAGCATATCCGCTTTTTTCCGCAGCCCCATGGTCTTCTGGAATTCGAAAATTCCGACCACTTTCAACGGGCTCACCAAGTCCTGGATGTCTGCGGCGGAGATGGGTGCGCCCTTGGGAAGGAAGGTGTCCAGCTTCTCCAATTCATGATCGAGTTCGGAAAGGCTTTTTCCGACGGTATCCAGCAGCAGTTGCGCGTCGATCAGATTCAGCTTACGTCCGTACTTTTCCCGGGCGCGCTGGCTCAACCATTGGGGGATCTTGTCCTCGTAAGGCAGCTTGAATTCGAAGAGGCTTCCTGCGGCCTTCAGGGCCTTGGGCAGGGCCGAGCGTCCGTCGAGCTTTTCTGCGGTGATGAAGACCGCGACGGTGGGATTGCCCGAGCGGAGAATCGCTTCTAGGGTCTTCTGGTGGGAGGGATGCAGTTTGTCCCAGTTCTTGATGATGATGGACTTGCGGGAGGCGAAGAGGTCTTGCGTCTGGAACGATTCCGCGACGTGCTCCCAGCGCATGTCTTCGCCGAACCAGACCTCGCGAATGCAGTTTCCGTCGTTCCCGTTAGGACCTTCGGCGGTCCATTTGGCAACGGCGGCCTCCAGGGCTTCCTGTTTCCGGAGCTCGTCATCTCCGAGGAAGGCGGAAAGGTTCACTTATAATCCAGAATTTCCAGTTTCAGGATACCCTTGGGAATCTGTACTTCCACCACGTCCCCGGGCTTCTTGCCCATCAGGCCCTTGCCGATGGGGGAGACGGAGGAAATCTTCCCGGAGCCCACATCTACATCTTCCGGACCGACCAGGGTATAGTGCTGGACCTTTTTGGTTTCCAGGTTCTTGACCGAGACCATGTGGCCGAAAATGATGTGGTCGCTGTTTACGGGCCCGGCGGACAGGATTTCAGCCCGGTGGATCTTATCCTCCAACTCGTTGATTTTCGATTCCAGTTGCCCCTGCTTTTCCTTCGCAGCATGGTATTCCGCGTTTTCCGACAGATCACCCTGCGCGCGCGCGACGGAGATTTCCTCGATGATATAGGGACGCTCGACTTTTTTCAGGACATCCAATTCATGCGCAAGGCGGTCGTATGCTTGCTGGGTCATCGGAATTCTATTCAACATATCCGTCTCCAGGAAGTTCCCAAACCATTAAGGTACAAGGCAACCCGTTGATTGCCGCGTTCACCCTATTGGAGAGACCGATCTCTCCTGCAGGTTTTCGGGAAATAAAAGAACAGGTCCGTGATCGTGAAGGAGTCAAACTTTCACGCATGGCCAAATGGCCACATGGCCATTTGGCCAACCTATCAAATAAATAGAAAATTATCCGTTTTCGCACCTAATTTCCTACCTATTTAGCAGATTTTTGAGAGGTTCCGAGCCATAGTAATGGGCAATACGAGACCTGCTAGTTGGTTTTTGATGGGGTTCGAGTCCCGTTCGGGGCAAAGTGCCCGGCGTGGCGGTTTCCCATATTGAGAATTCCCGATTCGGAGGAGAATCCCGCAGCCATGGAAGATGTTTCATTTCCCAAAGGATTCCGGGCTTGGGGCCTGGCCTGCGGCATCAAGAAAAACGGAAAGCCGGATTTGGGCGTATTGGTTTCCGAACCCCCGGCACAGGTTTTCAGCGCCTTCACCCGCAATGCAGTCAAAGCGGCCCCGGTCCTCTTCGACCAGAAGGTGGCGTCCGGAGGTGGAAGGCTGAGCCATGTGCTGGTGAACAGTGGTAACGCCAATGCCTGTACCGGCACCCAGGGGTATGAAGACGTGCTGGCCGAAGCAGCCGCGCTCCGGGAAGCGGCCTCGCCGAAAGGGGAAGTGATGGTATCCTCCACCGGCGTCATCGGCGAATATCTTCCCATGGACAAGATCCGGGCCGGCATCACCCGGCTTTTCAGCAGCGGTGAAACCTTCGCGCCGTTCATCCATTCCATCATGACCACGGATACTTTCGAAAAAAAGGCCCAGAAGGCCCTGGTACTGGACGGCGCCGAGGTACGCTTGGGCGGGGTTGCCAAAGGGGCCGGAATGATCCGCCCGAACATGGCCACCATGCTCTCCTACATCACCACCGATCTGGATCTGCACGCGGGCTATCGGGAGACTTTTCTCGCCTTCGTGGAAAAGACCTTCAACTCTATCTCCGTGGACGGAGATATGAGCACCAATGATACCGCGCTTCTCATCGCCAACGGCGCATCGGGTGTCCGATATCAGGATCTGTCCCTGAGCGCGCGCAAAACCTTCGACGAAGGATTGCGGGGCCTGATGGAGGATTTGGCAAAGCTCATCATCCGGGATGGAGAAGGGGCCACCAAGCTGGTTACGATCGAAACCAAGGGCGCTCGCTCCATAGAGGATGCCAAGGCCGTATGTCAAGCCATCGCGAACTCTCCCTTGGTCAAGACCGCCTTCTTCGGCGGGGATGCTAATTGGGGCCGCGTACTTGCGGCCGCCGGCTATTCTGGCGCGGAACTGGTTCCGGAAAAAACCGCGCTCGAGTTCTGCGGCGTGAAGGTGATGGCCAGGGGCGGTGCGCTTTCTTACGACGAGGATGATTTGGCCGCGCGAATGAAAGCAAAGGATGTTTCCGTGAAGGTGGATCTGGGTCTGGGCGATGGGTCCTGGATATATTGGACCTGCGATCTGAGCTACGACTACGTAAAGATCAACGCCGCTTACCGGACTTAGTCCGGTAAGCACCCTCCCGGAAGGCAAGGAACATTCCGGGACCCTTGCATTTTCTACCTTTCCATCCACACGACTAAGGTCAAGGACGCCGCATGCAGCATCTCAGGGAAACGGATCCGGAAATCCACGCCATCATCGCCAAGGAAACGCTCCGTCAGCAGGACGGACTGGAGCTGATCGCATCCGAGAACACCACCAGCCAGGCCGTTCTGGAAGCCATGGGTTCGGTCCTGACCAACAAATATTCAGAAGGCTACGTGGGCAAGCGCTACTATGGCGGCAACGAAGTCATCGACGAGATGGAGTCCCTGGCCATCGCGCGCGCCAAGGAACTGTTCGGGGCCGAGCACGTGAACATCCAGCCGCTTTCCGGTTCGCCCGCCAACCTGGCCGTCTACATGGCCGTGGTGAAGCCCGGCGACAAGGTCCTGGGCCTCAAGC
>JALYSE010000115.1 GCA_030854955.1 Fibrobacterota bacterium | reverse complement strand
ATCCTGGACAGCACCGCGCCTCCGCCCCCCTTCGATACCTTGAAAGGATACCTGGGAGATCATCCCGACCTTGCCCGATTCACAGCCGAAATAGCCCAAGTACAAGCCAATCTGGAATTGGAAAGGGCCAACGCCATACCGGACCTGACCTTGAGCGGAGGATATCGCAGGCTTGCCGAGCCGGGAGCCGATGCCTTGGTTGCCGGCGTCTCGCTGCCGATTCCCTTGCTGAACAGGAATCAGGGCCGGATTCTTGAAACCCGCCAACGGAAAGCCAAGCTGGAAAAACAGCGGGAAGCGGCCGAATTGGAATTGCAGGACAGGCTATCGACGGTCTATAAAATCGCATCCATGACACGTTCCGAAATCGAGATCTTGAACGCCTCGGTATTGCCGTCGGTAAAAACGGCCTTCGAAAGCGCTACGGAAGGATTCCGGCAAGGGCGGTATGGATTTCTGGAGGTCCTGGACGCCCAGAAAAACCTCGTGGCCTCCCGGTCACAGCACTTGCGCGCCACTGCCGAATATCATCGCGCCCTCGCCGAACTGGAAACCATCACCGGACGCCCGCTGAACCCTCAAACGCCTTCCTTGGAAAGGAACCGCTAATATGAACCGCAACCAGATCATCATCATCGGAATGATTGCGACCTTTTCGGCCGGCATCGCGGCCCTGCTTCTCGGTACTGAGAGGAAAACCGCGGTGGGAGAACATGGGGAATCGGCCCAAAGCGAAGAGGTGGTCAAGGGGCCGCATCGGGGCCGACTGCTTGCCGAAGGAGACTTCCAGGTCGAAGTCACAATCTTCGAAACCGGAGTGCCTCCGATATTCCGGGTTTTCGCCTATGACGGAGGCAAGCCTATCGAACCGGCTGAGGTCAGCCTTGTCATCACCGTGCATCGTCTCGGCGGACAGGTGGATACCGTGCGCTTCAAAAAGGAGTCGGATTATTTGGCCGGCGACGCTGTCGTAGTGGAACCGCATTCCTTTACGGTCAAGGTTACGGCGGATTGGAAAGGGAAGAGCCATCGCTGGGAATACACCCAATTGGAAGGACGCTTAAAGCTTGCGGCGGAGGCCTTGCAAAGTTCCGGCGTCGTTATTGAAAAGGCGGGACCGGCTACGATACGCACGGCGCTTAGGCTCAACGGCAAGATTATGCCCAACGAAGATCGGATGGCGCATGTGCGCGCGCGCTTTCCAGGAGTCATCAAGGAGGTCCGGAAGCGTTTGGGGGACGTGGTCCGTAAGGGGGATATCCTGGCGGTAGTGGAAAGCAATGAAAGCCTGCAGGCCTATGAAGTACGTTCCCAGATGGACGGAACCATCATCGAAAAAGATGCGGCTGTCGGCGAATCCGTTTCGGACAACCAGACGCTGTATGCGGTGGCGGATTTGGGATCCGTATGGGTGGACCTGAGCGTGTACCGGAGGGATTTTCCCCGCCTGAAAAAAGGCCAGACCGTGCTTATCGATGCCGGGGACGGAAGCCAGACGGTCACATCGACGATATCCTACATCTCGCCATTCGGCACGGAAAACACCCAGACCATGCTTGCCCGGGCCGTTTTGGAAAACCGGGCCGGCGATTGGCGTCCGGGCCTTTTCGTCAAAGCGGAAGTCACCTTGGAGAACTACAAAGCGCCATTGGCCGTCAAGGCCGAGGCCGTCCAGACCTTCCGGGATTGGGAAGTGGTTTTCATGCAGGCCGGGGAATGGTACGAAATCAGACCGCTGGAAATCGGCCGACGCGACAACGAATGGGTCGAAGTGCTTTCGGGCATCCCACCCGGTACCCCGTATGCTTCCGGGAACAGTTTTCTTCTCAAAGCCGAGCTGGGTAAATCCGGCGCAACCCACGATCATTGAAGGACCGAGGAGAACAACATGCTGGAAAGAATCCTGGCCTTTTCGCTTGCCCATCGTTGGATGATGCTTTTGGCCACCTTGGTCATCGCCGTCCTGGGCGTTTTCAATTATGGCCGGCTGCCCATCGATGCGGTGCCGGACATTACCAATGTCCAGGTAGTAGTCATCGGAGAAGCGCGGGGCTTTTCCCCGATGGAGGTGGAGCAACGGGTGACTTTTCCTCTCGAAAACGCCTTGGCCGGCCTCCCGAAGCTGGAAGCGACCCGTTCCGTTTCCCGTTACGGACTGTCCCAGGTCACGGTCGTTTTCGAGGATGGCACGGATATCTACTTCGCCCGCCAACTTGTCAACGAGCGCATCCAGGATGTGAAAGATCAGCTTCCTCCGGGAGTCAATGCCGTCATGGGTCCCATCTCCACGGGACTAGGTGAAATCTTCATGTGGGCCGTAGAGGCCGAACCCGGCTATGTGGGAAAGGACGGCGCACCGGATGCTTCGGAATTCCGCACCCTCCAGGATTGGGTCATCAAACCCCAGCTCCGGAACGTGTCCGGCGTGACCGAAGTGAACAGTATCGGTGGATTCCTTAAGCAATTCCACGTAACCCCGGATCCCCAGAAACTGGTGGCCTATTCCCTGACCTTCCGGGACGTGCTGGAGGCGTTGGAGCGGAACAATGCCAACGTCGGTGCCGGATATATAGAGCGAAACGGCGAGCAGTACCTGATCCGCTCGCCCGGCCAGGTGGCCGGCGTCGAGGACGTGAAACGGATCGTCATCGGCAGCCATGGCGGCGTGCCCATCCATATCAGCGACGTGGCCGAAGTCGAACTCGGCAAGGAGTTGCGCACGGGCGCTGCCACCATGAACGGTAAGGAAGTGGTACTGGGTACCGTATTCATGCTCATCGGCGAAAACAGCCGGGATGTCTCAAAACGCGTCGCGGCCAAGATGGAGGAAATCAACAAGACCTTGCCGGAAGGAGTGAGGGCAACGACGTTGTATGATCGCACGACCCTGGTCGAGAAAGCCATCGACACCGTCAAGACCAACCTTCTTGAAGGCGCCTTGCTCGTCATCATCGTTCTTTTCCTTTTCCTGGGAAACATCCGGGCGGCCATCATCACCGCCTTGGTCATCCCCCTTTCCATGCTGTTCACAATTTCCGGCATGGTTTCCACAAAAATCAGCGGCAACCTCATGAGCCTGGGAGCGCTGGATTTCGGAATCATCGTGGACGGCGCGGTCATCATCGTGGAAAACTGCGTTCGCAGGCTGGCCGAAGCCCAGCACCGAAAAGGCGGTCTGTTGGTCCTCAAGGAACGTTTGGAACTCGTTTCCTCCGCGACCCGGGAAATGCTTAAACCGAGCATCTCCGGCGTTTTCATCATCATGATCGTCTATCTCCCCATCCTGACCCTGACGGGCGTGGAAGGAAAGATGTTTCATCCCATGGCCTACACGGTCATCGCCGCCCTGATCGGAGCCATGATCTTCTCCGTGACCTTCGTTCCGGCCTCGGTGGCCCTTTTCCTGACCGGAAGGATCACCGAGAAGGAGAATGTCCTCGTGGGATTCGCCAAGAAGGCCTATATCCCCGTGCTGCGGATGGCGCTGGGCAATCGGTCCGTCGTGGTAGTGGGCGCATCGGCATTGGTCCTCATTTGCGGCCTCCTGGCCACGCGCATGGGCAGCGAGTTCATGCCCAGTTTGGACGAGGGGGACGTAGCCTTGCATGCGCTGAGGATTCCGGGTACCAGCCTGACCCAGGCGGTCGGCATGCAGCATGAATTGGAGCGGAAAATCGCCCAGTTCCCGGAAGTCAAAGACGTGTTCGCCAAAATCGGGACGGCCGAAGTGGCCACCGATCCCATGCCGCCCAGCGTGGCCGACGGATTTGTGATCATGAAGCCGCGATCCGAATGGCCCAACCCGCGCCGCCCCAAGGCGGATTTCGTGCGCGAGTTGGAAGACAGCCTGCTCAAGGTGCCTGGCAATAATTACGAGTTTACCCAACCCATCCAGATGCGCTTCAACGAGTTGATCGCCGGTGTGCGAAGCGACGTTGCCGTAAAGATCTTCGGAGACGACATGGAAGTGCTCTCCGAAGCCGGAAAGCAGATCGAGAAAATCCTGGAAAAGGTGCCGGGGGCCTCGGATGTAAAGATGGAGCAAGTGACTGGGCTTCCGCTTTTAACCATTGAATTGAACCGGGACGCCATGGCCCGCCATGGACTTAACGTCGCGGACGTCCAGGACGTCATCGACATTGCCATAGGCGGACGTGAAGCCGGGGAAGTCTTCGAGGGGGACCGTCGGTTTCAACTGCTTGTCCGTCTACCGGAGGCCATTCGCAGCGACATCGAGTCCCTCAAAAACCTTCCCGTTCCGTTGAGGAAAGACGGCGGCGACCAGGGATTTGTTCCTCTGGGAACCGTCGCGGATTTCAATGTGGCGCCAGGCCCGAATCAAATCAGCCGGGAACAAGGTAAACGGCGGGTAGTGGTGACTGCGAACGTTCGGGGACGCGACATCGGTTCCTTCGTCAAAGAGGCACAGAAAAGGATGGATGCCGAAGCCGAGATCCCGCCCGGGTATTGGACCACTTGGGGAGGGCAATTTGAACAGCTTATTTCCGCATCCCGCCGACTCCGTCTCGTCGTACCCGTCGCGCTTGCCATGATTTTTCTCCTGCTCTATACGACCTTCGGTTCGGTCAAGGATGCCTGGCTGGTTTTTTCCGGAGTGCCTCTGGCCTTGACGGGTGGCGTGATTGCACTTTGGGCGCGAGGCATACCCCTATCCATTTCGGCAGGGGTGGGGTTCATCGCCCTTTCCGGTGTCGCCGTGCTCAACGGTATGGTCATGATCTCCTCCATCCGGAATCTGCGTCAGGAGGGGATGGACTTGGCCGCAGCGGTTTTCGAGGGGTCTACGACGCGCTTGCGCCCGGTTCTCATGACGGCCTTGGTCGCTTCCCTTGGGTTCGTTCCCATGGCCTTGGCCGCTGGAACCGGCGCCGAGGTGCAACGGCCTCTGGCCACGGTGGTCATTGGCGGTATTCTATCATCGACCGCGCTGACTTTGTTGGTATTGCCTGTCCTTTACCGGATTTTCCATTCGGAAAAAGAGACCAAGGATGCGGTCGCGAAGTAGAATGACCAAGGCAATCAAGGAATCCTCCCCGGCTTCTTCCGCGAGGCCTGCAGACTCGAGTCTTCGCATCCTTATGACCCGCGAACGCCGGGTCGAGCTCGGCCGCATTGTCCTCACCGGCATTGTGGTATTCCTGCACTGGCAACAATGGGTGGGCCAATACCATCACCTTGATTAATCTGCTTCATCGGTCTGGTTTACTTATTCCGCTCATAAAACACCATACCCACGCGCTCAATATGCTCACGCAATTCGGAGTGATGAAGCGCGGCGAGTAGAGAAAGGTCAACGGTATAAGGCAAAAGCAAATCATCCAATGCCGAAGCGATAGACGCCCTCATGTCAGGTGTAAGGCCGGCCCCCTCAAGAGAAAGGTCAATATCCGACCCAGGCTTGTAGTTGCCTTTTGCCCGAGAGCCGTATAAGACGGCTTTTTCTATCGCCGGAAAGCGGCGGAATACGCCCATGATTTTTTCGATGACGTCTTCGGATAATCCGAATTTCATGGGGTTATATCTTGTTGTTGACTCAAATCCTGGAACTTCTTTACCATGACCTGAAATGCGGGATAAAACCTGCGGATAATGTCATCGGCCACTGCCTCTGCGATATCCTGGTGATAGGCGTGCGAAGTCAGATTGCGATCCTCGATCATTTTCATCCAGTCTTCGCCTTGTTCAATCAAACCATTTTTAAAGGCGATGCGCGATGCGTCCTTGGATCCGATCACATTGGTGAATCCTTGATGCTCCAAATAATCTTTCAATACGTTCCAGGCCAACTCATGGGTAAATTCGAAACTCTGAATCAACCCTTGTTGCTCCAGGCTCGACAATTTCCGTGATTGCGAAAGTTCCACCGCATCGACAAGCGTCTGAAATGCCATGAGGTAATTGTTGAATCTTTGTTTCCAGCGGATGTCCTTCATCGTCCATCCTCCTTCCAGGCTAATCGTCCAATAGTTGATTTTACGAGCATAAATTGCGAGGGGGTTTGCTCAGTATTCTCGAGTTCGCTGAAGCAGCCGGATACTTTCCCGAGGATGTCGTCGATATTTTTGAAAGCTTGTTCGAACATGGAGGAAAAAGATAGCCGAATTTCCCTTGGAAACAACCTCTGGAGGTGTTCCGCTTCCTTCAAGGCTGGGCCCGCATGTAATGGAGCCAGATGCGCTGCACCTTCCAGTTCCTTATAGTATGCATCGTCGATGCGCGCGTGTTTCTGAAAGAAAGTTCCCGGAGCCACGATCCGCAAGGCGACCCCGATAATTTCCGATGCCACCTGCAAAACTCCAGATCGATCCATATCGTTGAGCACGGTCATGTCGAATGGCGTGGTAGTGGTGCCATCCTCTTCATAACCGCGCACGTGCAGATTGCCATGGTTGGTGCGGCGGTAGGTCAGCCTGTGGATGAGCCAGGGATAGCCGTGGATGGCGAATACGATGGGCAATCTGGCCTACCGAGAGATAATTGGCGGCCCGCCACCAGGCATCGATTTGCGTCGTTTCTTCGGGAGTCAGTTTATCGCTCATACTGTCGCCTTTCGGGGCAATCCCGGGTAAACCAGTTTGAATATTTCCAGGACGATCATGGGTATGGCGGAAATCCCGAGCAAGACGAGGCAATCCCGGAGGGAAATGGGGGTCGTCTTCAACAGGGCTCCCAGGAAACCGTTGTGGTGGAAAAAAATCTGGAGCGCGATGGAAGCGGCCACGACGACAAGTAAGTTGATATTGCCCTTGAGATCCATTTTCCAGATGGATTTGAATTCGCTGCGCGCTCCCAGGGAACGGAGCAGTTCCGCGAACACCAGGGTCGCGAAGGCGTATGACCGGGCGTCTTCAAGGCTGCGCGTTTCCAAGGCCCAAAGAAAAACCGCCAATGAGGTTCCGGCGGTCAAAAAACCCGTCAGCAGCAAAGTATAGCGGAAGCGGCTATCCGACATGATTTCGGCTTGCTGCCTGGGTTTGCGTTCCATGATATCGGGTTCGATCCGCTCCGCGGCCAGGCACAGGGCCGGCAAGCCATCGGTGACAAGGTTGATCCAAAGCAGGTGGATGGCCAGGAGTGGGGCGGGCAAGCCGGCGATGATGGCCACCATCATCAGCATCAATTCGCCCACGTTGCCGCCGAGCAGGAATTGCAGGGTATTGCGGATGTTCTGGTAGATTCCCCGCCCCTCCTCCACTGCGGCGACGATGGATGCGAAATTGTCGTCGGCGATGACCATGTCGGAGGCCTGCTTGGTCACTTCCGTGCCGGTCCGGCCCATGGCGATGCCGATATGCGCCCCCATGATGGCGGGAGCATCGTTCACTCCGTCGCCGGTCATGGCGACCACGGCGCCGCGGGACCTCCATGCCTTGACGATCCGGAGCTTGTGTTCGGCGGAAACCCGCGCATAGATGGCCGTGCCTTCCACCCGTTCCGCCAAGCCGGCTTCGTCGAGCGTTGCCATCTCAATCCCGGTGAGCACGCCGGAGACATCTTCCAGGATACCCAGATCCTTTCCGATGGCCTGGGCCGTGGCAGGGTGATCGCCGGTGATCATAACGACCCGGATACCGGCTTTCCGGCATTTGGCCACCGCATCCCGCGCTTCCGGCCGGGGCGGATCATACATGCCCGCCAAACCGGCGAAAACCAGGTTGGTCTCCAAATCCTTGCTGGCGGGCTTTTGTTCGCCTTGCGGGGCATATTCCCGGTAGGCGGATCCGATGACCCTGAGTCCACGGGCGGCCATGGAGGTGTTCGCTTCGAGGATGCGGGCGCGTTCCTTATCGTCAAGCGGAAGTTCTCCGGTTGGGGAGGAAAAACGGGTGCAAAGACCCAAGAGAACGTCCGGAGCGCCGTTCACGAGGATCCGGAAGGTTCCCTCCTTTTCCTTGATGATCACGCTGGCGCGCTTACGGTCCGAATCGAAAGGATAGGAGAAGACCTTGGGAGGGCTCTCACCCACGAGGCCTACCTTTTGAGCCGAGGTAAGCAGAGCGCCTTCGGTCGGGTCGCCCGACACCTTCCATCGGCCCTCTTCCTGGAAAAGGGAGGCCGTGACCGTACCCACCTGGATAGCGGCCAGGTGCCGGAGCCTTCCGGTCTGGGCGTCATCAGGTGCGTGGCCGTCCATGCTGATGCCGCCTTTGGGGTCGAGGCCGATACCCTCGACCTGGAAAATATTTCCCGCGGTGTACAATTCCTTGACCGTCATTTCTCCGGCCGTCAGGGTTCCGGTCTTGTCCGTGCAAATCACGTTGGCGGACCCCAAGGTTTCCACGGAGGCAAGGCGCCGGACCAAGGCATTCCGCTTGGCCATCCGCTGCACCCCCAAGGCCAAGGCCACGGTGACCACGGCGGGCAGGCTTTCCGGCGTCGCGGCTACCGCCAGGCCGATGGCGGTCAGGAGCAGTTGAAAGGGCTCCATGCCCCTCCATAGCCCGATCAGGAACAAGAAAACCACCAGACCCAAGGTGAACCAGACCAAAGTGCGCCCCAGGGAATCCAGACGCTTCTGCAAAGGCGTCGATTCTTCCTCGGAAGCGGAATGGAGTAGGCTGGCGATTCGTCCGATTTCCGTGGAGAGTCCGGTTCCCACCACCACGGCTCGGCCCGTTCCGGAGGCCACGCTGGTTCCCATAAAGACCATGTTCTTGCGATCGCCGATGGGCAGGTTCGCTTCCGGGATGGCATCCAGAACCTTGTCCACCGCCTCCGATTCGCCTGTGAGGGCGGATTCGACGCACCTGAGGTCGGCCGCGTCCACAAGCCGGGCGTCGGCAGGAACCAGATCCCCGGATTCGAATTCGATGAGATCTCCCCGCACCACCTCCGAGGCGGGCAGACTTCGGACCTTATCCTGCCTGCGGACCTTGGCCAAGGGCGCCGTCATTTTCCGCAAGGCCGTGATTGATTTTTCGGCGCCGTATTCCTGGTAGAAGCCCACCAGGGCATTCAAGAATACGATCGTGAAGATGGCGATGGCATCCACGCCTTCGCCGAGAAACGCGGAAACGGCACCTGCGGCGATCAGCACCCAGATGACGATGCTCTTGACCTGCCTGAGCAAAAGCTTCCAGACGCCGGCCCCCTTGGTCACCGGCAGAAGATTAGGCCCATCCTTGGCCAACCGGATACCGGCTTCCGTTTCGGAAATGCCCTGGGCGGCATCCGAAGACAACCCGGTGACGATTTCCTCGATCCCCCGCGCATGCCAGGGCGACACACCGGACATTTCCGTGGTCGTCAGGTTTTCAGATTCGTGGACAGATTGCTTCATGGTCATGCTTCTAGTGATTCCCATAAATAGGGTGCGGTTTCCTGATCCAAGATATGTATCCGGCAATGCGCGAGGAAACAAACCTCCACACTACTCTCTGATTTCCTACAGCTTCACGCTCCGCAGTCGCAGGGAATTCCCAATGACCGAAACCGAACTGAAGCTCATTGCGGCGGCGGCTAGAATGGGACTTAGCAACAGGCCTGTGAATGGATAAAGGATGCCAGCCGCGATGGGAACCCCGGCGACATTGTACGCAAAGGCGAAAACCAGGTTTTGCCGGATATTCCTGATGGTGGCCCGGCTCAAGCGCCGGGCCCGGACAATGCCGTTCAAATCCCCTTTTACCAAGGTGACTCCTGCGCTCTGCATGGCTACGTCCGTCCCCGTACCCATGGCGATTCCCACATCGGCCTGGGCCAAAGCGGGCGCGTCGTTCACGCCGTCACCGGCCATCGCCACCGTTTTCCCTTCCCCCTGGAGCCGCTTGACGACTTCCACTTTCTGATGGGGAAGGACCTCGGCGATGACTTCATCCAGGCCCAATTTCCGCGCCACCGCATCCGCCGTCGTTTTGTTATCGCCGGTCAACATGATGATCCGAATCCCTTCTAGATGGAGCTTCCGGATCGCTTCGGGAGTCGAAGCCTTGATGGGGTCCGCTACGGAAAGGAGTGCCGCGACGCGTCCATCCACGGCAACATACATGACAGTGTGCCCCTCCGTCCGAAGTTCATCCGCCTTTGCGGGCCAATTTTCCAAAGGGATCCTGATCTCCTCCATCAGGGCGCCGTTTCCCAAGGCGACGTCCTTGCCTTCCACTCTACCACGGACCCCTTTTCCGGTAAGGGACGCAAATCCTTCCACCTGGTGAATGGACATTCCTTTTTCTTTGGCTCCCGCGACGATGGCTGCCGCCAAGGGATGTTCGCTGCCCTGTTCCAAACCTGCGGCCAGCCTCACGATATCCTCTTCCGTCCAATCCTTGGCCGGAACCACGCCTACAAGCTTCGGTTTGCCTTCCGTCAAAGTGCCCGTCTTGTCCACGACCAAGGTATCCACCTTCCGAAAAACTTCGATGGCCTCCGCGTTCCTGAACAGCACCCCGACCATAGCCGCCTTGCCGGTCGCGACCATGATGGACATGGGCGTGGCCAATCCAAGTGCGCAGGGGCAGGCGATGATGAGAACCGCCACGGCATTGATGAGGGCATAGGCAAACGCGGGTTGAGGCCCCCAGATGGCCCAGACGATGAAGGTCAGAATGGCGACCAACACGACGGCAGGAACGAAATAGGCGGAGACCTGATCGGCCAGCCTTTGGATCGGGGCCCGGGTGCGCTGGGCCTCGGCGACCATAGTGACGATTTGGGAGAGCAAGGTATCCGCCCCGACCTTCTCGGCTCGGATGATCAGGGAGCCCGTTCCATTCAGAGTGGCGCCGATGACCTGGTCTCCGGATTTCTTTTCGACGGGAATCGGTTCGCCCGTCATCATGGATTCATCCACCGAGCTGTTTCCTTCCAAAACGGCTCCGTCCACAGGGACCTTTTCTCCGGGTCTTACCCTCAGTTTCTCCCCGACCCTGATTTCGGCGAGAGGCACCTCTTCTTCGCTTCCATTTTCGCGGACCCGCCGTGCCAGCTTGGGAGCCAGGCCCAGCAGGGCCTTGATGGCCGCACCGGTCCTGCTTCGGGCATTCAATTCCATGACCTGGCCCAAAAGAACAAGGGTGACGATGACGGCGGCGGCTTCGAAGTAAAGTCCCACCTGGCCGTGCTCATCCCTGAACGTATCCGGAAAGAGAGCCGGTAACAAGGCGGCCACCAGACTGTATAGATAGGCCACTCCGGTGCCCAAGGCGATGAGGGTGAACATATTCGGACTCCGGTTCACGACGGATTGCCATCCCCGGACGAAAAAGGGCCATCCGCCCCAAAGCACCACCGGGGTTGCGAGCATGAGTTCAATCCATCGCTGGGTGCCCATCAGCAAGTTTTCGAAGGGCCGGCCGGGAATCATATGGCCCATGGCGATCAACACCAACGGAAGGGTCAGGCCAAGGCTTATCCAGAATCGGCGCAGCATATCCTTGAGTTCATGATTTTCCTCTTCCTTCAGGGAAGGGGTCCGGGGTTCCAAGGCCATCCCACAGAGGGGGCAACTGCCTGGCTGGTCCCGCACGATTTCCGGGTGCATGGGACAGGTATAGATGACCGGTTCCGATTGGCCTTTGGCGGGTCCTTTCGCTTGGGTGTTTTCCATTCCGGAGGGGTCCGGCTTTTCCGAAGCCTGGGCCTCAGCCGTCGGTACTTTGGCGTGGGTGAATGACCCGGGAGAAGCGTCGAACTTTTTTTTGCAGCCAAGTCCGCAAAAATACCAGGTCTGACCTCCGAACTCCGAATGGCCTGCCGCCTTTTCCGGACGAACGGACATTCCACATACCGGGTCCTTGACCGTAACCGGCGTTGCGCCTTCCTGGCTATGGGCATGGTCCTGTTTACTGTGGTCGTGGGATATCATGGTTTGCTCCGGGCTTTGGAGGGAACATAGATTCTAAAAGCTGAAAGACATGGTTTCGGCTCTCTTTTGCCGGGAAAACCGGAAGTAACCCTTTAAAATGAGTAGTATGGACACTAAGTGGGCGGTTTCGGCACGGTAAGGGTCTGGCGAATTATTTTGTTCATCCCATCCAAATCGAAAGGGTTGAGGGTCCATGGAAACTATGGAGTTCAAGATTGAAGGCATGGCCTGCGGCGACTGCATTTCCAAGGTCATCCGGGAACTCACGGCGATTCCGGATGTAAAGGTGAAAGAGTGCATAGTACTAAAGCCAGGCTTAGGCAAAGCTCAAGTGACATTCAATCCAATGACCACATCGAAACACGACTTCGAAAAAGCGATTCTTAAAGCAGGATTCAGCCCCTTGTGAAAATGTCTGTCCTGCTTTCGCGGGGTGCGGATACGTTTGGGCAAGGACTCCTCTTCATAGCATCTATTATTATAGACTTCGGGACCATGAGTACTATCATTATGACCCCAGCAGAGGAAAGTCAGGCGCTGCTTTCGGGTAGCGAATCAACTACTCGGGTGGATAATTATTCGCTGCCACACCGTGGGATTTATAGCCAATCCCAAGTTCTGAGCCCCGCCCATTCCCACGATCCCGCCCCTGACCAGGGGTGAGACGCAACGAGGGATTTTTAACAGGAAAAATCGAGTTTTTTACCGTAATCAGAAAAATGGTTCATCAATTTTCCAATTCTTCCCCACCCGATTGAGGCTGAGTGTCAAGGGTTGGAGGTGAATGAATTGAACGCCCTGATGGTGTTGGATTTTTTCGATATCGGTGTCTCCAAAAAAGACCTACGCTCCACCTTTGGGCTTCACTGGCAACAAAACCTGAAAACTCAAATCCTACTGCATTGGGAGTTTGGTTATTCGTAAAAGACCATTGCACCTGAAAGGGAATACTGGCATCAATATATGAAATGCCACGGTGTTCAAAAGTCTCTTTGCCGAATAGGCCGCCTTCCCACGAATGATGGTAATATACTTCTCCGGCTCGTAGACCATAGATAGTACCTAAGCCAAGCGCGAACTGTAGTTCGTGATTCCATAACTCCCCAACATAACCCGCCATTGCCGCCCCTTGAATATTAAAGGGTCTGGGGGTACGAGCTGGAACCAGAAAACCATAAGTCTCAAAATTGATGTCGGATTTTACCTTCAATCGCCAATTTTCTTGGATTTCTTTTTCCCAACCCAAAGCAAACGATGGATGATTGGTTTCAAACAGGAAACCGTCGCTTCCAATGTACGTACTCAAATAGTTCGTATGAGTTTCAGCCTTTAATACCTGAGCTAAAACGACGAATCCCAATAGAAATTTAAAGGCGATTGAATGTGACATAGGTATTCTGAAACAAGCTCAACAACACCAGAAAACCTGGACCGCCACCACCACCCTCATAATCTAGGACGTACTGATCTGGGCTTGATGCTTTAATCAAAAAACTGTGGGTACCTTGGAATGTATCTCTATAGGTCCCGTCCGAATTGAAATACCTGGTTTTCACATTCGACTCAACCAAAAAGCGTTTTTCTGGATCGACGTACTGGTATTCCCAATGTCCAGAATCCTGCCATACCACGGTCCCCCCATTCCGTCGTTCACTCGTAAAAGACCCGTCCGCATTGAATACCGCATAAATGCTGTTTGAATTACCGTTTGCTTCATATCTTCCGGGAAGTATTTCAGACCGTCGTTCCGGACCTCGATCCAACACACAGGCAGATATAGCCAGCGAAAAACAAACCATGGCAAAAAGGACGATTCTGTTTTTCATTTTTCAATCTGCATTACAGGGCAGCGACCTGTAATTTATTTCTGAGTTAAGCCTATTCAACCATAGGACGAATAATAACTCCCATTCAGTAACCGCAGTGGTGAAATAGGGTGATGACCCGGTTCTACCGACCCTGTTAAGTCATTAATGTTTTGATTGATATAGAGGGATAGTCACAGGATGGTCTCTCCCCTATCCCCCTCCCCCTTGGTCAAGGAGTGCGGCGTGCAGCGAAAAAC
>JALYSE010000114.1 GCA_030854955.1 Fibrobacterota bacterium | reverse complement strand
GCCGTAACCTCCGTGCAGCACGTTATCCTCAATGGTCAGCACGGCGCGATGGCGGGCGAAAAGCTCCGAATAGGCCTTGCGGTCCAGGGGCTTCGCGAATCGAGCGTCGACCACGGTGGGATTGATGCCGTCCTTAGCGAGCAGGTCCGCGGCCTTCTTGGCCGGCAGGACCATGTTGCCGATGGCCAGGATGAGCAGTTCCTCGCCTTCCCGCACGATGTTCGGGAGGCCCATAGGAATCTGCTGGAAAGGAAGCTTCTCGTCGGGAGCGTAGGCGCTACCGCGGGGATATCGGACAGCAACGGGACCGTTGTCGTGTTTGACGGCGGTAAAGAGCATATTGCGAAGCTCCTTCTCGTCGGATGGGGCCATGATGACCATGCCCGGGATCATGCCGAGATAGCTGAGATCCATGGCGCCATGATGGGTGGGGCCGTCGAGCCCGACCAAACCCGCGCGGTCGATGGCGAAGATCACGTTCAGTTCCTGGATGGCCACGTCATGGACAATCTGGTCGATTGCGCGCTGGAGGAAGGTGGAGTAGATGGCCACCACCGGCTTCATGCCCTCGCAGGCCATGCCGGCTGCGAAGGTCACCGCGTATTGCTCGGCGATGCCGACATCGTAGACGCGTGAGGGGATTTCCTTGGCCATGATGTTCACGCCGCAGCCTTCCGGCATGGCGCCGGTGATGGCGACCACGCGGCCGTCCTGCTTGGCGATTTCCAACAGGGCGTCGCCGAACACCTGGGTAAGCCCCGGGGTCTTGGCAGGCATGGCTTTGGGTTTACCAGACTCGATGTCGAAGGGATTGGAAGCGTGCCACTTAATCGCATCGGCTTCGGACTTGTCCCAACCGAAACCCTTGGTAGTCACCACGTGGATGAGGTTGGGTCCCGGACGCTTCTTCACCGCTTCCAGGATCTCGATGAGATCTTCGATATTGTGTCCGTCCACGGGGCCGAAATAGCGGATGCCCAGGTCTTCGAAGAAACCGCCGGGAAGGAATATCTTCTTCAGGCCTTCATCCACCTTGCTCGCCAACTTCTGCAGGTCCTTGCCGCGGGGTAGTCGGCCGGTCAGATCCCAGACCTCGTCCTTGAGCTTGTTGTAGGTGGGGTTGGAGATGATCTGGTTCAGGTACTTGGAGATGCCGCCCAGGTTCTTGGCGATCGACATCTTGTTATCGTTGAGGATGAAGGTGATCTTCTCCTCGATCTCGCCCGCATTGTTCAGGGCTTCATACACCATGCCGCCGGTCATGGCACCGTCGCCAATCACGGCCACCACGTCGAAGTCCCGGTTCTGCTGGGTGCGAGCGGCCGCCATGCCCATGGCCGCCGAAAGCGAAGTGGACGCGTGGCCCGCGCCGAAGGTGTCGTATTCGCTCTCTTCGCGCTTGAGGAAGCCGGAGAGGCCACCGAACTGTTTGAGGGTATGGAACTCCTTGTAACGGCCCGTGACGAGCTTGTGGGCATAGGCCTGATGGCCGGTGTCCCAGACCAACTTGTCCTTGGGCGTCTGGTAGACCTTGTGCAAGGCCAGGGTCAGCTCCACCGTGCCGAGGCTGGAAGCCAGGTGGCCGCCCTTGTTTGCGACCTGTTTGACGATGGTTTCGCGCATCTCGATCGCGAGCTGCTTGAGTTGTTCGATGGACAGTCCGCGCAGATCTGCGGGCGAATGGATGTTTTCCAGCATTATCGGTTGGCCCCTGGGACTCGAAAGGTGCTTAATGCACCCGGGTGGTGATGTAATCGGCGATCAATTCCAGTATTCCGCTTTGAATGGGAAGCTTGCGCAACTCCATTTTGGCTTCATCGACAAGCTGGCGCGCCATCTCCTTGGAGGCCGCGATGCCGACCACGGCGGGATAGGTGGCTTTGCCCTTGGCGAGATCGGAGCCGGCATCCTTGCCCAAGGCTTCCGTGGTCTGCTCCAGGTCCAATACGTCGTCGACGATTTGGAAGGCCAGGCCGATCTTGTATCCGAAGGCGCCGAATCCGGCGATGACTTCGGCTTCGGCACCGGCAAGCTGTGCGCCCAGGACCAGGGATGCCTCGATGAGGGCCGCGGTCTTATGCCGATGGATGTAGTTGACCGTTTCCAGGCCGACCTTTTTGCCTTCGCTCTGGATGTCCACCACCTGGCCGCCGAGCATGCCCTTGGTACCGAGTGCGCGGGCGAGGGTGATGATGCATTCCGGCCGGCCGGTCTTGGCCAGGAGTTCGAAAGCGTAGACGAGCAGGGAATCCCCGGCGAGTATCGCGATGGCTTCGCCGAAAACCTTATGGTTGGTCGGGCGGCCGCGGCGGAAGTCGTCGTTGTCCATGCAGGGAAGGTCGTCATGGATGAGCGAAAAGGTGTGGGTCATTTCCAGGGCGCAGGCGGCCAGGAGGATGTCGTCGCCATGTCCATGGCAGGCTTCGAAGGAGGCCAGGGCAAGGGCGGGGCGCAGGCGCTTGCCGCCGGCGAAGGTCGAGTAGCGAACGGCCTTGTGCAGGTCGACGGGAGCCTCGGTTTCGGCGGGAAGATATTTTTCCAAAGCCGCGTTCACGCGCAGGGATGCCTGCTTGAGATATTCCTCGACCGTGACCGTTATTTGGTTTTTTGGGGCTGACATGCTTCCTTGGACCGACTCAGGTATCTAAACGACACTATTGGGCATCAAAATGCCGGAAAAAAGGACCCTGAAAGATACAAAAATCAAGGCGGAATTTAAGGTAGGGCCGCGTGGGAAGCCGTTTCCGCGCTCTGAACGGTGTTGGTGAGCAGCATGGCGATGGTCATGGGACCCACTCCGCCCGGCACCGGGGTGATGTAGCTGGCTTTCTTCTCCACCGACTCGAAATCCACGTCCCCCACCAGCCTGAACCCGGATTTGGTCTTGTCGCTTTTCACCCGGTTCACGCCCACATCCACGACCACGACGCCATCCTTGACCATGTCCCCGGTGAGAACCCCCGCTTTACCGATGGCGGCGATGATGAAATCAGCCTGACGGGTATGATGGGCGAGATCCTTGGTACCGGTATGGCACACCGTCACGGTGGCATTGGCGAACTCTTCCTTCTGGATGAGGATGTTGGCGATGGGCTTGCCCACGATGTTGGAACGCCCCACCACCACCACATGCTTGCCTTCCGGGGAAAGGTTGTAGGCCTTGAGGAGCATCTGCACGCCCCAAGGAGTACAGGGTTTGAATCCCGGACGGCCGAGCATCAGATTACCGAGGCTGATGGGATGGAACCCGTCGACGTCCTTGTCGGCGGAAATCAGGTTGAGAAGCTTGTCCGAGGGCAGGTGGCCGGGCAAGGGCAGTTGCAACAGGATGCCGTGCACGGCGGGGTCCCGGTTCTGTCTCTCAAGGTGCTCCGCCAGGTCTTTTTCGGAGATGTTCGCGGGCAGACGGTGGGTCCAGGCCTGGATACCTACATCCTTGGCAGCGGCATCCTTGGCGCCCACATAGACCGTGGAAGCGGGATCCTCCCCCACCAGGGTCACCGATAGCCCGGGCCGCACCCCTTTGTCGGTGAGTTTTTTGACGCGTTCCTTGAGGGATTCGCGGATGTTTTCAGCTGTCTTTTTTCCGTCGAGGAGGGTGGCCATAGGGCGCTAAAGTAACAAGAAAAATCAGGGGCAGGAAAAAAGGCCCTGGTCCGGCCGACCGAAGTGGTCGGGGGTTGGAGTACTAGGGCCGAAATAGAAACTCCGTCGACTTATAGCTCATTATCTCGGACCTTGTGATCAAAGGATTAACCTACCCCATCCAGTTCGCGCTTCCCCTGGAGCGGTCGGCCGTCCGGCCGCCGGGGCTTGCGCTAGTTGAACGGAAATGCGGTTTTGTTGATCTAGGTTTGTAAGGCCGAGACGCATGAAGCGCGCGACGGAGTTCTTTGTCCTTTCTGTATGGGCTCCTTGACCTCCGGATATCTTACCTGTAGGGTCAAAGTGCCGCCGTGTCCAAAGCTCGGTCCAGGCTGGCATTCATCGATTTCGCCTTTTCCTGGATTTGATTCTGATGTTTTTCGTTTTCTTCCACCCGGGCCTTCAATTCGAAGAGTTCGCCGGCCAGGTTCAGGGCCGCCAGCACCACCACGCGGAACTTGTCCACGTTGATGCCGCCTTTGCCCATCTCCCTGATTTTAAAATCCAAATATCCCGCCACCCGTTCAATGGTCTGGGGGCTCTGATCGGACTTGACTTGGAAGGTCTCGCCGCAGATATTGACCTTATAGGAATGTTCCATTGATGCCATGGGACGATGCGGCCTCCACACCCGCCTCTGGATGGGAGGGGCGGGTGTTTTTAATATACCATCAGGCTGGCAAAGGGTGCCAGTCTATCCAAACCGAATTCAGGCCAGAGCGGTGTCCAAGCGGCCCACAAGGTCCCGGATTCTTTCGCCGACCAAGTTGATATTGTCGGACTTGCTATTGATTTCGTTCCGCAAGTTCTCCAATTCCTCTTCTTTTTGGGCCAACTGCTTTTCCAAGTTACCCGTCCTTTCCAGGGAATTGTGCAATTCCGACTGGAGGTGCTCCCGTTCCTGCTTCAATCCTTCGATGGTGGAAACGGCATGCTCGACCTTAGAGGCGAGGGCGTCGAATTGACTGAAGTCCATTTTTTCTCCTGTTGAACTGATGGTCCCGGCCCGCCAGGGGCGGGGTCCCAGCGAGGCGCTGGGTGCCCACGAATGTGGGCGGCCCGGCACGAAGCCGGGCATGCAAAAAACTAAACTCCTGGAAGGGCTCTGTCACTCACTTAAAGACGATCCCGGAATCCTTTGCCAATTCCTGGTTCAGTTTTTCCTGGGCCTTGTTCACCTCCTCGTCGGTCAGGGTCTTTTCGGCATGGCGGTAGAGGAAGCTGTAATGCAGGGCTTTCTTGCCCTCCGGCACGCCGGTCCCGCGGTAGACACTGTTCAAGCGTACCTCTTGCAGGATCGGGATGCGGCTCACCGGCATCAGGCCCAGGATATCCCCGTGAGAACGCGAATCGTCGACCACCAGGTTGAGGTCCCGGGAAACCGAAGAGAAATTGCCGAAGGCCGCGAACTTCCTGTCCTTGGGGACCGCAGCAAGTAGGCCCGACAGGGAAATCTCGGCGACCAGCACCGGTCCCTTCAAATCGAAGGCCCCTTGGACCCGGGGGTGCAGGACGCCGAAACCGCCGATGCGCGCGGCCTTCTGCCACCCCTCGGCTCGCTTGGATCCGTATAGGATTTCCGTGTCGGCCATGGGCGGAGCCAAGTCCGCCAGGATGCTCCCGGATTCGATCGGGTGGAGATAGGCTTCCGCGCCGGGATGGGCGAGCCGGGCCTTAACCCCGGCTGCGGCCAGGAGGTTTTCCAACAGGCCCTTGAGGTGATGGAATTCCAGGGAGGCGGCCGCGGCCGGGTCCCCGCTCCAGGGACGGCGATCGGACCACTCCCCCGCCAGTACCAGGTAGGCCATCTCTTCCTCCCATACGCCCGGGGTCCGCTCAGTGCGCTCCTGGGGCCGATGGTAGAAGGACTTGGCGACTTCGAAGAGCCGGATGTTCCGCTCCTGATTGTTCTGGTTGTAGGCCGCCGCATTGAGCAGCGAGGGCAGGGTGGTGGTGGGAAGGATTTCCCATTCCTCGCTGAGTGGATTGCGCAGGGGCACGAACGCGCCGCGCGGATCCTCGGCGGCCAAGCCCAGTTTGGCCAGGGCCTTGCGCGAGGAAAAGCGCAGGCTCAGGGTTTCATTGAGGCCCGCGTCGCGAAGATGATGTTTCAGGGTGCGGGAAAGGCTTTCCACCGGCGGCAATGCCTTGAAGCCCAGGGGCAGGGACGGCAAAATCACCGGGATAGTGTTGTAATCCCCGAGCCGGGCTACCTCCTCGATGAGATCGGCTTCCCGTTCCAGGTCCCCCCGGAAGCCCGGTATGGCGAAGCCCAAGGCCTCCTCTCCGTGCACATGGGCGGAATCCTTGCGTTGGAGTCCGATGGCCTCCAGGCGGCGGACGCATTCGGCGGAACCGATTGCCATGCCCAGCAGTTTCTCCGCCCGGGTCGGGCGCAGGTAGACGATGCGGTGGGAAGCGGGATGCTCAGGCGAAGCCTTTTCCAACCGCCCCTTGGCGACGGTTCCCCCGCACCATTTTGCGATCAATCCAGCCAGGTAATCGCAGGCCCAGGAGGTGATCAGCGGATCCACCCCGCGCTCGAACCGGTAGGAGGAATCGCTGGAAAGCCCGTGCCGCCGACCCTGGCGGCGGACCACTGAAGGGTTGAAGTAGGCCACTTCCAGGAAAATGTCCGTAGTCGCCTCGTTGACTTCGGAATCCTTGCCGCCCATCACGCCGGCCAGCACCATAGGGCCTACCGCGTCGGCGATCAGCATATCCTCGGTGGTGATCTTGCGCTCCAAGCCGTCCAGGGTGCTCAGCTTCTCGCCGTCCCGGCCCTTGCGGATAATCACCTGGCGTCCCTTGATCTTATTCAAGTCAAAGGCATGGGAAGGCTGTCCCAGCTCGAAAAGGACGTAATTGGAAAGATCCACCACGTTGTTGATGCTGCGCTTGCCGATGGACTTAAGGGCCTTGACCACCCAATCGGGGCTGGGGCCGACCTTGACGCCCTGGATTACCCGGCCAACGTACCTGGTGCAACCCGCCAGGTCTTCCAACCTGATGTCAATGAGGCCGGAGATGTCCGGTCCCTTTTCATCCAGGTCGACCTTTGGGTAACGTAGAGGTTTCCCTACCTTGGCGGCGATTTCCCGAGCCACGCCCACATGGTTCAAGGCGTCCGGACGATTGGGGGTCACGTTGAGTTCGTACATCACGTCGCCCAGGCCCGGGATACGGTCCATGGGCAGCCCGTTGGGAGTGGAGGGATCGAGTATGAGGATTCCGTCATGGCTTTCACCCAGGCCCACTTCATCCTCGGCGCAGATCATGCCGTGCGACTCCTGCCCGCGCAGCTTGGCCTTCTTGATTTTGATGCCCGGGTTTCCCGGGCCGCTGGCGGGAAGCTCGGCCCCCACCTTGGCGAGCAGCACCTTTTGGCCCTTGGCCACATTGGGCGCGCCGCATACCACGGGATAGGTCTCGGTTCCGTCGGTCACGCTGCATACGCTGAGCTTATCGGCTTCGGGATGGCGGGCGCATTCGAGCACTTCCGCCGACACCACGCCGGGAATGCCGCCGATGATGCGCATGCTTTCCACTTCCAGGCCCAGGGAGGTCAGGGCGCGTGACAATGCCTGGGGATCCTCGCCTTCAGTTCCGGAGATGTCGACGTATTTCTTGATCCAATTGAGACTGACTTCCATAAGACCCTCTGTAATCTTTTTCCACTGGGTTTCGAGCTTGGTAAGGGTTAGTAGCTAGCGATTAGGGGGTAACCTGGGTCTTACCGTTTGGGGTAAGGGTCGCCTGAGTTCGCTTGGGACCCCGGGGAAGCGGCAATGAATGCCCGCGAACAAACCATCCAGGGTTGTGAGCCACATTCGTGACACTTACAACTGCCGTGCTGCCCCGCCGCCCATCCTGGGTTTTTCTTACCCTAACCCCTTCTTCAAAATTGTTTCAAAAACCGATTATCGTTCCTCGTCAAATGACTGATGTCCGGGATGCCGTACTTGAGCATGGTGATACGGTCAATGCCGAAGCCGAAGGCGAAGCCCGTGTACTTCTCCGGATCCCATCCCACCTTGCCGAACACGTTCGGGTCCACGCTGCCGCAACCGCCGATTTCGATCCAGCCCGTGGTCTTGCAGGTGCGGCAGGGTTGGCCGGGGTTGTTGCCGGCCGGGGGCAGGGTTCCCGTGCCTTTACAGAAATAGCAGGACACATCCATCTCCGCCGACGGCTCGGTGAAGGGGAAATAGCTCGGCCTGAACCGCATGGTCGTTTCCGTTCCGAACATGTGCTTGGCCCACAAGAAGAGGGTGCCCTTTAGATTGGCGAAGGAGATGTCCTTGTCCACCACCAGGCATTCCACCTGCTGGAACATGGGCGAATGGGTGGCGTCGTTGTCCACGCGATAGACGAAGCCGGGCGCGATGATGCGGATGGGCCGGTCCCGGTGGGTCTCCATATAATGGGCCTGGACGTTGGACGTGTGGGTGCGCAACACCACCTTGTCGTCCACGTAGAAGGTATCGTGCATGTCACGGGAGGGATGATCCGGAGGGATGTTGAGCGCCTCGAAGTTGTACCAGTCGTTGTCGACTTCCGGAGCCACCGCCATCTCGAAGCCGAGGCCCTGGAAGAAGTTGATTATCTCCTCCCGGACCTGGGTCATGGGATGCAGGGACCCGATGGGCACGCGGTATCCGGGCAAGGTGGCGTCAAGGGTGGATCCAGAAACGCTGCTCGCGATTTCCGCCTCCTGGATTTTGGCTTGCAGCGCCGCGAAGCGCGCTTCCGCGTAGTCGCGGAGCTCGTTCACCAGCTTGCCGAACTCGGGGCGGGCCTCCGGGGCCAGGGTTCCCATGGATCGGAGCAGTCCGGAGATGTCGCCTTTCTTTCCCTGGTATTTGACCTTGATGTCTTCGAAATGCCGGGAAAGGGCTTTGGCCCCTTCGCTGACGAGAGTCTCTAGTTTTTGCATTTCCCCGTCCAGGCGAACGCGGATTTCTTCGATAGGCTGCATGGTCGAAAGACTCCAAGCTGAACAGGGCGAAAATATAACTAACGGAATCCGGTCCCTTGGATCCCCCCGCCTTGCCGGGCACACAAAAAGCAAAAGGCTCAGGAGAGAGTCTCCCAAGCCTTTGCAATTCGAATGTCAAAACCCGGAGCGGACCCCAGGAACCGGAAGGGTCTACTTCGCCAGACCGGCGGCTTTTACGATCTTGCCGAAAGCGGCGGAGTCCGAAAGTGCGAGGTCGGCCAGGATTTTGCGATCCAGGCTGATGGCGGCTTTCTTCAATCCGGAGATCAAGCGGGAGTAGGTGGTTCCGAACTCGCGGGCGGCGGCGTTGATACGCACGGTCCACAAGGTGCGGAAAGCCGCCTTCTTATCGCGGCGATGAACGGTCGCGAAGACGCGGGACTTATCGACCGCTTCTTTCGCAAGCTTGAGATTGGACTTCTTACGGCCGTAGAAACCCCGGGCCGCCTTGAGAATCTTCTTACGACGGGCGCGTGAGGCTACTGCTGGTTTACTTCTGGGCATTTCTCTCTCTCCTGATTATTCTAGAGTGGCTCGTCGCTATGGAGTTTTGCTTACGCAAAACATCCACACTCCTCGCTACATAATATTGTGTCGCTCAGCCGCCGATGGCGAGCAGGCGCTTCATGCGCGGTGCTTCCGTGGGGCCGACGTAAAAGGCGCCGCCTGCACGGCGCTTCATCTCGGGCTTCTTCTTGCCCATGATATGGTTCTTGTTCGCGCCCTTGCGCTTCAGCTTGCCGTTCGCAGTGACCTTGAATCGCTTCTTCGCCCCACTGTGGGTTTTCATCTTCGGCATGATAGACCTTCCTTAAAAATCCAACTTACAACTTCTACTAGGCTTGTCCGGCCGGAGCCGCTTCCCGGCTTTCGCCGGTATCCGCCTTCGTCGCCGGGGCTTCTGCCGCCGGGACTTCACCCGTCGGAGCTTCCGCTGCCGGAGCCGCGGCGCCTTCGGCACCAATCGACTTCGGAGCACCAGTCGGCTTCGATCCGGGAACCGCAGGTTCCTTGGGCTTGGCCGGAATATGATGCTTTACCGGTCCAAAAATCGTGGTCACGTTACGACCTTCTTGTATCGATCCCGTTTCCGCGAGACCAATACCAACCAGGTCCACAACCATTTTTTTCAGCCACCGGGAACCGAATTCCATGTGGGCCATTTCACGACCACGGAATACCACCGTTGCCTTGACTTTGAAGCCCTTTTCCAGGAATTCCTTCGCCTGAACGAGGCGGTAATTATAGTCATTTTCTCCGGTTTTGGGATGAAACTTGATTTCCTTAACCTTGATGATATGCTGCTTGGCCTTGGAAGCCTTGGCTTTTTTGGAAATTTCGTACTTATACTTGCCGAAATCCATGATTCGGCATACCGGAGGCTGGGCCGTGGGCGAAACTTCCACCAAATCCAAGCTCCGCTCCTTCGCTCTCTCGAGGGCGACGGGAACCGTGAGCACACCCAACTGCTTTCCATCGGCGTCGATGACACGCACCTCGTACGTGCGGATATGTTCATTGATGCGGATGGTTTCTTTGGGGGCGCTAAAAAACGGTCTTCTCTGCAATCTCTGCCTTTCGCTGATCCGGGACGCGAAGGTCCTGGGTTCAATTACCCGTGGAAAACATTTCCGCAGGCATCTCGATTCTAAGCCATCCAAATCTTAATACTCAGGAACTTTTTAGTCCCGCGAGTTAAAAACCCTTGGAGGAAATCTCCAATTTAAATTTTTCTAGAGCTTCGTCTAAGGAAAAAGCACCCAGATCCCCGGTTTTACGCTTCCGGAGCGAGATTTTGCCCGATTGTAATTCTTTTTCGCCCAAAATGACCAGGTATGGAACCTTTTCCCGTTCCCCTTCCCGGATTTTAAACCCGATTTTGTCATTTCGGACGTCGACTTCGGAAATCAGCCCGGCGTCCAAGATTTTCCCGTTCAATTCATGGGCCGCATCCACGAATTTCTCGGAAACGGGCAGAATCCGGATTTGCTGAGGGTTGATCCAAAGAGGCAGATCCCCACCGAAGTTCTCAATCAAGATCCCAATAAACCGTTCCAGGGACCCTAGAATGGCCCGATGGAGCATAACGGGGGGGATTTTTGACCCATCCGAGGCCACGTATTCCGCCCCGAGGCGATCCGCAGTATTAAAATCGACCTGGATGGTACCGCATTGCCAATGCCGGCCCAGGGAGTCCTTTAGGGTGAACTCCAATTTGGGGCCGTAAAAGGCCCCTTCCCCGGGATTCATGATATAGCCGAGACCGGCCCTTTGGCAGGCGCCCTTGAGCGCCGCTTCCGCTTTATCCCACACCTCGTCGTTGCCCACCCGCTTTTCCGGTCGGTCGGCGAGTTTGACGATGATATCCGAGAATCCGAAATCCGCATAGACTTCTTGAAGCAAGCGGCAGAAATCCGCTACCTCGTCGGTGATCTGATCCACCGTGCAGAAGATATGGGCGTCGTCCTGGGTAAACCCGCGCACGCGCATGAGTCCATGCATGACGCCGGCCAATTCGTTGCGATGGCATTTGCCGAACTCGGCCAGCCGCACGGGAAGATCCCGGAAGGACTTGGTGCCCTGCTTGAAGATCTCCACATGGCAAGGACAGTTCATGGGTTTGATGACGAACTCGCGGTTTTCGCTGACCGTGAAGAACATCAGGTCCGAATAATTGGCGACGTGTCCGGATTTGACGTACAGGGCCTTGTCCACCACCTCGGGGGTGCGGACTTCATCGTAACCGCGGCGCGACAGCTTCTCGCTGACGTATTTCATCAGCCCGGAATACAGGCGCCAGCCGCGCGGATGCCAGAACACCATGCCGGGGGAACCTTCCTCGAGATGGAAGTAATCCAACTCTCGGCCGACCTTGCGGTGATCGCGCTTCTTGGCCTCTTCCAGATGGAAGAGATGCTTCTCAAGGTCGTCCTTGGTCAGAAAGGCCGTGGCGTAGATGCGCTGGAGCATTGGCCGCTTCTCGTCCCCGCGCCAGTAGGCGCCGGCCACGGAGAGCAGCTTGAAGTGCTGGAGCTTGCTGGTGGCGGGCACGTGGGGGCCGCGGCAGAGATCCGAGAAAGGACCCTGCTTGTAGAAGCTCACGCTATCGTCGGTCCACTCTTCCATCATCTCGACCTTGTAGGGTTCGCGATGGGCCGGATCCTTGAAATAGGCGATGGCATCGGAACGGGACATCTCGGAACGTTCGACGAGAAAATCCTTCTTGGCCAGTTCCTTCATCTTTTCTTCGATGGCGGGAAAGTCCTCGGGACTGAACTTGTGCGGCGAATCGAAATCGTAATAGAAGCCGTTCTCGATGACAGGGCCGATGGTGAGCAGGGTGCCGGGAAACAATTCGGTGACGGCCATGGCCATGAGATGAGCCGTGGAGTGGCGGATCACGGCCAGGGATTCGGGATTCTGATGGGTAAGAACGCGGAGTTGGCCGTCCTCGGTCAGAGTGTGGGACAGATCCAGTTCCTTGCCGTTGTAGATGGCGGCAATGGCGCTCTTGGCGAGGCCGGGGCCGATTTTCTTGACGACATCCAATACCGTAGACCCCGATTCGACATCCAGGACGGAACTATTGGGCAGGGTGACTTTTAGGATGGACAAGGGATCTCCACTGAAAGGGAAGAAAATTAGAAAATCCTCCTCGGGTTCGTCTTTTGATGGTAAAAGTGTACCCGCGGGCTGTCGGGGTACTACGACGCGGAATGAAACAAAAGCGGGCCGCCATGCGTCCAAGGTCCCAGAAGCGGATCCGAGCCGGGTTTAACGGACACCCGACTCACGCGGTCGTGCAGTGATTCCCGTTTCCTAAACCGGTAGGAGAGTCTGATTTGACGGTGAAGACGAACCGCATCAATAAGCGATTGCCGTTCCGTTTCCCTTTTTGTCGCACCGTCATGAAGTTTACCCTTATTTGTATATTCACGCCCCTGATAAGGTGTCATAGGAGTGGGGCCCTCCAGAGTCAGAACTTAACCGCTGCCAAAAACCCATGCCGAAACTGATCTTATCCGCACTTCTATTCATGGCCTTCCCTTGGTCGGCGTCAGGGCTCGTGCGCATGGCCGTGGTGCTGGGAAACAACTCCGGGCTGCCGGAAGACAAAACCTTGAGTTTCGCCACCCGGGACGCGGAGCAGGTCTATGCAACCTTGCTGCAATTGGGCGGTCTGGACAAGGGTCAGGGATATCTGCTTCTCGACCCTTCCGTGGCCAAGGTCCGGACGGTGTTCCGGGAATGCCGGAACCGGGTCCGCGCCTTGCAAGCCACTGGAGAAAAAGTCCAGCTCCTCATCTATTTCTCCGGGCACGGGAGCGACCGGGCCCTCCATATGGAGGGAGAGGCCCTGCCCCTGGACGAGATCCGCTCCTATTTCAGGGAAACGGAAGCCGACCTCAAGGTCTTGATTGCCGATGCCTGCTACAGCGGTTCCCTGATCCAGTCCAAAGGCGCGGTGCTGTCCGACCCGATTCCCGTGCGCTTCCTCGACGACTTGAAGGTAAACGGATCCGCTATTCTCACCTCTTCTTCCGCGGGGGAGCTTTCCCAGGAAAGTCGCGACCTCCAGGGCTCCCTTTTCACGCATTTCTTTGTCTCCGCCATTCGCGGCGCGGCCGACAATGATCACGACGGCCAGGTCACCCTTTGGGAAGCGTACAACCATACCCAATACGGGATGCGGCGTAGGCTGGCTTCGCGCAAGCAGGTGGCCCAGACCCCGGAGTTCGACGTTAATATCAAGGGTTCGGGCAATGTGGTGTTGTCGCGCCTTGAAATGGGTCAGGCCCGTCTCAAACTGAAAGGACTCCCCAGGGGTGAGTACCGCATTCTGGAAGCGGTAAGTGCGCTGCAGGTCGCGGAAGTGACCCTCAGTGAGCCGGAAGGCGCCGTCTTGGCCCTTCCCAGGGCCACCTATCTGATCTACCACGACGAAGGCAAGGTCGGCATGGCGGGACACGCGGACCTGCGCCGTTCCGCCAATGTGGTCCTGGGCCCCGGTGATTTTTCCCGGGTGACGGCCGGCACCCTGGCCTCCAAAGGGATGATTGGCCCCGGGACCCTTTCCCTGTTGGGGCGGACACCGGTGATGATGTCGCTCCAGCCGCGCTTGTATACGGAATTCCCGGGGAGGAATGCCTCGGCCCTGGCCCTGGAAGCGTCCGTACAGTGGAACCTTAAGCGGTGGGGCCTGGTCGGATCCGGGGCCATCCTTCCCCCGGTCTGGGAGTCGGCGCGCGGCAATTCCCTTGTGCAGACGGGCCTGGGAGTCTCCGGAG
>JALYSE010000113.1 GCA_030854955.1 Fibrobacterota bacterium | reverse complement strand
CGCGAGCAGGGCCGTCTTGCCTCCACGGGAATGGCCGGTGACGGCGATGCGCGTCGTGTCCACGTATTTCAGGGTCCACAGGTAATCGACGACACGCAATTGCCCCCAGGCCCAGGCCGAGACGGTGGCCCAGTCGAAATCGGGATACAGGGGGTAGACGCCGGTGGTGCGGCCGGCCTTGTCCGGGGCAATTTCCACGCGCACGAACTCGGCCACGATGTAGCCTCGGTCGATGGCTTCCTCTTGAATGGGCATCTCGTTCAACTTCTCGTCATTCTTCAACAGGACCGAGAAGGGCCCCGGTTTGCCGGTGGGGATGAGAAGCCGGACATTGAAGCTGACCTTGGATTCGGGACCCATGGTAAGGCGCACGCGCTTTTCCGTGGCCTTGCCGCCCAAGGCGGAAGTCGAGGAGATCTCCGTGGCTTGGATGTTGGTCGGAGCCGGAGGGAAGTGGCCGTATTCGTAGTGCAGAATAAGGGCCTTGAGCTCCTCGCGGCGCTTACGCCAATCCGCCAAGGTGGCCACCCGCTTGCCGTCGGCCATGAGGAAGGGATCCGGCAGCTCCGTGATGACAGGCAGGGAGCCGACCGCCGGGAAGCTGACAGGTTGGGCGCCGGCCCCGCCAATCAGCATAAAAAAGAAAAGGCCCGCGATGGAGCTGATACGGGTGCGTAAATGGAGAGACAAGGTTTGCATGGTTTTCCCCTTCTGAGTGTCATTGCAGGGATAAATCTAAGTCGAGGCTTAGGAAATGAGAAATCGAAAATAGTACGCTTTATCTAAAAGAATTATAGGATTATAGAAATGGATTCCCGAGGAGGACTATGAAATCGCCCGCAGTCGAGGAGGCCTTGCGTTTTCTGGAGGCCGAATTGGCCGGCGGTGCAGGCAAGGGCGGGGAGGCGCTGCCAGCCTTGACCCGCATGGCGTCGGCGGCCCGAGTATCCTTGGTCTCCATGTGGAAAGCCGTAGGGATACTCAAGCGGCAAGGCGTGCTGCGCGCGGTCCGGGGAGGCCGGATTACCCTGGCCTATGCCGGGACGCCAGCGCCCGTCGTTCCGCCCCCGGAATTGAAATGGGAGAAGGCACGAAAGGCAGTTCTCCAAGACATCGCCGCCGGCCATTTCGCCGCCGGAAGCAGGCTCCCGGACCAGGCGGGTCTCCGTGACCGTTATGCCGTCGCCTATCCCACATTGCGCAAAGCCCTGCTGGCCTTGGCCGCCTCGGGCGACCTGGTTCCAGAGGGAAAGCGCTTCCGGATACAAGTCCAACGGGATCAGGCCGCCTATGCCTCCATCGTCTTGGTCGCCGCCTCGGGCGTGGACGGGGAGTTCGGCGTTCTGCGCGATCGGGGCCGCGGCTTCCTGGAAACCCTGGAAGCCGAATGCAGCCAGGCCAAGGTTGGACTCCAGGTTTTCAAAGCCGAATCGGGACACATGCCCGCCTTGCTGCGGGCCCTTGAAAAAGGATCGGGCGAATTAGGCTGCGTGCTCTGGCCCGGCGAATGGCAGGGCCGCCCCGAAACCTTCCGCAAGGTCCTGGCAATTCTCGAGGTGCTGGCCGCGCGGAAGAATCGCGTTGCCGTCCTGGACGAGATGGGCGACTTCGACCTGCCGGAAAAATACCTGGCCGGCGGGCGCGTCCGGGTCTTCACCATTTCTGCCTTCAATGCAGGATTGGCGGCCGCGAAGCACCTGCTGGCCTTGGGCCATAGAAAGGCCGCCTACCTCACGCCTTATCGGAACCTGTCCTGGTCATTCTTGCGCTATGCCGGCCTATCTCGCGGTTTCGCGCAGGCCGGGCTCGCGGGTCAGGTCGCCCTGTTCGACCTGCAATTGGATCGCAATTACAACCGGGTCTTCCACCTGGGTGCTTTCGGCGGACCGGAACCGGGCGAAGCCCTGGAATGGATCTCCGGATTCCTCCGCATGCATCTGCCCAAAACCACCCCCGCCGCGCATATGGCCTCCCAAGTGATTCAGAAAAAGGATTTTCCCCGCCTATCCACGGAATTGAAATTCAGGTTGCTCGACAGGTTTATTGAGGAACAGGTCAACCAAGAAATGGAACCGTTGTTCAAAGCGGCGGCGGGGGATGCAAGCCTCACAGCCTGGGTGGGAGCCAATGACGCCACGGCGCTGGCGGCTTCCCATTTCCTAGGGCGGATGGGCCGGAAAGTTCCCAAGGATGTTTCCATCCTGGGATTCGACAATACCCCAGCGTCGCTGGAGCTGGGATTGACGAGTTATCACTTCGAAATCACCCGGTTCCCGAAGCTGATGCTGCGGTTCTTGCTGAACCCGCCTGAGCGGATCCGGGCTTCGGATCACGGTCCCCTGGAAGGGGAGGGCGTGCTCATCGCGAGAAGGTCGACGGGTAAAGCCTTGAAGCTTAGGCCTGAGCATAGGTAAATCGAAGCCCTTTTTCCAACCTTTCACCCGGTCCCCGCTCCACTCCAATTCTTCCTCCTCGCTAACGGGTGATCGGGTGGGTGCAGCTTTCGCCGGGGCGGACCTGAACGACAAGGTCGTGGTCATATGCATCGCTGCCAGAATCCTCCGAATCGCCGGTGCCAAGATTGTGGTATCAGGAAGAGTGAAGGCCCCATCGGCCCAAGGCTTCGACCCTTCCTAATACACCAGATGCGACAGGTTATGGTCAACGAAGACCGCAGGCATGTATAAGTTTAAGGCCAGTGGCCCTCCTGGTGAAGAAGGCGACCCCGGCACCCCGATTCAACTGGACGCCGAGTTTTACCGAATCGTTCTGGATATAGGACTAGGTTTGCGCTTGGACGGAAAAGGCGGACAGCAGGAGAACGAGAATAGCTGCCGCCGTCATGCCCTGAAATTGGATGGCAGCGGTCGGTGCATCTTACCCATGAAAGCCTCCTCGGCAGGAATACAACGCCGGCCGGAACATATCCTACTTGAAGATTCGTTTTACCGGCGGAAGAAAATGGAAATGGGTTTTGATAATCCGGTCACTGTAGGTTAGTGATTATGTCCCGTTGGAGTTCTCTTTTGTGGAGATGCACCAGGACATCCGTACCCTTACTACTGAAGCGCAAGAGGCCCTTCGACAGCGAGTCATGGCGGATAGGGAATAGGGCGTCTCCATATCCGAGGCGTCCCGGCTTTTCCATGTCACTCGCCAGTCGATTTACAATTGTGAGGCCCGGTTGGATGCGGAAGGTAAAGCGGGTTTGTCCCTATCGTATTTGTCGGACCTGTCTGAAATGTCGGGTTCGGAGCCTATAATTGACCCAACCCTTGCAATGAACTGCCGATTAGGTTATCTTATTCCCACACCAATTCGGTGCGGGGTGGAGCAGCCCGGTAGCTCGTTGGGCTCATAACCCAAAGGTCTCAGGTTCAAATCCTGACCCCGCTACCAACATTAAGGCACTCAGGGAAACCTGGGTGCCTTTTTTGTGTCCATGATTTGGATGTTGGACACTTCGCCCTTGTCGGTAAATGGCCAGGGGCTGGAAAATTCTGGCGGCGACAAGTAAGTTGTTAAACCGTTATGCCCTTTTCACTCATGAGACCCCCCGGCGACCTGGCCCGAATTTGAGTCGACTTTGACCGGACCTTCCAAAACTCCCCGCATCCCGCCGCGCCGTCCATGGTTCCGCAAGTATCGGATCGCGTATTTGCGCCAATTTCCCAGGCGGAAACACATGCACGGCGGATTCCTCCACAGGCTCCTGGGAGAAGGCATCTTCGACAAGCGCCTCTGGAAACCCGAACGGAGCACCTTGGCCGCCGGCATGGCCATCGGGCTCTTCGTAGGTTTGCTGCCGACCTATTGGGTCCAATTCATAATCGCGGCGTTCCTGGCGTTTCTTTTCAAGGTGAATCTGACATCGGCGGTTCTGGGTACCCTTATTACCAATCCCTTCACGACCTTGCCCATCGTGGGCCTGCAATACAAGATCGGGGTCTGGCTGATCGGACCACCTGTGCCCCACGAATTCGAGAAGTACCATGGCTTCGTCAAAGTCGTATTGAAAGCCGTTTTCAGCCATGGCAAACCTTACCTGGTGGGCAGCGTGATTACGGCCGTGATCGCGGCCATTCTGGGATACATCGCGGTGCTGATTTTCTGGCAGGCGGGTACCAAAGTCAAGGAGGTGCGGGAGAAGCATCGGGAGCATCAGGAGCATCAGGAGCATCAGGAGCACCACCCGGACTGAGCCCGCCTTGCGCCCTCCAGGAGGACGGTAAGGGCTTACGACGGGGACGGTGCAGACCCCCTTACTTCTTTATCCCTTTCTGCCTTAATCCTTTTACGGAGCCGTAGCGGGGATGCCGCTCAAGGCCCGGCTCAGAGCATTGCGGGCTTCCGGTAGATTCGGATTGATCGAAAGCGCGCGGGCGTAGAGATTGATCGCTTCCGGGAGGTTCCCTTTGGACTCCGCCAGGCGCGCCAAGCCCATTATGGCGTTCGCGTCGCTCGGATTGCGCTCCAACGCCGTCCGGAAGCTTCGCTCGGCTTCCTCCGCGCTTCCCGATTTCATCAAGGCATCCGCCAGGGCGGTTTGCAGGTCGGCGCGGCCGGGAAACAGGTCCAGTGCGGCGCGCAGGTGGGACACGGCCTCGGCGGGCCGACCAAGACCGACCAGGAGCATTCCGAGTTTTCCCCGGGCCTCAGCGTCGCCGGGATCCTTTTCCGTTATCGCGGTGAGCTCCCCGGCGGCTTCCTGGAATGAGCCTTTCCGGACCAGGGCATCGGCCAGGTAATGCCGGGACATCGGGTTGGCGGGATCCAGGCGGACAGCCCGGCGATAGTGGGGGATGGCCTCGTCCTCTTTGCCTTCCCGCTCGCGGGCGGCCCCTACAAAGAGCGAACTCCAGATGGCTTCCAGACCCGACGAGTCGGTGGCCAGGGCGCGTTCCGCGATGCGGGCCGCGTCCGCGTGCTTGCCGGCCCAATTCACCACCTTGGCCAGATTGTGGAGGCCTTCTCCCAACTCCTTGGGTCCCATTTTCGCCATCACCCGGTCCGCGACTTCCGTAACGGCAGCGTTACCCTGATGGGAGTTCTCGTCCCAGCCCGGTCCCGTCTTTGCCATTCCGAGCGAGGACATCCGGCCGATGATGGCCAGGGCTATCAAGCGGTAATTCTCGATGGAAAGATGGACATGATCGACGAAGTCCGGTTCCCCCAGCAAGTCGTTGCCCACCTCGCGGAGCGACTTTTTTTCCAGGATGTCCGTGATGTCCAGGGAATGGGCGCCGGTCCGCTTGGCCGTTTCCAGGACGATGGTGCGCATGGACGTGAGGGCGCGCAGGGGACAGATATCCTCATCCAAGGCCTTTTGGAACAAGGTTTTGGCCCGGGGGAAATCACCGGAAGCATAGGCCGCTTTGCCGGCCGCGTAGAACAGGCCCGCGTTCCGATCGTCCAGTCTGAGGATGGAATCGAAGAGGGCCATGGTGGCCTTCGGATCGGAAACCGACGAGTCGGCCTGGCGTTTCCAGGCTTTGATTTTTCCGGACTCCTCTCCGGTGAGGCCGGCCCTGGGTTCACTCTTGAATGGGGAACCGTCCTTTTCATTTCCAGGCGTGGTGAGGAAAATAACTTGCGCCCCCACCGAATGGGCGAGCTTGGCCATGCGCTCCAGGGAGATCCGGTAGTGCCCGAGGATGTCCGCGCGCAGGGAATCGTCGCGGGTATAGGACGTGGGGCCGATGGTCTTGGCTAGCACGTCGTCCACTTCGCCCGCCATGTTGAAGGCCGCCGATTTACGGGTGGCTGATGCCGCGGGACTGTCCTTGGCTTCCTGCCGCCTATCCATCAGCCTCCGCAAGGCGGAATAGGTCCGAGTATGATCCATCAGGGAGCTTAGTTCCCGCACCAACACCGGAATGTCCGCCGTGCTCCGGTATGTCCGTTCCTCCAAGAATTCGTTGTGGCCGCTATAGACCAGGATAAGATCCGGTTGATATCGGACCAGTTCCGTAATCAGCATGGCTTCCCGATAGCTGGCGTAGCTGATGCCCCCGGCGTTGATCACCTCCCATTTCCTGGACGGATCGGCTTTGGGAAGGAGTTCCCGCAACCACCCGCTGAAGGAGACCGGGTCGCGCCAAGGATGGCCGTAGGCGGTGGACCCGCCGACGCTGAAGATCCGAAAGACATCCTTCTCCTTTTTGACGGGAAAGGTCTGTGGGTTGAAATGGGAGAGCTTGGCAGGATTGGTGACCCTCATCGGCGGGCCGTTTTCCGGTTTTTCTTCGATGAATAGCGGTTGGGAAGAGGCGAATCCGACGTACGGATCCTCGGTAAGGGAAAGCGGCCGCACCCCCGCAAGGAAGAGCACGCCTTCACAAAGGGAAAAGGCGGCCAAAGGAGAAATTACGGCCAAGGCGAGCTTGACCCATATCGAATTGCGAACCGCCATGATGGAGAATTAAAATGCCAAATACCCGCCTTTCGGTCAATCCGCCTATGTCCCTGGACCGAGGCGAATCCAGCCCGGACCCCGGAGACACCGGATATCTTTTGCGGGTTGACTTTCCGCCTGGGAAAAGTTCTTTAAAAGTGCGCCTTTAATGGGCTCTCATGGACCCCCAACAAGAGAATCGATAATGGAACCCCACTCTCAGGATCATCTCTCCAAACGTTGCGCCAAATGCCTTACGCCAATGCATGACCCTGATTGGGTCGTGAACAAAGATATGGCCTACTGCAACGATTGCGCCAACCTTCTTCATCTGGGGGAGAGCAAGGAGAGCCGTTTGTTCAACGACATGCAGGGCCAGCATCCGGGCGTCTTGCCTGCGGAAGCCATGCCCTTTCCCATTATTAATGAAGCGGATCCGGATCTCCTCTAGCGGGCTCCAGGGGGAAATCGCCTTCCGAATTCGCTGGGATTTCTAGCTTTCTCTTCCATGGAAGTGACTAAAACTCCGTTGGATGGCTTGTTGCAGTTGCACCCCCGTATTTTCAAGGACGATCGCGGATGGTTCCTTGAAAGTTATAATCGCAATGCCTTCGTGGCTGCCGGGATCCACGAAACCTTCGCTCAGGACAACCACAGCTCCTCGGTCAAGAATACCTTGAGGGGGTTGCACTTCCAGACCCATCCGGGACAGGCGAAGCTTATCCGGTGCACCCTCGGCAAGGTTTGGGATGTGGCGGTGGATATCCGACCGTCTTCTCCGACCTTCGGCCAATTTTTCGGCCTGGAGATCTCTCAGGAAAACGGGATCCAATTGTTCGTCCCGGTGGGATTCGCGCACGGATTTCTGGTCCTTTCGGACCTGGCGGAAGTCCAATACAAATGTTCGAACGTCTACAACGCCTCTACCGAATCCGGAATCCAATGGGATGATCCCGATCTGGCGGTGGCCTGGCCATTGGGAGCGGAAGCGCCGGTCGTTTCCGAGCGGGATAAAAAGAACCAATCCTTCACGGAATTCAGGAAAAAAATCCTCTCCTGAATCTCGGGCGGTAAAAGGCAAAAGATAAAAGGTAAAAGGTAAAAGTACCTGGCCGCGACCTAGGTTACATCTACTTCCAATCCATCGTAGGCGACGCGGATATTCTCCGGCAGTCCGCTTTCCGTTTCCTCGTGCTCCAATTCATGGGTGAGATGGATCAAATAGGTCCGCTTGGCCTTGATGCGCTTGGCGTAGGCCACGGCTTGGTCCAGGGAAAGATGGGTGGAGTGCGGCTTTTTGCGCAGGCAGTCGAGGGCCAGTACATCCAGACCCTCCAACAACGCCAGGGTGGATTCCGGTATCACGGTCACGTCGGTAATGAAGGCGAAGTTGTTGACGCGGAAGCCGAGGATGGGTTCCGGCCCGTGCATCACGGGCAGGGGCGTTATGCGCCAGTCTCCCTTCATGAATACACCGGTCGCCTCTCTGAGGTCAAATTGCGGTATCCCGCCTCCATAGGTTTTGGAAGGATTGAAAGCATAAGCGAAGCGATCGCGTATTTCCCCCAAGGTGCGCGCGTCCGCGTAGACGGGCACGGCCTTGCCGGAGGTCTGGGAAAAGACCCGCAGATCATCCATGCCGGAAATGTGGTCGGAATGGCCATGGGTGACCAGGGCGAAATCCAGACGCTTGAGGCCAAATGTCAGGCAGGCGCTCCGGAACTCGCTGGAGATGTCGATGACCGCGGAAAGTCCTGCGGGGGATTTTTGTCCCGCACCCTCGGTACTCTGAGATTCGCCCGCTTTGGAATCGCCGCCCGCCGCCAGCCGGGCTTCATGGCCGCGCTCCGACAGATCACGACCTTCATGGGCGGGGCCTTCGTGCAACCATACGCCGATCCGGTTCCGCCTATTCTTAGGATTCGGAGAGGCGCAGACCGGACAGGTGCATCCGATCACCGGAACGCCGTGGGATGTGCCGGTTCCTAGGAAGGTTACTCGCATGGTTGGAAAATAGTATTTCCGTACCGCTGCGGTGCCGGCTGTCACAGTCATACGCCCCCCTACCTCCTAGGTTTCTCCGCCATCCGGCCATTCCGGCCGATAAAGGAGGATGAAATGTTCAAGAAACGATTATCGATTTTGCTCTTGCCTTTGTTTCCATTCCTGGTTTTGCCCGTGCTGGAGGGTTGCCTGGTTTCCGGACGATCGGGAAAAGGGACCGCCTCCGGAGCGGAAGGCGCGTCCGACGTGCGTTTGGTCCTCACTCCGGCGGCCCTGGTGCGCGGTGGGGCCGGTTCCGTTCCCGCTTTGGATTCAGTGCATGTCAGGGTCAGCGCCGAGGATATGGCGCCCATGGATTTCTCCTTTTCCGGAGATTCCCTGGCCGTTACCATGGAGGGCCTTCCCGCCGGATCCAACAGGCTCGTTAGCGCATACCTGTTCCGGGCCGGAACGCTCCTTTATTCGGGACAAGGGACCTTCGCGTTCCGGCGGGAAATGAGGATGGATGCGGCCCTGCGGTGCGAACCGCAATTCTCCAGGGTCACAGCGGCTTTCCACCTCCCCGTCCATTCAAATACGCGGATTTCGTCCGGATTGCTGAAACTTACCGGGGCCTCGGGGGAATTCTCCGCCCCGCTTCTGGTCAAGGATGAATTCGGTTCCTTCCGGATCGATGAGCTTCCGGGCGGAACCCGTTACGATGTGACCCTTTCCCTGACCGACAGTCTAGGCAAGGTCCGCTATCAGGCGGACCGCGCAGGTGTTTTTCTTCCTCTGGGTGAAGAGGCGAAATGGGATATGTCCCTTGTTCCCAGCGAGGCGATGGCGGGCCTTTCCATAACCCTTGGATCTCCCAAGGAAGCGATCCTGGAAACGTCTTTTCCTTCCCGCCTGCGCAGACCGTCCGGAGCCGGAGAGGTGATAGTAAGCGAGTTCTACGCGGCACCCGGGGAGGCCGATTCCTCATCCCAGGGAGAATGGTGGGAGGTCTTTAACCGAACGGCGGATAGCCTGGTGCTCGGAGGTTGCCGGTTGGCCCGGGACCGTAGCATAGGCGCTACCCGGTCCTATTCATTCGACTCCACCCTGGTCCTGGGGCCGGGAAAGGCCCTGGTTTTCGGGCGCGCGGCCGCGCCCGCCGATGTACACTACGGAGAATTCTCTTTGGTAAACACCGCATCCTCCCTGTTGATCCTGTGCGCCGGCGACTCCCTTGTTGTCGATTCGCTGCGTTACTCTTCCGTGGCCGCCGATTCGACCTCCATTCCCATGCGGGAAAACGCCGTCACCAGTCTGGACGCAGGCCAAATGAGCAGGCGAGGGGAACCGGCAAGCTGGTGCCTTGTGAAATCGGGAGCGGTGGGGGAGCTCGCACCCACACCTGGGCGGCTGGGCGCATGCCTTGACGGCGGATAGGATTCCGGATCAGTCGCTGTTGGGCGCGGATTGCGCGCCCTGGATCATGCCCTTTTTCAGGAATCCGATACCGAATCCGACGACGCCGTAGAGGAGGAGCATGACATAGAGATATTCCGGGAAAATCATACCGAATCCGCAGATATATCCGACGATGATATTAGCGATCTGGACGAGGTTGAGGAGCTTGTTCTTGCGGCTGACCAGCTTGGGCAGGTATAAAGGGCTCACCATAAGGATGCCGGTGAAAATGAGGAGCAGCGGCAGGATCAGAAGTCCGCCCTGGAACCGTGAGGCGATATCATATTTGGAATACAGGATGACGCTTATGGCGATGAAACCTCCCGCGAAGGTGGAGGGAAGTCCATGAAAGTAATTGACGAGCTCTTCGGAGTCGATGGCGTTGTAGCGGGCCAGGCGCATGGAGGCGCAAAGCATGTAGACGGATATGGAAATGATCATCAAGGGACGATGGGCGGAAAACCAGGTGAAGTCCAGGTTTTGGAGGTAGAAATAGACCAAGAAGCCGGGGGCGATGCCGAAGGCGGCCATATCGGCAAGGCTGTCGAATTGGGCCCCGAAATCCGAAGATGCCTTGAGGATGCGGGCGGCGAAACCGTCCAGCTTGTCGAACAGCACGCACCATAGGATCATCCAGGCCGCGAGTATGATGGGAGCTTTTGTGAACCCAAGGATGGGCTGGCTCGGGTCGGGACTGGTGAAGGTTTCATGCATGACGAAGATCGAATAGATCCCGAGTAGGAAATTCAGACCCGTAAAGAGGTTGGGTACCAGGAATCTCGATTTCACCATGTTAGTCTCCCGCTTGACCTGGTAATAATTAAAAATTTACGGGAAGGATGTAATGGGAAATTAATCCCCTGGAATTCTTTAAGACGGAAAGCTGAGGATGAAATTGTCCAGGGTTCCGATGAAAATGGAGTTCCCGAAGATGCTGGGGCTGCCTGGGAGGTCCGGGAGCTTGTACTTCTGGATCAACTCATGGTTGAAATTGCGCTTTTCCAGGGCTGGCTCGGTCGTGCCCAGCCAATATCCATGTTCTATGACCGTGGGACGATTGAACAGGTAGGATTGGATGCGCACCTGGGATAGGATGGCTCCCGTTGCCGCCTGCACACATAGGAGCTTTTTGGAGGCGGTGGTCAGCACCAGGGTGTTGTCGCGGTTACCGGACAGGCTGAAGATCTGCTCGCCGAAATCCAGGCTCCATGCGATGGATTGCTTATTCCGATCGATGGCCACCAAGGTGCCCTGACTGTATCCCGCGAAGATGAAGTCCTTGTTGGAGAAGGTTTCCGTGATGGTTCCCGGAGGCAGCTTCAACGACCAGGAAATTTTCCCGGAAAGGGGCTGCACGGCGAAGAAATTCCCTTCCAGATCCACCACGTCCAGGTAATCCACGTTCTTGGCCTTGCCCAAGTAGAGTCCGCTCTGGCCCAATTGCCTTTCCCAGCGCGAGGTCCGGTCCGGCAGGCCAATCATGCTCAGACCTCCGTACCAATCGCTATAGACAAGCCCGCCGTTCACCGCCTGGGCCTGGCAAACCGGATTCTTCAATGGGAACTGTCCCAGGCCGCCCGCATTGAGTGACGGCGAGAGCAGGTACAATCGAGATGGGCTGCTCACGCATAAAGTGTCGTTTTTCCAGAGCGCCACCTTCATGTCGAGTTCCTCCGAGAAACGAAAAGAATTGATCAGGTCTCCGGATTCATGGTTGAGCAGGACCAAGGTCTGGTTATCGTTCTCGAGGTAGAAGGAGAAATCCTTGTGGGGGATGAGGTTCGGATAGAACTTGGGTCCGTATTGGCGCTTCCAAACCCAATTGGCTCCTAATCCGGAGGCAAGGCTCTTCAGAACGGGTCCATTGCCCCAGTTGGGAGTATCCTGGGACCGGGCGGCCTCCACCAATGCCTGGACCTGCTCCGGGCGCGGTGCCCCGATATTGCGGAGGGCGGCGGCCTTGTACTTCCAGGCGTCGCCGTTGCCCGGTTCCAGGGTGATGACCTTTCCGAGGGCCGAGAGCGCGCCCCTCCAGTCCTTCTCCGTCTCCTTGGCGCGGTATTCCTGGAATTTGAATCCGTCCGAGTTGCCCGTGATGCGCAGCAGTTCCCGGTTCAGCTTGACGCGCTTTCCATCTCCGTAATGGAGAACCACCCATTCTTCGGTGGGAAGCAGCACGGGTTCGCGATCCCATCCGTATTCATAGGTCCACAATGGCTTGCCGCGGATGTCCATGCACACCACGGTCTGGGCGAAGGTGGTGGCGAATAGGGCGTTGTCGAAGGTCGTCACCTGACTCGCGAGCATTTCCCGCTGCCATTCCAGTTGTCCGGACTCGAGCATGATGGACTTGACCTGTCCCTTGGTGGTGACGAGGTAGGCGCGTCCATTGCCGAGGATGAGTTTTTCCTGAAGCAGGCTGGGCAGTCCCCATTTGACGTTCTCAAAGGCCGAGCCTTTGCGGATCTCGAACCGGTCGATATAGCGCACCGCCAGATAGTCGCTTTCCCAGGAAACCTGCAAGGCCTTGTCCGTGATGCCGGAGATGGGCTTCAGGATTTTCTTCCGCGTGTCGACCAGGAACACCTGGTTGTCCGAGCATTGGAGGATGCCCTGATGGGATCGTTCCGGAGGCGCGCTCCAGGCGCAGCCTTCCTGTTCCAAGGGGGTTTCCCAGAAAGGCTTTCCGCCCTTAAAGGCGCGTAGGGAACCCGCGCCCACCAACAGGAACGAGCCGGCCTCGCCGGGAAGGATGGTTCCGACTTCAACCCGGGCTCCGGCCGGGGCTTCATGGCTTTTCCCCCCTTTCAAGGGAACCAAGGTTACCCTGCGCGATTCGTGGTTCAGGATCAAGGCAGCATCCGCGTCGGCATCCAGCACTTCCTCCCGGCCGGAAAGCCTGATGTCCAAGGAGTGGAAGCGTCCATTGGCGTCCTGGATTCCCAATTCCTTGGCGCGCTCCCATTGGCCGTCGGGAGGTCCGCGGAATTCAAGGGTGTAGACCGTGCGCTTTCCGCTCTTTCCCGGAAACACCCGGGCGGGTCCGGACTTGGCGGCATGGTCGGCGGCCAAGGGCTGTATCGAAGACGGGTTCAGCACCATCAGCCTTTTGTAAAGCCAAAGCTTTTCCGGCTGTCCCAGGCCTTTGCCCGCCAGGGCCTGACGGTAAGCCGCGAGAGCCGAATCCTTTTCCCCGGATTCCTCGAAGATCCGCCCCAACAGGAAGCGCGACTGGGTCTGGACTTCTTCGTTGCGCGATACGGCTGCCAGGGCGATGAGGCGCAGCCGTGCGGCCAAGGCATCGCCCTCCACGCGAAAGAGATGGCGGGCGGATTCCACGGCCTGTTGCTCGGCGTTATAGTTGATGTCGCGCTCCTGCGCGGCCGCTATTCCAAGCCAGATTGAAAATTGCAAAACAAAAATTGCAAATTGGAAAATGGAAACCCGCAAGTACCACGGGGATGGAGAGACGGCAATGGGCTCCGACTTCACGGTATTTCCGGCTCTTACGATTTGCAGCTTGCGATTTTCAATTTTCAAATTCTTTACCTGTTCGCTTCCGGAGGATCGAACTTGTACCCGACCCCGCGCACGCTCTTGATGACCAGGGGATTCTCCGTGTCCGCTTCGATTTTCTGCCGCAACTTGACGATCTGGTTGTCGACCGTCCGCGTAGTGGGCATGTTTTCGATGGAATAGCCCCAGATGGCCTGCAGGAGGTCTTCGCGGGTAACCACCTCCCCACGTCGCGTGGACAGGTACTTCAGGATCTGGAATTCCTTGGCGGACAATTCAATCGGGCGTCCGCCCTTGGATGCTTCGTATTTCTTGAAATCGATATGCACGTCGTCGAATTCCAGCACGTCGGCACCCGCCGCGGCCGGGGTAGCCGCATCTTGAGAAACCCGTCGGAGCATGCTTTTCAAGCGTGCCATCAGCTCGAACACGCTGAAGGGCTTGGTGACGTAGTCGTCCGCGCCGATTTCCAACCCCTGGATCTTGTTGATCTCCTCGCTCTTGGCCGTGAGCATCAGGATGAAGGTGTGGGGGTAGGTCTTGCGGATGAATCGGCAGACGTCGTAGCCGCTGACCTTGGGAAGC
>JALYSE010000317.1:345-4062 GCA_030854955.1 Fibrobacterota bacterium | reverse complement strand
TGGGAGCGAACCGTTACCCTCACACCCACCGATACGGCGGGAAGGGCCCTTTATTCTTACAACTTCGCGACCAGTACCCAAGGTTGGAGAGCCTGGCCCATGCCGCCGGTTTCTCTGACTTTTGACGCGGCGGAACATAGCGGCAGTCTGCGCGTGGACTACGCGGGAGACACGGACGCCCGCACGGCAGTTCTTTACGCCCCCCGCAATCTTCCGGTAAAAGTCGGTGAAGTGTATTTGCACAAATTTTCCGCGCGGGCCTCGGCTTTATTCAACCTCAACATCTTGCCGCGCCAAAGCCATCCCGGTTATGTGGGATTGGCGGCCAGTGGGGGGTTTAATTTGGAATCCTCCTGGGTATCCTTTCTGCATCCCTTTGAAATCACCGCCGCAGACACCTCATGCCGCCTGGATTTCAATTGGGGCCGGGCGGCCGCCCAATTTTGGCTGGATGACGTGGCCCTTTATCCCATGCCGCCGCGAGACACGGCCTTGGGGCCGAGGAGCGTGCTGTATTACAATACGGGAAGCACGATGCTCTCGATGAATCCCAGTCCCGGTTCGACTTGGTTGGACGTGAATGGGGCGACCCGGAGTGGTGCGGTTTCCATGCAGGCATTGGGGGCTTTTATCGCCATCCGGGACGGGGCTAGGCTGGGAACCCCCGTCCGGAACAACCGGGTTGACGCCTTCCTGTTGAGAGACAAGCGGAAAGCTTTGCGCCAGGGGCCGCAAACGCTGTTTTCCGGAAAGGGGAAATGGTTTGACCTTTTGGGAAAGATTTGGCGCTAAGGAATTTCCGTTTCGACTAGTTTCCGTATCGGTGAGGTATTCCCAACCACTATCCCGTGCCGATTTACGCACTTGATGAACCCAAACGGATCATTTCCTCGAAATACCGCGCCCTACTGTATAATAAATACCGGTGGTAGAAATAGGTCGAATTGGACCCATACGCGCCCTATTTTAATCAAAGAATTCGAGTAAGTGAGGGTTGTTTCCTGATTGCTGAATTCTTAGGGGATGATTGAATGACAAAAGCCGCTTGCACCTTTCCTACTATTCTTTGTTGGGTCCTTTCCGCATTCTTGTCTGCTCCCTACGCACAATTTCCAGAAACGGTCCATCCTGGTTATAGCCTAGTTAATGTTCGCCCGGATTCCTTTGAAGAGGGGATTGGAGGCATGGATTTTCTTCCCGATGGATCGCTCGCCATCTGCACATGGGGAGGGTTTAAAGAAATAGCGGGTAAAGTGATGGTTTTGTCTAATCTCGCCGCTGGCCCGCAAGGGACAAAAATCCGAGTCTTGGCCTCTGGATTGGATGAGCCAATGGGGTTAAAAGTACAAGGGAACGATATCGTATTTATGCAAGGCTCCGAACTTTCCAAAATAAGAATCCCCGGCGGCGACTCCATGGCTCAGGTCGTCACTCTAGTTAATGGATGGCTCATGCCGGTGGGTAAGAGTGAGGACTGGACCTACGGGCCTCTTTTTAAAGATGGTGATTTCTATGGGACTCAAGGCTCATGGAATAATATTGGATCCACGGGTGGACCTATTCGAGGCTCGTGGTTTAAGATGACACCGGGTAAGGGTTATGAGCCATTGGCCGGTGGTTTACGAAGCCCGAATGGAATTGGCTTCGGACCCAACGGTGACATGTTTGCTACCGACAATCAAGGCAATTGGTTGCCAGCGTGCAAGCTCATTCATTTGGTCAAAGGTCGGTTTTATGGTCACCTCAATAATTATGTAAGCCCCTTTGTAAAGGTTCCCGAGTCTCCTCCAGCGGTTTGGGTTCCTTACGGTACAGTCGGATTCTCTCCATCCGAACCTATCTTGGTGCCCTCTGGAGTTTATCAGGGTCAAATGCTGACCGGTGATGTGCATTTTGGGGGAGTACAGAGGTATTTTCTTGAAAAAATAAATACACCCAGTGGCCAAGCGGAATATCAAGGTGCTGTTTTTCGTTTTACCGGTGGACTGGACTGTGGTGTCAATCGATTGTTGTATGATAAGGCCGGGGCCTTGTATATGGGCGGTGTGGGGGGGGGCGGAAATTGGAACTGGGCTGATAAAAAATTTGGCATACAGAAGCTGGTTCCCAATGGCAAAATTCCCTTCGATCTTTTAGCAGTCCGATCCGTTACAGATGGGTTTGAACTGGAATTCACCAAGACAGCCATTAATGCCGGAGTGGCGACGAAGTATTCCCTTAAACATTGGCGTTATCTCCCAACTGGCGATTACGGAGGGTCTGAGTTGGACAAGGCCCAGTTGACCTTGGTCTCTGCAACCCCTTCCTCAGATGGCAAGCGTGTCCGTCTTAAGGTCGATGGGCTCAAGGCGGGTTATGTCGTCCATGTGAAAATCACCGGATTGCAGTCAGAGACAAGCGAAGATTTATGGTCGAATCAAGCCTGGTACACATTAAATAATTTAGGACCCATGAATCCGGTGGCCACGGGAAATTCAAACCCAAAGAGCATTGCAAGCCAAACCAATCGTTTTGATAACGTCCGAGTCGTTTCAGGTGAATCATCAAGTCTTGCTTTTAGAATTCAAAGTCCAGGACCTTTTGAACTGCAAATTCAAACTCTGCAGGGACATGGAATTGGCCAACTCCATGGAAGAATTTCAGGGGTATTTTCCTGGACAGGAACCACCCTTACCCCGGGGATTTATGCTTATACCCTTAAGTCGGATGGACAAGCGATACAAGCGGGGCACTTCACTACATTTCACTACCCTGTAGGTTCAAAATGATCCAGATCTTTCGTCCACTCACCTATTTACTTTGGTTTTTGATCATCATAGGAACGGTGGTTTCCGCAAAACCGAACGCGCGCTTGAAAATGGTGGTCCTGACCGGCGGACATGGTTTTCCCCGCACTGAACTTATGTCCCTCTTTGAGGGCAAGTATGATTATGTGGAATACAATAAGGAAAACGGTACGGCAATTTTCGATGATATCTCCAATTGGAATTATGACATGATCATTTTCCACAATTACGAACAAAACATGACGCAAAAAAGGATGGATAATCTTTTGGATCTTTTTTACAAACGGGGAATACCGTTTGTCATCACTCATCATGCCATCGTCAACTATCTTCAATGGCCGCAATTTGGAAAAATAATCGGTGCCCGGTATTATTTAGGAGACAACCAAAATACCGTCGGGGGAATAACTTATCCTGTAAGTACCTTTCGTGAAGGCGTGACCATAAACGTGGAAACAGTCGGAACCCATCCCATATTGAATGGGATACCCAAATTTTTTTCTGTTGTGGATGAAGTTTATGGACAAATGTATTTTGATTCGGGAAGTACGGTTTTGCTTCGAACCAATAATCCCGAATCAGACGGGCCCGTGGCTTGGACGCGACAATTCGGAAAGTCTAAAATGTTTTATATGCAATTGGGCCATAGCCCCGAAATTTATTCAGATCCCACTTATCGAAAATTAATAGAGCAGGGCATTGCATGGGCGTCCACTCCCGACATAATAACTCAAGTGATTAGCCTAAAAAGGACTCCACACTCTTTGAATTCGAAGACAGGTCATTTTTTCAAGATCGATGGTCGCCGCCTATTTGGTGGAAAATCGAAGCTGGGCGACAGGACTTTCCATCGAGTTGGAAAACTCGTTAACGAATCTCTATTTGGTTCCGAAGCCGAAAATCTTCTCGCCCCATTTCCAGCCGATTAGTC
>JALYSE010000317.1:0-335 GCA_030854955.1 Fibrobacterota bacterium | reverse complement strand
TTCCAGAGCCGAATCAGGCTTAACGCATTGACAGGGATCGAGTTGCTCCATGTACTTCGTGTCCGTCCCGAATCGCAACTCCCCCCGGCCCTGCTCTTGCGGGAAGCCAACCGCGAGGGCGGAAAGATCAGCAAGAAGACCCTGGCCAACCTGACCCATTGGCCCGAGCATGTCGTGGAAGGCATGTACCGCCTACTCCGTAGGGAGACTCTAGTTCCCAAGGACAGTAACCGTTCCACGCCCCACCCTTGTTTGATGGCAGTAGCGTGATTATGGGATCAGGTAGATATTGAGCGGAGCTGAACTGTCCCCCTGACACCGGACACAACCTTCAG
>JALYSE010000316.1 GCA_030854955.1 Fibrobacterota bacterium | reverse complement strand
GGCTCATCTTCTTTTCTTCGGCCTGGGGTATAGGGGCAGGGGCTACGGGGGGATTGGGGGTGGAGCGGTATTCTGTGGGATGTGATAGGACTGTGATGGAACTGGATCGCACAGGGCAGTTTATGCATTGTAATGCGCATTCATGCCACTGCAATTGCTTTTTACAGAAAGGGCAATGAGTCGGCTTGTCTAGATTCTCTTTCATAATATCTCCTCTTCCTCGGCTCCGTTAAGGGCATCCCGAATAATTATAGCGTGAACCAGGTCCAAGGCTCCCAAGGCTTCGGAGATAGTCAATCCCTCGTCGGAAAACTTGGTGACAACCGCGTGTAACGCTTCCTGGAATTGGGCTGCAAGCGGTTCGCTGCTCATACCTTCCCTCCCTCGGCCTGGGGTATAGGGGCTGGGACTGAGGGGGTTACAGTGGGCAGCATGTCAAAGACTTGATAGATCACGGATAATTGCCCCTCCCAAAAGCGCTCCATGTGAGGGCTCTCCCCCCATGATTTCACCTCCGAGATTCTCCGCTTCAGGGCTTCCATCGCCTCCCGGATTTCAGGGGCTGGGGCTACGGGGGCCCGGGTTATCTCATAGCCGTTGTATTTGAGAAATTCCAAGATTGGGCCTGCATGACCTGCTGCGTAATTTTCTGAAATATCAAACAAGTAGTCTTCTATGAGGTGTTCAACCTCCCTTTCCAAATCTACTGCTTCCTTCTGGGGGGCTACGGGGGTTGAGGCTATCTCGCGAACTTGTAAGGAATCCTTACAGGTTGCTTTCAAGCGCAAAACCTCACCAACTACTTGATTGAGAGTCCCACCCTGCCATCCCAGTGCCGCGCAAATCTCTTGTAATGGGGATTCGTATTCGTATGGGGCCACTAGGAATATTGGAGATACGTTCTCACCTCGCCGCAATTTCTTTTCGGCTATGGGGTGATATACCACGCCAGCAACGGGCGTTTTTTCATCTTCGATAGGTATTCGGCGGTATAACTCGCTCATTTCGCTTTCCTCTTTGTTGGCTGGGACTGAGGGGAAGGCTTCGCCGCTTTGGGAATGGGACGGATAATACAGCGAGATTCGGTCGGTTTACCGTAAAACACCGGGTGGAGCAGGTCCCATATGAAATGCACGCTCCAAAATAAGCGGTCACCTTCCTGCGTTATTTCTCCACGGCGAAGCTTTTTCCAGCCCTTCGGGATAATTATCTCTGCCTTCATGCTGCACGTCCTTTCGTTTCTGTGTTCCTGTATTTCGCGAGTCGATTCATCCAGCCATTCCGGTACTTGGCCGACGCTGGCCGCTTGGCTATGAGCCGGTCGAAAAATGCCGCGTTGGCGTCGCAGTAGTCATGGATGAGGTTCCCAGGGTAGCGGTCTATCGCTAGGATGGATTGGGCTCCCATCACCCCATCTGCCTTAACCCCTAGGAGGGATTGTAGCCGCCTCACGGCTGGACCCCTACCCTGGAGCACGGCCATCGACAAAAGGAGGTCAGCAAGCTCCTGGGAGGCAATAAGCTTGCATTTCAGGGGTAGCCAGTATTCCATCAGAAAAAAGGCCGCCACATCGTCCGGGGTCAGGTCGAAAACGTCCTTGGTCGGCTGTTGCCAGTTTTTCCGGTAGGCATGCCATGATTTTTGGGTGATGCCGTAGGCCGTGCGCCCACCGGGATCGATCGGATCGTCTACCTTGCCTCCCTCGTCATGCAGGAGGCGTGGAAGGGCCTTTTCAAATTTGGCCATCAGTTACCCCGCCCTGGGACCGTAGGATCCGGCAAATCCTTTTTCCAGCTCCAGAAGCCAAGGCCGGTCATTCCGAATCCCCATAGGGTCACCATCAGTTCCTTGGTATACGGGTCATTGCATCCCACGAATGTCACCCGGTCCCGGAGGATCAGGGAAAAGGCCTTTCCCTCCACATGGTCCCGGTACCAATTCGATCCCATGCTGGAGAGGGTCAGGGAAACGATGCGCATGCCCTTGGCGGACTCGGCCGCGCATTTCTCCATCCAGGGGGCAGCCCGCTTGAACGGGGGGTTGAGCCAGGCGCAATTTACCCGGCCGTATTCTCCGGGGGGATTCGTGGAAATCCTCTCTGCCCAATTTTGAGCGAGGGAATTTTCTTTTTCATCGATCCAATCCGCGCATTTTGCGTTTTCGGAGGATGCGGACAGGTCCAGCACGAACGACACGCCAAACCGGCGCGCGATCAGATGCACCAATTCCGTGGGGGTGGCGTAATCCTGTTTCCCCTCGCTTGCTACGTGTACTGCTTTCGTCATGCCCGTACCCGAAGCTTCCCGGTGTATCCCTTTTCCGGTTTCACGAATTGTTTTTCCGCCATAAACCGCTTGTGAGCGGATTCAACGGTGGATTCCCGGAAGTCCGGCTGGACCGCCGCCATGGACCTACCGAAGGCCGTTGCTTCACCGGAAAACCCGGAATTTGAGGACGGGCCGCGTTTGTCTACCCCGCTGTACTTCATTTTTTCATCCTTAGGTTGCATGTTGATTTCTTCGCCTCGGCCATGATTACCGCCATTTTTTCCCGTTTGGCGTGGATGGCCTTGGCCGTGCCCGCCCGCCCACCTTTAGGCCGCATGGGGACCCCCAAGCGGCGGCGCTGTTTCTCGGAGTATTCCCGGCCCAGTCTCCGGGCTTCCTCGGGATGCCTCTCCCGCCATCGCTTGGTGGCTGCGTAGCTCATGGCGTCCAATTCTTCGGACGGGCACCACCCAAGGCGTTCCGCATATCGCCACAAAGCCGCTCAATCGCCTTAATTTCCTCTTTCGTCCTAGATGGCGCTGGGAGGGCCGTGAAGGGCTTTGACTTCGGACGGCGGCTCTCCGCCTGGGCAGCACGCCAAACGGTCGCCACGAGGCCGTTAGAGGGCAAAAACGACCCAGATCGCTTCCTTGCCTCGGCGCAGACGTCCGGAATGTGCTCTGTAGGAATTTCCTCCCAGTCCCGGCAAGCCAAATCGATCTCGATTTCAAACATGTCCGACTCCGGTTGTTCCCGACGGCAGGACAGATAAAAAGCCACTAGTTGCCGTTTGATAATCGCCCGGCGATTCATCGAGTCCGAGGTTTGCCCGGAGCTTCCTTGCGTTCCGCTGGGCCGCGGACTCAAACGCGCTAGAACTTCTCCCGCTGCTTCCATTTTTTGCATTAATTGCCTCGTCTTTCCGATAGGGTGAGCGCATCCAGTTGCGGAAGGTGGCGGGCCAATCCGCCCGCGCTTCGCCTTTGGAGCGCCAGTAGTCGATGAAAATGGGCCGCTGATACTCCGGGCCGGGGAGATTGTTTTCCGCGCACCATTCCACCATTCCAGCGGGTAGCGTCCAATCCTCGGGAATTCGAGTGCTGACTTTCCGCGGCTTGATGAGCGCCTTGGTGGCTTCGATGTTTTCGGGGTCTCTTTTGGCTGGCATCAAATTTCCAGCTTCAACTACCCCCAGAATGGCTTTTGCTGTCTTCTTCTTCTTAATCTCTACTCTACTCTTCTCTACTCTACTCTTCTCTACTAGCGGAGTTTCTGGAGGGGTTTCTGCGGCAGAAACTCGATTCTGATATTTAAACGCCATTTTTTGGCGCTTATCGAAAACTTTCTGGCACCTTTTTTGGATCCCATTAGATGTTATCGCGCAGGTTGTATCGTAAATCTTTGCGTCGAAAAGGCCGATCTTAAGGGCCGACGCAAGCATCTTCGACCACTCATCAACGGCGCATAAACATTTTCTGGCGAGTATCTGCCGGATTTCTGCGTCAGAAACTAAGAGCATCCCGCCGGCGCGATATATGCGCTCGGCCATCTTGAAATAGAACGCGTACCCGGCCGATCCATAGAGGGCCTCCATAGATTCGATCTTCTCGTCGTTTGAAGCGTCTACGTCGTGCTCGAAGTATTCAAGCCCGTCACTATGTGGTCTTCCCATAACTCTATCTTTGGTCCTTAATGATTCTATCGGAGTGATTGGAATTTTCGGAATTTGGTTTCGAGGTCAAAAAAAGGGGTGCGATTTCCCCTTGCTCTCCGGGGGTGGTGGGACGTGATTCTAAATTGGGGAGATA
>JALYSE010000315.1 GCA_030854955.1 Fibrobacterota bacterium | reverse complement strand
GTTGATGACCAATGCCACCTCAGGGCTCTCCGTCAGCGAGCGGGTCTCCGCCGTTCAGCAGATAATGCGCGGGCAGGTCGTGAGGCAGAGGAATTCCCTTGGTCCGGCATTCCTCTTCCATGCGCACGGCCACTTCTTCGAGAAGCTCATCTTCTTCGTCATCGTGGATGGTTTGTTCGATGCGCGCCATGGCTCCGGTTACGGGATTGCCCAGCACCGCCAGCATGCGCAGGCCGTCTCCATAGGGGTAGACATGCGCGGCCATGGGAACCTTGCAGCCGCCTCCCACGCGCTTCATGAAATCCCGCTCCATGGAAACGGCGTCATGGGTTTCATCATGGTCGATTGCGGACAGGAGCTTCAGCACCCGCTCGTCGTCGGCGCGGCATTCCAGGCCCAGGGACGCCTGGCCGATGGCCGGGATCATTTCCTGGAAGGAAAAGTGGTGGGTAATCTCGGCGGCCCGGCCCAGGCGGCGCAGACCGGCGGCGGCCAGGACCACGCCCTGTAACTCGCCGCTTCGCACCTTGCCGATGCGCGTGTCCACGTTGCCGCGCACGGCCACGTATTCCAGGTCCGGCCGTATGGCCTTCAATTGCAAAACCCGGCGCGGGGATCCCGTGCCCACCTTGGATCCCTTGGGCAGGTCCCGGAAGGATCGGCCGTCGGAAATAAACGCATCCCGCGCGTCCTCCCGTTCGGGGAAGGCGGCAAGGACCAGCCCCTCCGGTTCGTCTTCGGGCACGTCCTTGAGGGAATGCACCGCGCAGTCGATGGTCCCTTCCAGGAGGGCCATTTGCAATTCCTTCACGAACACGCCCATTCCCGGAAAGGCGTGCAACTTGGTGCGTTGGTCCGCGTCTCCCGCGGTCTTGATGACCTCCAGGCGCACCTCCAGCCCCTTGTGTGCCGTTCGCAACGCTTCCGCCATCATGTTGGATTGGGTCATGGCCAGGGCGCTGCCGCGCGTGCCTATCACCAAGGTTTTTTTCGCGCTCACCACATTATCCTTACCCGTCTTCATCGCCGTTTCCGCTTTCCTTGCCGGGACTTTGTCCCGCTCCGCCGTTCCTGGCGTCTCCCGATTGCAATCGCTCCTCCTCCGTCAAGGCGAACAGGATTCCGGCGAAGTAACTCGCGCGTTTCCCGTCTCCGCTTTCGCCCAGCAGCTTGAGCCGGGTGGTCGGGTGATGGAGGAACTTGTTAAGGAGGCTGCGGCCCAGGGCCTCCAGTTGGCGGCGCGTCTCTTCGGACTGCCCCGCCGCCCATTTCTCGATTTCCCTGTCGGCGATGACATTGTATTTGTCACGCAGGTTCTTGATGGTGGGAACGATGTCTAACCCCTGGAACCAATTCTCTACCTTGGACGATTCCTCTTCGATGATCGCCAGGGCCCGCCGGGAGGAATCCTTGCGCAGGGCCACGTTTTCGTTGACCACGCTCTTCAAATCGTCGATGGAGAACAGGTAAGCGTTCGATACTTCCCCCGCGGCGGGATCGATGTCCCGGGGTGCGGCGATGTCGATGAGGAAAATGGGGCGGCCTCCGCGGTGACGCGCGGCCTCTTGGACCTGGGCTTTGGAGATGACGATGTCCGGCGCCCCGGTCGCTGAAACCACGATATCGCAATGGGCCAGGCGCTTGTCCAGTTCGGAAAGCAGGCACAGTTCCCCGCCGAATCCGGCTGCCAGTTTTTCCGCCGAGGCCAAGGTGCGATTGAAGAACACGAATTTCACCGCGCCGGCTTTGTGCAGATGCTGGGCGGCCAGTTCACCCATTTCTCCGGCGCCGACCACGCCCACGGTCTTTCCCTTGAGTTCGCCCAAAACCTTCTTGGCCAGTTCCACGGCCGCGTAGCTGATGCTCACCGCGCCTTCATGAATGGCTGTCTCGCTGCGGATCCGCTTTCCCACGTGGATGCCGGTCTGGAACAGGTGGTTCAGGTAAAAGTCAACGCAACGATGCTCCACGGCCACGCGGTAGGCTTCCTTGATCTGCCCGAAAATCTGCATCTCGCCGAGCACCATGCTATCCAGGGAACCGATCACCCGGAAGAGATGGCGCACGGCCTCCCCCTGGGAAAGGAAATAGCCGTGGTTGCGGATCTCGTCCTCGCTCACACCCTTGCCAGCGGCCCATAGCGTCTCAATGAGCTGCCGGCTCACGGAGGGTTGCGAACTGATGCCGTAGATTTCCGTGCGGTTGCAAGTGGAAAGCACCACCACTTCGCGCATCCCCGGCAGTTTGAGCGCGGCGCGGCAGAAATCGGGAAGCTCATCCTCCGAAATAAGCAGGCGGTCGCGCAATGCGACCGAGGCCGTCAGATGGTTGGCTCCCAGCACAAAGGCATGGGCAGGAAGATTCTCCCGGCTCGTTTCCATATCAGTGGCGGAACCCATGGGTTCCCAGGAGGTTGGTGAGCAACAGGACCAGGAACCCCATCAGGATCACGATGGCATGGCGGCGGCCTCTGAGGCCGAACATGCGACGGGAAACGCCCGCCCCCAGGAATACGGCGAGCACCAGATAGATGGTCAGTTCCTTGAGGGTCATGCCGGCCAAGCCGTCCTTGCGTACCCAGACAAATCCGATGATGGAGCTGGCGACCATGGTGGCGCTGCCCAGAAAGGACCAGTTGGCGGAAAGCTTGTCGAGCTTCTCCAGGGGCGGAAGCTTTCGGAAGGTGATATCGAAGTTCTTGTGCTTGAGCTTGCTGTGGAGGACCAGGTACATGGAAGCAAGGATGGCGGCCATGCTGAAGCAGGCGTAAGAGGCGAGGCTCGCCACGATGTGGAAGGCCAATAGGGAACTGCGGAGTTGCGGCGGCAGGGCGTAATCCGGCCGCAGCAGGAACAACGCGGCCAATACGCAGACCGTGGTGGGTAAAAGTGTGAAAAGGCCCAGGCGTCGCGTGTCCGCGAGCCATTCCGAAAGGAAGTGGATGGTGCCCAGGATCCAGGCGAGGAACAGCAGTCCTTCACCCACCGTTCCCAGGGGACAGCGATTGAGGTGGATACCCAGGGCGATCAGGAATATCGTGTGCAGGATCAGGGAGATGGCGAGCCCCGATTGGGCTTTGCCCGCGTACCGGGCTTCTTCCGGAGAAAAGAAGAGGCGAGCGTAGGTGGCCGTGGTGATCAGATAGGCCAAGGGAACCAGGAATTTCAGGGTCGTTATGAAGGCGTCCATCAGTCCTTAAACTTAAAAAACGCGGTACCGTTTGCCCATTTTCCACGGATTCCCGGGACGGTACCGAGGCTTTGTAGATAGTTGCGCTTAGAACAACGAAAACTGGACGAGTATGGCCTCAATCCAGGATTCCGACCCTCGTTACATGCCGGGGATGCCTAGTCCCTTGGTCAGACCGCCCATCTTTTCCGAGGAGGCTTCGTCCACCTTGGACTTGGCGGAATTGAAAGCGGCCAGCAGCAGGTCTTCCAGGGCCTCGACGTCGTCCGGGTCGACCGCGTCTTTCGCCAGTTTCACGGATTGCACTTCGTACTTGCCGTTCATGGCGAGCTTGACCATGCCGCCGCCCACTTCGGCTTCGAACAGGGCGGTTTCCATCTCCTTCTGCACGTTGGCCATCTTGCCCTGCATCTTTTGCAGTTCCTTCATCATCTTCTTCATGTCCATGCGATGCTCCTTTGTGAATCTCGGACTTCGGCCCAGGCCGGGTTCAGCCTACCGGGCGTCCTTCGAAAGTGTCTCTGATGAAATTGATGATCGGTTCCCGCCTTGCGGGATCGACCGGTCCCCCGTAGGGCACCGGAATGGGATCCATGGCCGCCGTCGTAGCGGCTGCTTCTTCGTCGAGCGAGAACCGCAACGGGTAATCCTGCCCGGCCTTGACCTTGCCCGCGAGGAAGGTCTGGATGGATTTCTTGAAATCCGCATCGTCCCCTACTAGCGAGAAGGCGGATCGCTCCTGAAACACCACCCGTAACGCGGGCGTTTCCCCGGCTTCCAACTCCAGGCGCGTATGGCGCAGATGGGATCCTAGGAACGGCCGCAAGGACATGTATTCGGCGACCAGGCCCGGCCATACTCCAGGAAGCGCCCCTGGCGCCTCCTGGAGC